>CAYNST010000062.1:0-19044 GCA_964399955.1 uncultured Cellvibrionaceae bacterium | reverse complement strand
CTAAAGCGTAGACTACAAAATTGAAAACGGGGCTGAATTTGGAATAAAAATGCTTTGCTCTGTTACGGCGCAACGCTGCAACCGGACCAGTCATCTGAAATGTCCTGGTTTGGCACGCCAGGGCCGGTCCAACAATGCGCGCCAGGCAGCGTAATCCGCCACTGCGATGAAGTCGGGATTCTGCAAATTGTCTCCCCGGTTGTAACTCAGGGGGCGGCCAGAGAGGTCCACAACCGCCCCGCCCACGGCCTGCAAAATGGCCTGTCCTGCTGCGGTGTCCCATTCACAAGTGGGCCCCAGACGCGGGTAAAAATCCGCCTCGCCCGCTGCCAATGCGGCAAACTTCAGCGCACTGCCCAGCGGTGTGTAATCAACCGGGCCCATATGCCGGCCAATGTGCAGCAGCAGATCAGCCAGCCGGGAGTCTTCACGGTGGCGACTGGTCAGCGCCTGCAGTGGCCGCCCGCTTCTTTGCACGGACTCTACCGTGCGGGCCTGCAGCGGCATGGTTCGCCCCGCCCGCCGGGCAAAGGCGCCCAGTGCCGGCCCGCCCCAATAGGCGTTGCCGCTGACCGGCGCATAAAGCACTCCCAGCACCGGTTGCTGGTCTTCGACCAGTGCGAGGCTAATGGCAAACTCACCGGTGCGCGCCAAAAACTCCCTGGTGCCGTCCAGCGGATCCACCAGCCAGTGGCGGCGCCAATGGCGGCGCTGCGCATAGGCGGTTGGGCTGCCCTCTTCGGACACCACTGGTACGCCCGGCTGCAAACAGCCCAGCCCGGCCACGAGGAGCCGATGAGCGGCCAGATCGGCACTGGTTACCGGCGACCGGTCTGCCTTGGCCTGCACCTGCATGGATTGTGCATTGTGGTAGATGTGCATAATGGCCTGACCGGCCTCTTCGCACAGATTGAGCAGCCCTGCAATCATGGTTCTCATGTTAAGTATTTACCCCCTGCAGCGCAAGCTTTCCAAATACCGCCCTCGCGGGCATACTTGTTAAAAACAGGAAACGGGCGGCTATGATAGATTGGCAGACGATTGACACTGTGCTTCTGGACATGGACGGCACCTTGCTGGATCTGCACTTTGACAACTATTTCTGGCTGACCCACCTGCCCCATCGCTACGCCGAGCACCACGGGCTGGACCCCGCAGAGGCCCAAACCCACCTCACCCGCCTGATCACCCAACACCAGGGCACCCTGCAGTGGTATTGCCTTGACCACTGGTCAGAGCTGGTGCAAATGGACATCACCGAGCTGAAACGCGAGGTGCAGCACAAGATTCACCTGCGACCGCATACCGAAGCATTCCTAACTTTCTTGAAGGCCCAGCAGAAAAAAATTGTACTGGCTACCAACGCCCATCGGCGCGGTTTGGACCTCAAGCTGGAAATCAGCCAGATTGACCGCTGGATAGACCTGGTCATTTCCTCCCACGACTTCAGTTACCCCAAAGAGGTTGATGACTTTTGGCGCTGCCTGGCCCTGGCAGAACCCTTTGATAAAGATCGAACCCTTTTTGTTGACGACAATCTACAGGTACTACGTGCGGCGCGAGCGTTTGGCATTCGTCAGCTGGTCTGTATTACCCAGCCCGACTCACAAAAGCCCGCCACCGCCAGCGGAGAATTCATTGATATAGTCGACTTTGACGAGATTGTGCCGGGGGTGGATTTCAAACAGCCATGAACAACCTGAAAAAAGTTCGCATAGACAAATGGCTTTGGGCCGCCCGCTTTTACAAAACCCGCAGCCTGGCCAAACAAGCCATTGAGGGCGGCAAGGTGCGTATTGAGGGGCAGCGTGTCAAAGCCAGCCGGGATATAAACCTGGGCGAGACCTTAGTGCTGCGCCAGGGCTGGGACGACCGCGAGGTGCTGGTCACCGGCTTAAGCGAGCAGCGGCGTGGCGCTGTGGAAGCCGCCAGCCTTTATCAAGAAACCCAGCGAAGCCTGGCCGAGCGTGAGCGCAAGGCGGCCCAACGCAAGCTTGCCGGCGCACTGAATGCAGCACCCGAGGGCAAGCCCGACAGAAAACAACGGCGACAGATTCATCAGTTTGTGAACAGCCTGGGCAAAGAGTCCTGAAGGCCGCTGAATCCATCATTGCCTGCTATTTTGGCCCTGGGCCTGTGGGTCGGGGCCAAACCGGTATAAAATGCCGCTTTGGCCCGCCTTCCACCTGACGCGTTGTAGCAATCATGACCGATAGAAACCTGGATCAAATTCACCGCTTTGTGCTTGACGGGTGCAACATTCGCGGCGAGATCATCACCCTGTCCAAGACTTACCAGCAGGCTACCGGCCACCAAAATTTGCCGCTGGAGCAACAGGCTTTGCTGGGCGAGTTTCTGGTGGCTGCGGGCCTGCTGGCAGAGACCCTGAAGTTTGAGGGCGTTCTGACCGTGCAGGCGCGAGGCGATGGCCCGGTGCCTTTGATCATGGCAGAAGCCACAGACGGCCACACGCTGCGGGGAATTGCCAAGAAGAAAGACAACGCGGCTTTGGCCACGGTCGACCTGGCTGGCGCCCGCCTGGCGGATGCGGTTGGCACAGGCATACTGACCCTGACCATAGACCCGGATCAGGGCCAGCGCTATCAGGGCATAGTGGCGTTGGAGTCAGCTTCTTTGGCGGACTGCCTGAGCGCCTATTTTGCCCAGTCCGAGCAGTTGCCTACCCGGCTCTGGCTATTTGCCAATGATGAATGTGCCGCCGGCCTGCTGCTACAGGCCCTACCGGCCACTGCTGATCACCCGTCGCAATCCGACTCCTGGACCACGGCGGAGATGCTGGCGGCAACCGTAACGGCAGATGAACTGCTGTCCCTTCCCCACAGCGAGGTCCTCGGTCGGCTGTTTCACGAATTTGAGGTGCGTCTGTTTGAGCCGCGCCCCCTGGCCTTTGCCTGCAGTTGCTCGGCCGAGCGCAGCTTGAATGCCCTCACGGCGCTGGGAAGAGCGGACGCCTTTGCTTTACTGGCGGAACAGCAGCTGATTGAGGTGAACTGTGAATTTTGTGGCAGCCAATACCAATTCGGACAGTCCGACCTGCAGGCCCTTTTTGGCGCCGACGGCCCAGTGCATTGACCGCTCACGCAGGCGAACAGGAGCAGTCAGCCGCGCAGGGACGCCAAATAATGTGCGGTGACTTTATAGGTCACTATCAGCAGCAATAGTGACAGCCCAATGCCAAGAGCATAGGGCACATGAGGATAGATGGTGTCGCTCAAAGCGTAGGTCAGAGTGCAGGCCAACACCAATGCCAGAATCTTATGCACTTTTTGCCCCCTATCTCGATTAAGGCCCGCGAGCCTCCGTCGAGGCACAATTGCCCATCACCGCTGAGCAACTGTTCAGCGTTACCCGCAGCTGTTCGGGCCACCGGCTCACATCCGCTGCCCCCAAAGTTTAGTTGAAGCCCACACCCGCTGCAGTGAAGCTGAACAGCAATGTTTACAAAAAACGTCACCCATGAGTGACACTATTTGTCAATAGCTTCCGCCAAAAACCTGTCGGGTCAGACCGCCCTCCGCCTCCGCAACAGCAATGAACAAGTACATCGTCGGGCCGGAATGCCCGCAAAGTGGCGCTCCGGGGCCGCCACCTGTAGCTTCCGCCACTAAAAAACGCATGAAATTTGAAACTGGTCGGCCTTTTGCATAATCCCAAGCGCGGCTGCGGTTTGGCCTGCAAATGAGATGCTAGCGACAGTCAGGGCCGAAACAGTAAATAACCGGTGAATTACCAGGCCGGCCAGGGAAACAAAAAAACAGACGCCTCAGGCGCCGGCTTGACTGAACCATTGGGCACGAAGGGCAAAAGGGCAGAGTCATGTATTGTAAAAGCGAGCAACCCGTAGACACTACACCACGACCCAACCTATCTGAGGCGATGTGGCGTACGGTAAGACGGCGACACTGCGAAACACGCAGACATCTACGCAGCTTACTTGGCCAGCATTTGAAGCCGCATCCGATTCGGCAGTAGCTCCACTCAGAGGCTCCACAAATCTTTGAAATCCTGAGCGGCGTAGAATCGACCACTGGGGCCGTGGTCGGGTAACAAAGCCGGCACCAAAACGCCGGGCACCGTGGATTCCACATCGTCCCACGCATCCGGTCCGCCCAAATCCGTGCGTATCCAGCCAGGATCCACGCGATTGACCAGCACGTTCTGGTCATTGAATTCACAGGCAAAATCCTGGGTAAACTTGTCAACCGCCGCCTTGGACGCACTGTAGGGGGCTAAATTCGGCTGCCCGGCAATGCCGGAGGTGAGATTGATTATCCGCCCCCAGCCCCTTGCCTGCATAAGGGGGGCTAGCGCAGAGCTCAAGCTGACCAGAGCAAATACGTTGACCTGGAAGGTATGCATCCAGTCGGCGGCGGTGAAATCCATAACCGGTGTGGGCGTATTATTGATGGCTGCGTTATTGTAAAGAATGTCCACGCCTTCAGGCCGCAGACGCAGCACGTCTTTGATCAGTGCGTCCACCTGCTCGGCCGAATCCAGACTGCCGGCCGCCACCTTTGCCTCTACACCCAACGCTTCAACCTGTGCCAGAGTCGCGGAACAGTGTTCGGCGTCACGACCGTGAACAATTACATTGCAGCCCAGCCGTGCCAGGCCCAAGGCTATCTGCTGGCCAATGCCTCGGCTGGAACCGGTTACCAGTGCCCATCTACCTGCCAGTTTTTTCAACTTTGCCTCCCTTGACGCACCTTGAAGTGGGCCGCAAATTCCGGCGCTTACATCAAACGGTGCGCGCAAAAGGCGATATGTTAGCAGGCCAAAGTGGCAAGGGGTAGGAGAGCGGGCGCGACGTCTGATGTACAACGCGCGCCCGCGAGGCGACTTAGGCTTCGCTGCCCAGACTGCTGACGTACTCCAGGAGTTCCGCCAGTTGTTTGGACTTGCGGGGCCCCAGCTTGACGGCAAATTCGTCGTAATGCTTGGCCACCATTGGTTGAATTTTGTTATGCAAGCGCTTGCCGGCGGCGCTGAGTTTGATGGTCAGCTCCCGCAGGTCATTCTTGGCCGTCTTGCGCGTCAATAATCCGTCGCCTTCCAGGCGGTTGAGAATACGCGACAGGCTGGGCCCCAAAATGGCGCTGCGGCTGGCCAACTCCTGCGCGTTCAGCTCGCCGCATTCGTAGGCCGTGCGAATCACCCGCCACTGCTGCTCTGTCAGGTCAAATTCCGCCAGCGTTTGACGCACTTGCGCCACAGAGGCTTCACGGGCTTTTTGTAAAAGTATGGGTAAGGCTTCTATCGATTGGCTCATGGAACTGCTCATCTCTATGACACATCGGTGGTGACATAATAACCAACATGTTGATTACTGCGCCAGTATTTCCTGTTAACTCGTGCAAAAAAATCTAAAAAGCATGATGACTATCTCGATTCAGAACGTGTTTCTGTCTGCCACCCGCCCCTGCACCCCGGCTCCCGTTGCAGGCAGGCACCGTTACCGGCCGTCCATCAACGTTCGTTAACCCGTGCGTTGGGCGGGTGCGAAGCAAACGGGCATGAAACGGCCTCGAAAGGCGAGTGTATGGACGGAGGAACTGCCCCCGAGGGTGCGACACCGAGGGGTTGCATTGGGTAGAAACGGGACCTCCCATTTGGCGAAGGTCGTCTGTAGCCATGTACGCCGCCAGTTCTGGGTGGTATGGTGCGACGGCAAGTGCCCACATCCAGCCGGCCAAACCCTGATGCCGCCCCTCGTGGATAATGGCGCCTGGCGATTGGCCTGGATGGGCAATGTCTATATAGAGATGCATTTTCGTCTGACGTTCCCGTTTGGCGCGAAAACATTGCTCACGCGCTAAAATGCTGGCAGCACCGACAAACAGCAAAGCCAACTTGCGAACCCAGGCTCTCGGAGTCTTGCCTGCCCCCCTTGCAGCCCGCTTACCCTGCGTCACAATCGGTGCAATGGCCCCGCAATATGTCTGTCACCGATACCCAAAACCTTGGTCAACCGTATAGTTAACCTGAAAGAGTTAGGGGTTTAAGCAAGTATGGGTGCTGAAACAGCGCAGGGAGACATCCCACCGCCAGACGGCAGGCCCGCCCCGACAGCGGTGGCGGCCGCAGAAGCTACACCGGTTGGCTTCAGCAGGGACCAATACCAGGAACCCATACCAGGAACCTTTAGCAGGAACCAGTTAGCAGGAACCATTCCAGCTTGCGACGCCTTCGTGAAACGGGCTGCTAAACTTGAATTTGGTTGGGTTTTCTGCAAAATGCGGGGGTGAGCACCGCCGGGCAGACGCGTCCCATATGGCGATATCTGCTAACTTATGAGGTGCTCTACTGCAGTGAATGGTGAACTCTTGAGCAACAAGCCGAGGCCCTGCCCCCGACGGGAAGAGCTGGCCTCGCAGCCCGGCAAATCGGATCGACGGCAAGCCCCACGCCCAATTAGAGCGTATGTGCGCTGACACCCCAACCATCCTGAACACCTGAACGAGAGAAACACCGCATGAGGGCAAGAAGCTTAACGGTTGCGAGGGCAGCTTGCAGCCGGGTCGTTTGCAGCGGTTTTGTGGTGCTGCTGTTCGCCTGCGATGCGGGCGGCGGATTTTCACCCAGGGACGCACAACAGCCGAATCCGCTATCGGTGGACTACCCCGTTGCGTATGTGGAACGCCCACTGGTTGCGAGTGTTGATCTACGCGATCCCAGCAGTTTTCAGGGCGCGGCCCGAATAGTGTTGAAGGAGCGCGCCGCCGCTTCCGTGGCCGGCACGGCAATCACGGCCGGTTTAGTGGCCGGAGACTACGATGTCAAAGACTTGACGGTGTCGCCGAGCGGCAGGAAGCTGGCTTTTGCCTTGCGTACGGACCCGGCCACCGGCCCCAGCACCTGGAACCTCTGGCAGTACGACCTGGACACGCAAGCAAGGCCGCGCCGCTTGCTGGGCTCAGACACCCGGGCCGACGCCGGCCACGACATTTCACCACGCTACCTGGACGAACACCGCCTGGTGTTCTCCTCCACACGCCAGGTTCGCAGTCAGCAGATTCTGGCAGCCGAAGGCAGACAGGCCTTCACAGCGCTGGATGAGCAGCACCTGGGGCCGGGCTTCTCTTTACACGTTCTGGACACCCGGAAGAACAGCATTGAGCAGATCACCTTCAATCCCAGCCACGACCTGGCTCCTGCCGTACTGGATGACGGCCGCATCGTCTATTTGCGCTGGGACGCACTGGCGCAACACGACCAGCTAAGCCTTTACCGCGTCAACCCGGACGGTACCGGCGCCGAGCTCTACTACGGCTTCCACAGCCAGTTGACCGGCACTGACCAGACAGAGGCGACCTTTGCCGCACCCTTCCCTTTGGGCGACGGCCGCCTGGCGGTGAACCTGCGCCCCCGGGTTGGCAGCGAATTTGGCGGCGACCTGGTGGCCATTGATGCGCAAAATTTTACCGAACTCGACCAGCCGGTACGCAACAACGCCGGGGCCAGCGGGCCGGCGCAAACATCTTTGGCCGCAGGCAGCGTCGATACCACCGGGCAGACCGTCTCCCCGGGCGGCAACTACAGCTCTTTGTACCCGCTCGGCGAAGACAACAAGCGGCTGCTGGTGAGTTGGAGTCCCTGTCGGCTGCTGACTGCGGGTGACGCCGAGGCCCGCCCCTGCACGCCGGCATTATTGAACCAGGAAGGTGTGCAGCCGGCCCCGCCGCTGTTTGGCTTGTGGATTTACGACAGCGCCAACCAGACGCAAATGCCGGTGCAGGTTCCACCGGAGGGCACCATGTACACCGACGCCGTGGTGCTGGCACCACGCCCGGCTCAAGTTGTATGGCAGCCAGAGACGACACCCCTGCCAGATTTGGTGGCCGAAGCTGCTGGTGTACTGCATATTCGCAGCGTCTACGACCTGGACGGTGTGGATACCGCACCCGAAGGCCTGCTCACGCTGGCGGACCCAAATCAGACACAGGTCGAGGCGCGGCCTATCCGTTTTTTGCGCCTGGTCAAACAGGTGCCTCTGCCGGTCGATGACTCGGTGGTTCCGCAGGTGATCGGACCGGCGGGTTTTATGCGCGAGATTCTGGGTTACGTGCCGGTTGAGCCGGACGGCTCGGTGAAAGTCAAGATACCTGCCGATGTGGCCTTCAGCTTTGATTTGCTGGACGCTGACGGGCTGCGCATCAACCCTCGACACGACATTTGGCTCAGCCTGCGCGCCG
The DNA here is from genome assembly GCA_964399955.1 of uncultured Cellvibrionaceae bacterium. GTDB lineage: Bacteria > Pseudomonadota > Gammaproteobacteria > Pseudomonadales > Cellvibrionaceae > CAYNST01. Next base: position 10,831 of record CAYNST010000062.1, on the reverse strand, counting down.
GCGAAGAGCGCAACTGCCGCGGCTGTCACAGCACGGCCAGCCTGCAGCCGCATGGGCGTGAAGAGGCGCAAGCTCCCAGCAGCAACTTTGGCGCGGTCGGTGGTGAGCCCTTTCCAAACTCTCGCCTGGCAGACGCGGTGATTTTGCCTGAACAAGGACAAACCATGGCGGAGTACTACGCCGCAGCAATAGGCGTGCGGGCACCCACCATGGACCTCACCTTTGCCGACGAGTGGACCAACAGCGAACGCGGAGCCGCCTTGGGCGACCCCATCCACTTACGCTATCAGGCGATAGAAGCCGCCATCAACAACACCCCCTCCAACTGCCAACCCCTGGAGGTTGAGGCGCCTCAGTGGAGTCCGCCCACCGAATGCACCACTGCCAACAGCTGGAACGCATCCTGCCGCACAGTGATTAACTACCGGCAGCATATTCAGCCGCTTTGGCAGGCGGATCGTCGCCAGTGCGATGAGTTTGGCAACCAGGTAGCAGACGCCACCTGTGTAAGCTGCCACAATCCCACTCAGCCTGCAGCCAACCTGGTGCTTACCGGCGATCTCTCCCGGGCGCACGAGCCCTTTGTCACCTCCTACGCCCAGTTATTTGACCTGAGCCAGGCGGACGACGAACAGGATACCGTAACCGGAGCGGTGCAATCCGGTCCCAATGCAGTGTTATCCGTTGAAGGGGCTCGTGCCAGCGGGCGCTTCTTTGCGCTCTTTGCCAATAATGCCTCGCATCAAGGCCGCCTGTCGGCGGATGAGCTGCGTTTGCTTGCCGAGTGGCTGGATATTGGCGGGCAGTATTACAATACCCCTTTTCCCGTAGGCCCTACCCAATAGATAACCGGGGCAGAATTGGACGCACATGACTAATAAGCTCAAATTCCTATGCTAGGCCGCGCGCGCGCAGGGGCGGCGCTTTGCCTTTGGCTGCTAAGCATGGCTGCCAACGCCCAGTCTCAATTCCCCGCCAACGATCTGGGCATCACGGTGATCAACGGCGCTCCGTTTGTGGAGCTCTACGTCCAGCCCGGGCGGGGGTTCCCCCGCTTTCATGCGGTGGAGAAGCACGAACAACTGCGCATTACCAAAAGCCGCAACAATTGGTTCAAAGTAGAAACCCAGGACGGCAAGAGCGGCTGGGCCCGCAAGCGCGACCTGCACAGCCTTTTGGATTTGGACGGCAAGCCGCTGGATTTCGCCAGCCCTGCTATTGGTGGTAACCACCACCGCTGGCAGGCGGGCCTTATGGGTGGTCAAATGGAGGGGATCAATGCTTACACCGCCTACCTCGGGTACCAGTTGACATCCAACATCTCTGCAGAGCTCAAATATTCGCAGGCATTCGGTGTGCGAACCAACACCACGCTTACCGGCCTGCAGCTGGTTCATCAAGCCGCTCCCCGGTGGCGGGTGTCGCCCTTCTTCAGTTTGGGTGCAGGCAGCTTGACCACCTCGCCGCAAACGTATCTGATGCAGTCGGAAGACCGCACGGACACCGCCTTTACCCTGGGCGGCGGCCTGCTGGCTCACATCACCCACCGGGTGCTGGCACGACTGGAATACAACAAGCACACCGTGCTCACCACCCACGAGTCCAACCAAGAGGTCGAAGAATGGAAAGCCGGTTTCAGCGTCTTGTTTTAACCCTAGGTCTAGCGCTGACGTGCTCTTCCCTCTTTGCCGCAGATGCGGGTCAGGAAGCCGACATCCTGGACGACATCGTCAGCCCGGACCTGGAGCGACGGGTCATTCAGGAGGCCAAAATTGATGCCGAAACCCTGGAGCTTGGCTTCTACGCCGGTGTCATGGCGTTTGAAGATTTTGGCACCAACGATGTGTTCGGTGCGCGGGCGGCGCTGCACATCAGCGAGGATGTATTTTTCGAGTTCAACATCGGTGCGTCCACTTTGGATGAATCCAGCATCGAACACCTGGGTGGCACCCGGTTGTTGACCGAGACCGAGCGCGACCTGGTGTACTACAACCTGGTGCTGGGCTTCAATTTGCTGCCGGGGGAAATTCACTTGAGCCGTTGGTCTTTTCACAGCAATCTGTATCTGCTGGCCGGGGCGGGCAACACCCTGTTTGCCGACAACGAGCACCTGACGTACCTGTTTGGCGGCGGTTTTCGCATGGCAGCAACGGATTGGCTGTCGCTGCGATTGGAAGTTCGCAATCATGTCCTCACCCACGCAATTTTTGGCGAAGACAAACAAATACAAAACATGGAAGCGCAGCTTGGATTGACGCTGTTCTTTTAAGGGTGGAGACAACCATGATCAAAGTATTTACCGCAGCTCTGTGGCTACTTATAACGCTGCCAACGCTGGTGGCTTGCACCGAGGCAGAAGTCGACCTGGCGCCGGATTTTGAGCTGCAGACGGTTGACGGCAATAGTGTGCGCCTGCGGGACCTGCGCGGGCAGGTTGTTATGATCAACTTCTGGGCCACCTGGTGCGCCCCCTGCCGCCAGGAAATGCCGGCCCTGAGCCAAATGTATAGTGACCTCAAGGATGAGGGCTTTGTGCTGTTGGGCATCAACCTGGACCAACAGTCCGGTAAGGCCCGCGAATATCTGCAGCAGACGCCGGTGACCTTTCCAGTGCTACTGGACAGCCAGAGTACTGTGGCCAACCTCTATCAAAATACCGCCGTGCCCTCCAGTTATTTCATCGACAAACGCGGCGAGCTGGTACACATGCACAAGGGTTACCGCCCCGGCGAGGAAGACAAGTACCGGTCCATCATTCAGAAACTTCTGGCGCAGTGAACAAAATGAAAACCTCCCACCTCTTGCGCAGCCTTCTGCTCTGCCTTGCTGCAACGCTCACCGGCTGCGTCACCTGGAACCCCTGGGTTGAGCCGCACCAACAGGTGCATTTTGCAGACCCCATCATGGCCTTTGAGCGCAACCCAGTTGCAGCCCATGCCATAGAGACGGTGCAACAGGCACGCGAGGGCGCCCGAGGCGCAGAATGCTGCCTGGGAGGCCGCTGTGGCTGTTAACCCAGGGTGGCTGGCCGCGACGGTTTTTTTGCTTGGCGCAAACGTACAGTCCCTGTGGGCGGCAAACCTGCCGGAAGATCGGCTGGATCTTCTCTACCAAAGTTACGATGGCGGCGGCCTGAGAGCGACCGGCCCGTCGGTAATGCTGCGCAAAAGCGTGATGCAGAAGGTGTCTCTGCTTGCCCATTATCGGCAGCAAAGCATTACCGATGCCTCCATAGAAGAGCTTGCTCGGCCCACGGCTTATTCCCGCGAAAGCAGCGACTACAAGCTTGGAGCAGACTGGCTGGCAAACAACGCTCTGTTGTGGTTTACCCTGGGCCAGACCAGCAGGGACGACTTCAGCTCCGACGCGCTGAGCCTGGGCGTGCGTCAGTACTTTTTTGCCGGTATGAGCAGTGTGGCGCTGAGCTACAGCCAGAGCGACGACACGCTGTGGCACAACGAGCAGGCAGACTTTGCTGAATCGGCCTCGCGCCGCCGTTTTGGCCTGGAGTGGTCACAAATACTGACTCAGAGCTGGAAGCTGGCCCTGGGCGCAGAGACGGTTATAGATCAGGGCTACCTCAGCAACCCCTACCGCGAGGTTCGTATCATTGAGCCTATAGAGCTGGGTGGGGTCGCGGAACGCTGGCAATCGGAGGCCCTCCCCGATGCCCGCAACAGCTATGCGCTGACCTTGCGCAGCATCTACTACCTGCCCTATCGGGCCGCCCTGAGACTGGAGGGCCGCCTGTACCGGGATAACTGGGACTTAAGCGCGGCAAACTACGAGCTGCGCTATATTCATCCGCTGGCGGACAATTTTGTACTGGAGCTGAAAAGCCGAATGTATCGCCAGACAGAAGCCAACTTCTATGCCGACTCACTCACGGCGGCGGAGCTGGCGGGCAACGAATTCCACTCCCGCAGCAGGGAGCTTAGCGCCTATGACATATTCAACCTGGGTCTGGGGTTCACCTATGAATTTCGGGCCCCGCTTCCTTTCACCCGCAAACAGAGCCTGGGCATGTTTTGGGATTTCATGCGCTACGACTACGACAACTTCCGCAATACCCAGCTGACGGACAGCCGCAACCAAAGCGCCCTCGGTCCCAGCTATGCACCGGGAGAGGAGCCCGGCTACCGGTTCGAGTCCAGCGTCGTACGCATATTTCTAACCGCCCATCTTTAAACTGTCCCGGGCTGGCCGTAGCTGAACCTTGCCCCGGTCGTGGAAGGCCGTGGTCCTTAGATGTTTGAGCCGGCCTGGCTGGATGTGGCGGGTGCATCCGCGCGTCCTTCCGGCGCAGGTGGCAGGGCTTCAGGCGCTGGAGCACAGATATGCCCTACCCTGCGCGGGTCCCTTCACCCGGCAGCCTTAGATGTCCGTCCGCAGGCGCGCCTTAACCATTCCGCTCATCCCACGAGCGTTCAGATCACGTGCAAATTTGCACAACCCTCCTCCCGTTCCGGCTGCCGCTCCGCATTTGCCTGCATGCTGGCACCACCCATCCATTGCCGCCTAAGTCTTTGCAACCGGCAACCCAGCTGCCCATGAAATAGTGCACGGCGGCTGCCCTCGCATCCGCTCCAGGTATGAAATAACAAATTAATTCCGTCATCTCCCCCTGCCTAGCAAATAATTATATTAACCCTGTCTATACTTAAAACGCCGAGCCCCAAGGTGCGTCTCCGCCGCCTGGCCTGCAGACTCCAATGCCGACGGAAGAACGTGGCTTGAGCCGTCACCCACAGACCCGACAAGAGCATGTGCGTTTTGGATATTGACAACCTTGAAGTACTTATCGTCGACGCAGATCTTGCCGCTGCCAATACCATCTCTGACGTATTGTCACAAATGGGCCTGGAGGCCGTGCAGGTACACAACGGCTACGATGCCAACTTTGAGTTCTACCACCGCAAGCCGGCTTTGGTTACGGTGGACCTGGCCTTGGCGGGCATGTCCGGTTTGGAAGTCATCTACAACATCAAAGCCATGCCCAATCACGCCACCAAAATTCTGGTGGTGTCCGACGCGGTGCCCAGCCTGTTGAGCAAAGCCAAAAACGCCGGCGCCGACGCCCTGCTGGGCAAACCCATTGACCAGGACAGCCTGCGCCGCATGGTGCGTATATTGTTGAACCTGGACCAAAGTGCCCATACCGCCAGTCAGCTTCTGCTTTAAAACTCGCCGCGCAATCCCACGCTGAAGCCCCGCCCGGGCAAAGGCGCCAAATCCTTCAAGAAAGACGAGTGCACCCGCGCCTCCTGATTACCCAGATTCACCCCCTTGGCAAACAGCGAAAGCGCCAGACCGCTCAGCTCAAAGGTGTAGGACAGGTGGGCATCCACCAGGGTATAGCCGGCCGTAGGCGTCTCAAATTCCGCCACGCGGTTTTGATCAAAGTAGCGTACGGCGCTGAGTTCGGCAAACCAGGCACCGTGGCTATAGCTGAGCTGGCTGCCAAGGCGCAGCGGCGGAATGCGCGGCAGGTTGCCACCGCCGCCCAGGCGGCCGCGAATGGCGTCTCCCCAAAGCGTCCACTTAAGCGGTGTGGCCATCTGCCAGGCAAGCTCGGCCTCCAGGCCATAAAAACTCGCGTCCGCCTGCTCAAACATAAAGACCGGCAGTACCCCGGCGTGGTCGTGCCCGCCATGATCGTCCTCGGCGTCCACCTCGTGACCAAACAGGTCCTCGGTGGTGAGGCCAGTGGCCTGCGGGTAATAGTAGTCGGATACGCGGTTGTAAAACGCGTTAAGCACAAAGCCCAAATCCCCTTCGTGGCGCCGTAGGCTCAGGTCTATGTTATTGGATGTCTCCTTGCCTATACTGCCGCCGTCCATCTCAAAAAAATAGGCGCCCGGGCTTTCTTCGTCAATGGAGAAGAGCGCGCCTACCTCAAATGAGCGCGCGCCGATGTGGGGGCCCAGTGAAAATACCTCCGCCGCCGAGGGCGCACGCTCGGCGTGGCTCAGCGACAGCGCCAATTTATAGGCAGGTCGAAAGTCCCATACAAACCCGGCCGAGAGGCTGAAAGGGTTGAACGCCACCCGGTCAAACACCAGATATTGACCGGCTTCGACCTCCTGCCCCTGCTCGTCATGCAGGTGCAGGTCCGCAGCAAATGGGTCGGCATCCATACGCACGGACTCAATCCGGGCACCCAACTGCCACAGGAAGTTGCCCGCGTGGCGCTCCTCAACCAGCGCCACGCCTAAGCGCTGGGTAGTGGACGGCGGGGTAAAGGCTTCCTCGCCCATGGCTTCAAACTCCTGCTGTTTGAACTCCAGTGACAAAGCGCCGTGCCAGCGGGCAAACTCCTGGTGCTCCAGGTCAACGCGCGCCTGGAGAGTGCGGTTTACGAACACGGTGTCCGCCTCGTGCTCGTGCCCCAGATGCAGTTCGGCGTCGTCCTCGGCATGGATTTCCGCATGGCGGTACTCACTGAACCCCATGCGCGTGTTGATGGCGGCCAGAACCCGGCCGTCCAGATCCAACTCACTCAACAGTTGCCAACGATCCTGTTTCAGCTCGGAATAGATCGCCTCCTCATGGGGTTCCTCCTCTTGGTGATCGCTCTCGGCGTGACCGTGCCCCGGCACACCATTCAGACGATCCAGGCGCCCGTAGGAAAGCCCGATATAGCCGTTGTCCAGCAACCAACTGCCGCCCAGATTGAAGCCCTGCGACTGGGAGGCGCTGTTTTCCAGCCGGCCGTCGTGCCCGCCCTGCGCCCCCGGTATCCGGTAGTCGTCACCGTCGCGCCAGAAGCCGTCGATATGATAGGCAAATTGCCCCAAGCCAGAGGTGTAACTGACGGAAGCTTCGTCTTCGCCGGCCAGGCTGTTGTGGCCCAGTAAAAACGCCCCGCGGGTCCGCTTGTCCTCCGGCACCCGGTCGTCCACCACATTGACCACCCCGCCAATGGCGCCTGTGCCGTAGAACAGGGTGGCGGGGCCGCGCAGAATTTCTATCTGCCGCGCCGTGGCCGCCTCCACGGCTACCACATGGTCGGGACCCACGCGGGAGGCATCGCCCACATCCAAACCGTTCTGGGTGATCAGCACCCTCGGGCCGTCCAGCCCGCGGATAATCGGGCTGCTGGCCACCGGGCCAAAATAACTGGAGTGCACACCGACCTCGTACTTGAGAGTGTCCCCCAAGGTAGACGCCTGCCGGTTGCGCAACTCCTCTCCGCCAAGCACAGCAATTGCCTGTACCGAACGCATGGTAGACGCATGAATGGGCAGGCCGATGACGTCTATCTCCTCCAACACCGTGCCGTGCAGCCTAATCTCCAGCGGACCTTGCTGCTCACCGTGCAAATGGATGATCTGGTGGCTGTAGCCGGTGGCGCGCACGTGCAATTCGTCAACCCGCTCCGGCTCCACATCCAAGATGAATTGCCCCGCCTGGTCGGTGCGAGCGCGCACACTACTGCCCACTATTTCCACCTGGGCGGCTGGGATAGGGCGACCGAAGCCGTCCATCACCCTTCCCACCAGCCGCTCGGCCGATGCGGTCGCGGAGAGGGTGAACAAGCTGCAGAAAAGAAATAGCTGTTTCATTGATGAGGGCTCCAAGCCATGCCTGAGGTCAAGTGCGGGCGAATGATACATTGTATCTCCACTGGCGGTCGACCCTTCTTTCCTCTCTTCCCCGCTCCACTGCTGGCAACGGAAGACCCGGCGGGCACTGTTTCCCAATGGGGGAAAGCGATATGATGACGACAAGCCCGCTGCCCCGGCCTTTGAGTGCGGCCAACAGGGCATGCGGGAATTTCAGGATCTGTACCTTTGAGGGACGAACAATGACTTACCAAGGCATGGCGGGCACGCCGACATCTGCACCGGAGTCCGAATCGGCAACAGAATCTGGCCTTCAACCAGGCGAAGTGGTGCTGGGCCACTTTGTCGGGCTTAGCGCCGAGGGCAAACCCTTGGTCGAATTCAATGAAAACCCCCAGCCGGACGCACTGATTGCCGTGTCCACCGTTAACTTGACCCGGCAGCAAATCGGTCGGCAGGTTGCGCTGCTGTTTGCCGAAGGCGACTTGAGCAAGCCCGTCATCCTCGGCCTGCTGCACAGCCCCCTCTATTCTTTGCTGGACAGTTTTGCCGCAGAAGAGCCACAAGCAACTCAAGCCCCACCCGCAGACTCTGCCAGCGCGGAAAATGCGCAACCAACAGCCGCCCTGGTGGATGGCGAGGCCGTGCTGATAGAAGGCAAAAAGGAAATTGTGCTGCGTTGTGGGGAAGCCAGCATTACTCTGACCAGGGCGGGTAAAATAATCATTCGTGGGAAATACCTGCTCAGCCGCTCCAGCGGTGTCAATCGCATTTTGGGCGGCTCGGTGCAGGTAAACTGACCGGCCCGTCTGATCTTCACCAAAGCTACGCCAGGCCCACAGCTTAGGCTTGTAATGGATTTGCAGGATGCTACAACTCAAAAACACCACACCCTATGCTGCGGCCATGGCGCTCTTCCCCAATGAACAGGGCGTAGATACCCTTTACACGATGGTGAAAGCCTCGTTCAAAATAGGCCGGCAATGGACGCTGCTGGATGAGCAGACAGAACCGTATAAAGAAGATGTTTACTGGGCAGAACCTCCAAACTCCAGTTTGCGTTTCGCCTCGGATTTTCACCCCGGCAAAGCCGCCACGGATGTGATTATTGCCGGCTGCGCCTGTGCGCCGGACGCAACACCTGTGCCGCAGATGGACGTTAGCGTGCAACTGGGCGACATTCACAAAACCTTGCGCGTTTTTGGCGACCGCTATTGGGAGCAGGGCCGCAAAACGGCGCCGCAGGCCTTTGTCAAAATACCACTGGTATATGAACGTGCCTTTGGCGGAACCCATGCCGTGAACGGCGAGGTCGCCGCCATTGAGGCGCGCAACCCGGTGGGCCTGGGCTTTGCCGGGGAGCGGGCGCCCGATGAACTGAATGGGTTTCCGCTGCCCAATCTGGAATGCCCCCAACAGCTGATCACCGATGTGCGCGACACACCCGCGCCCGCCTGCCTTGCCGCCATTGCACCCTACTGGCAGCCGCGCACGGCCTATGCCGGTACCTACGACCAGCTATGGCAACAAGAGCGCGCACCCTATTTGCCGGACGACTACTCGCCACGGTTCATGAATTGTGCTCACCCCGACTTGATCTGCAGAGGCTTTTTGCAGGGCGGCGAAGCGGTGCACATCCGCGGCATGCACCCGGGTGGCGACTTTGTGTTCAAACTGCCGCAGGTACAGTTGCGTCATTCAGCATTTTTGGCGGGTAAAGAACACCTGATGCCCTTCAAACTGGAAACGGTGTTTATCGACACAGAACAATTGCAATTGTCGCTGACCTGGCGCGCAGCCCTGGTGTGCAACCACGCGCACCAGGTGGGTCAGGTGTCGGTGAGTATGCGGGGCTGATATGACACCAATAGATGGATCGCAAACTGTGAACGCGTATGCGCATATCTTCGAACGCTGCGCCGACGATGCCGCTTTTTTGTGGCTGTTGCGCTCAATTGCCCAGACCCAACCCCATTATTTTGTCAGCGACCTGGCCGCGCTTGAGCAGCGCCTGACAGCACAAGTGACACTGCTGATGACCGCGCCGGAGCAGGCGTGGGCGCTCTGCTCCGGCGCCCTGCACCTCGGTGAGCCGGGTGAGGTCTTTGTAGCAGCGTTGCTTGCTTTCACTGGTCAGGATGAGCAAAAAATTGAGCAGGTGATTGGCGCAGGCCTGGAGCACGACCAGGCGCTGCCGGGCTTGATCTCGGCCCTTGGCTGGCTGCCGCCAAACCACTGCCACAACTGGTTAAAACGCCTGCTGGGCAGTGACGACGCCCGCCACCAGCACTTGGCCCTGGCCGCCTGCAGTGTGCGCCGGGAAGACCCGCAGCAGCGGCTTAACGCCCTATTGAATAGCGCGGGCTGCCGGGCGCACCCCACCCTTTGGGCACGCGCCCTGCGCCTGATTGGCGAACTGAAACGCCGGGATCTGGAGCCTGCTCTGCAGGTGGCCATGGGCGCAGACGACCCGCAAATCGTCTTCTGGGCCTGTTGGTCGGCCGTGCTGCTCGGCGACCGCTCCGCCGCAAAACATCTGCAAGCGTTTGCCCTGCAGCCCGGCCCCTGCCACACCAAGGCGCTGGCACTGGCGTTCCGCGCCCTGCCCCCAGCGGAGGCCAAAAACGGGATCAAAACCCTCGCCGGCAACCCCCTGCACACCCGCGATGCCATCAAAGCCACCGCAGCCCTGGGTGACCCACAGGCGGTAACCTGGCTGCTGGGGCAAATGCGTGAACCGGGATTGGCCCGGCTAGCCGGTGAAGCCTTTTCCACCATCACGGGAATTGAGCTGCAGCAGAACGCGCTTACCTTGCCTGCGGAAGCTTTGCCCGAAAGCCGGGACGACGAACCCGAGGATGAAGACCTTGGGTGGGATGAGGACGAACACCTGCCCTACCCGGACCCCGCCAAGGTTGCCGCAGCCTGGCAGAGGAGCCAGTCGCAATTTGTCATGGGCAAACGCTATTTGCAGGGAAGGCTCATTGGCAAAGACAACTTAAAACAAATACTGACCTCCGGCGGGCAACGCAGCCGTTTGGCAGCGGCCTTGGAGCTGGCACTGCTGGAGCCTGATCAACCGCTTGTGAATGCCAAGCGCCGGGTCATTTGAAACAGTCCCGCACGGCAAGCCGAAGTGGCGGCAGGCAGCCCAATGCCAAGCGGTTCAAATACCCAACCGGCATGGGCAAAATCTGCCGTTCCAGCAAGCGGATGTCGGCTTGCAAAGCCGCAGATAAACGCGTACAACAAGCGCAATAGCCTAG
>CAYNST010000061.1:0-20097 GCA_964399955.1 uncultured Cellvibrionaceae bacterium | reverse complement strand
TAGGGAAGTCAGACGGCAGATGGCGGCACAGCGCGTCGCATATATGTGCTGAGCGCGCTTTGAGTTCCAGCCACTGCAGGCCGGTGCAGGCCTGCACCACAAAGGCTGTGCGGTCAAACTCCGGCAGTACACGCAGCAGGTGATCAGCCAACTCGGCAATCACCTGATCGTTGAATTTGTTCTTGAAAGCTTCCGGCAAAGCGCACCCCCGCAGGTGATCCGCAATTGGTTTGATCCTGCTGATTCCTCAGCCGGTGAAAGTATCCATTCCGGCACCAGGCCGGAATAGACGGCAGATAGGCTCAAGGTGGGCGCAGTTCTGCCGATAATTGCTACAGAATGCCTATACTTAGATCAGCCCGCTGTCCGCTCTTCTCCCAATGGCGAAACGTGATGATATTCAACGTGCGTCCAAGCATCTTTCACAAGTTAGGCTTTGCCTGCTTGAGCTTTGTCCTGTTTTTCATGGCCAGCCCAAAGGCCGACATGTGGCAGGCCGGCAACATGCGTTTTGAGCATTTGCTGATGGACGGCGACTCGTCCAACAGCGACATAGGTTCCATTCGCGCCATGACGCAGGACGCAGTCGGATTTATCTGGATTGGCGCAGAGTATGGCCTGGCACGCTACGATGGCACCCACGCCGTCCGCTACGCCGCAGACCCTGCAGACGAAAGGTCCTTGTCCAGCAACTATATTAACGATTTGCTGGTGGACGACAAGGGGGTTATGTGGGTTGCCACAGACCGCGGGCTGCACCGCTATAACCGTTTACAAGACGATTTTAGCCGCGTTGAGCTTGAGGGGGTATTGGAACCGCAAGGCCGGGTAACCGGGCTTGCGCTTGAGTCGGCGGGCCGGATAGTCATCGGTCAGGATGCGGGTGCCAGCCTCTATGAGCCGTCCACCGGCAAACTGCTGCACTACCCTCTGCCTTACGGGGAGCTGAAGGTGCCGGCAAGCATCAACAGCGTCTTTGTGGATCAGCAGGACCGTATCTGGGTTGCCACCCGAGGTGTGGGAGCCGGTTTGTTGGATGAACCCTCTGGCCGCTATCAGTTTTTTTCACACAGCCCGGACGACCCCGCCAGTATCATTGACAACCACATCACCACCATCGCCGAGGATCGGCAGGGGCGGCTGTGGTTCGGCTCGCACAGCAGCGGCGTCAGCCGTATGGACCCGGCGACGCGCCAGTTTACGCATTTTCGTCACGATCTCGACGATCCGGAGGGCTTGGGCAGTGACTTGATCTGGGATATTCGCACGGATTCCCAGGGCTTGATCTGGATAGCCACCGACCACGGTGGAATCAGCGTTTATCAGCCAGAATCCGACAACTTCGTGCACGTTCGCAACCGTCCGTTTGACCTCAGCAGCCTGAGCTCAAATCAGGTGCGCACCATCTTTGAAGACGCTCGCGGCGATATGTGGTTTGGCCTGTTCCCGGCGGGGCTGGACTACTACAACCGTGCGGCCACCCAATTTCGCAATTTTGCTCATCGTCCCGACCGCAGCAACAGTCTGAGTCACAGCGCCGTACTCTCGCTGCTGGAGGGCCGGGACGGCCTGCTGTGGGTAGGTACGGAGGGTGGCCTGAACGCATTTGATCGGGAGGCACAGCGCTTTACCCGTTATACCCGCAGCACGGGTGCAGATGGGCTGAGCGCAGACGCCGTGCTTGCGCTGACGGAAGACGATCAAGGCCACCTGTGGATTGGAACCTGGTCCGGTGGCGTTAACCGCCTCAACCGCAGCACCCAGAAATTTGATCAATTTCGCCCCAGGGCGGGGGACAGTGGCAGCTTGAGCAGCGGTATCGTCTGGTCCATCGTCAATGACCGACAGGGGCGCATCTGGCTGGGAACAGAGGGCGGCGGGCTGAATTTGTTTCACCCGGAGGACAGCAGCTTTTCACATTGGCTGCACGACCCCAAGGACCCAAGCAGTATCTCCAGCAACTTCATCTGGACCATGCTGGAGGACAGCCAGGGCCGACTGTGGATTGGCACCACCGCCGGCCTCAACCTGTTTGATCCGCACAGCCGCAGCTTTCGCAACCTGGGAATATCCGCAGAAGACCAGCAAACCCTGGCCAACAACCGGGTGAGAGGCTTGATGGAGGACCGCCGCGGACGCATCTGGATTGGCAGCCAGGACAACGGCCTGTTCGTGTTGGACCCGGAAAACAACACCCTGGCCCACTATGGGGCAGACACCGGTTTGCCCGCCCTCTATGTCACCGGCTTTCGAGAGGACACAGATGGTTTTGTCTGGGCTACCACCACACGCGGTGTGGTCTTGATTGAACCGGTCAGCATGGCCATGCGGGTATTCAACCGCAATCACGGGCTTATCGGCCACAACTTCAACCGCGAGGCCAGCAGCATTGATGCCGAAGGCAGGATCTATCTGGGCAGCACCGAGGGGCTGAGCGTGTTCCAACCAAGACAGCTGCACATAACCGGCGCTGAATCCCCCCTGCTCATCACCGGCATGCGGGTGCTTAATCAGCCGGTTGTGGTGGGTGCCGACAAGGCGCCGCTCAAGCGTCCAATCTGGCAGACCCAGCAGCTGAGTCTCGACCATCAGCAGGCAATGTTTTCCTTTGAGTTTTCCAAACTGGATTACCGCAATCGCAACAACCGCAACTACGCCTATAAGCTTGAAGGCTTTGATCGAGACTGGAATAGCGTAGGGGGTAACAATACAGCCACCTTCACCAACCTAAACCCCGGTCGCTACATTTTTCGCGTACGCGCCGGCAGCAACGACGGCTGGGACGCGACGGAGCAGCAACTCATTGTGCAGGTTTTGCCGCCGCCCTGGCGCAGTGCGTGGGCCTACATTGGCTACCTATTGGCAGTACTGGTGGTGCTGGCACTGTTTATTGGCGCTTTGGTGAAACACTATCAGCTTACCAGCCAGCAACAGACCAATCAGGAGCTAGTCAAGCTCAACGAGCTGAAAGACGCTTTTCTCGCCAACACATCCCACGAGCTGCGCACCCCGCTCAACGGCATCATCGGCATAGCCGATGCGCTGGCCGATCACCTGCAGAGCGATCCGTTTGCCGCCACCCGCCTGCAGCTGATCGCGTCCAGTGGTCGCCGGCTGGGAAACCTGATCAACGATATCCTGGACTATTCCAAGCTGACCAAACAGAACCTGGCTTTGGAAGTCAAACCCTTGGACATGAAGCGCTTGACCGACTCGGTATTTACCCTGCTCGCACCACTCAAAGCCGATAAACCGCTGCGCCTGGTGAACCGGATTGCAGCAGACGCCTTGCCTGTCCTGGCCGATGAAAACCGCCTGCAACAGATATTGATCAACCTGGTGGGCAATGGCATCAAATATACTGAAAAAGGCGAAGTGACTGTCGGCGTGCGCACCGACGGCGAGTACGCCGTGGTGTACATCGAAGACACCGGTATGGGTATTGCCCCGGAGCAGCAGCACTCGGTGTTCGAGGCCTTTCATCAGGTGCAGCACTCCAGTACCCGCCAGTTTGGTGGCACCGGCCTGGGCCTGGCCATTACCAAACAACTGGTGGAACTGCACGGTGGCAGCATCTGGCTGGAAGTGCCGCGTACCGGCGGTACCCGGGTTGCCTTTCGGCTGCGCCTGGGCAAAGCCGAGCAAAAATCAAAGGCCGCAGCAGACGACCACCCGCAGGCCCCGGAACGCCTTGATCCGGCGCCGGCATCAGCGCCAAAAATTTCGGCAAAGCCAGCAGAACCCGCAAAGGGGCCGCGCAATGCGCGCGATCAAACCATTCTGGTCGTGGATGACGATGTGGTCAACCGCATGGTTTTGCGCGGCCATCTGGAATATAACCATTACCAGGTACTGGAAGCCGACAGCGGTCCCGCCGCCATTTCTACCCTGCGAGCCAACGCCCAGGTGGATCTGGTTATCATGGATGTGATGATGCCCCATATGAGCGGTTTTGAGGCATGCGAAATTATCCGCGCATCCCATCCCAGTCACCAGCTGCCCATCCTTTTTTTGACAGCCAAGAGCAATACCGACAAGGATCTGGCTACCTGTTTCAGCGTCGGTGGCAACGACTTTTTCAGCAAACCGGTAGCCAAGGATGACTTGCTGCCCCGCGTGGCCAATCATTTGCGCATACAGGCCATTATTCGACAGCTGCAGTTTGACCTGGAAAGGGCCCGATTTCGCAACGGCCACCCCCCGCAGGGCGCAGCAGGCCCCGTCAGTCATGAATCTCGGTGACCCGGATCGGCGAGCGCGGTCATCTATCCTGAAATGCGCTGGATCAACCTGCACCGCAATCTAGCGCAATGTTTCTCCCTGCAGTAAGAGCCCAGCGACCGGCGCCTGGGCCGCATTTTTGAACTGAAATGGCAGCGATTGAACCGTCTGGCCAATGTTGGCCTGCCAGGCAAAATGCAGATGCGGGCCTGAGGAGAAGCCCGTGTTGCCGGAATAGCCCAATACCTGTCCGGCGCGGATCTGCTGCCCGGGTTCCACCACCACACTGTTGACATTCAGGTGAGCGTAAATTGTCATTGAACCGTCGGCGTGCAGTAGCCGCACAAGGTTGGCTTCATCGGCGTAGTCCATATTCCAGCCGGAGCGGCTGAAGCGGCTCTCCACCTCCATGACCTTGCCCTCTCGCGCCGCCAGGATCGGGGTATTCATGGGTAAAGGGACGTCGATGGCGTAGTGAGCGTGAGCGTGGTCCTTATGGCTGTATTCGCCAAAAAAGCCCTGGCTGATGACATAGGGCCCTCCCGCAAACGGCACGCCAAAGGCGCTGTTGTCCAGATTCAGCGGCTCTACCGGCCGGCCTACAGCAAAATTCGCCTGCCATTCATACGACCAGGGCAGGCTCGGGTCCGCCTTTTCAATCTGCAGCAGAAACACTTCACCAGGCCCGTCCACCACCCAGTTGAACGGCTGCTGCTGACTGAAGCGCAGGTTCTGCTGCTTGCTGAACTCCAGCCATATCTCCACCGGGCCGGCCAACTGATTCACCGCAAACAGCACAGGCCGCTCCCGTGTGCCGCGGTTGACCACCGCCACTTTTTTTTGCTGCTCTGTCACCACCAGTTTTTGCTTTTCGTACTCGGTCTGGCTGGGTTTTCTGTCGGTGAAAACCCACCGGCCCAAATTGTCGCGGTACTTGTAGAGCTCCAACGCGGCGAGGTCGGCCGCTGGAATCATGCAAAAAAACAAAAACATCAAAAGGCGTAGACGGTGGTGAAGCATGAGAAATCCGAATAGACTCGAAGGGGCGGAGCAGCGCGGTCAAACTCTCAACTGCTCAGCGGTTCAGGCTAAGTTTAGTCAAGATCTGTGCAGGACCAAGCGACAGGGGTCGGATGGAGTGCCCACCGAACCAAAAGCCCCGCTGCGCCGCGCTCTTAGAACGAAGGCAGAGTCAAATGTTCAGCCGCCAGTGCCGCGCTGGGGTGCGGCAGATGAGGCAGTACACCCAGGCAGGGTGCGGGCAGCAGCGTTGCAAGCGTCTGAACGTTCTCCTCCAGCGCCGCCATTGCCGGGTCGATACAGTTGGCTACCCAGCCCGCCAAGGGCAGGCCGTCGGCAGCTATGGCTTCGGCCGTAAGCAGGGCGTGATTCAGGCAGCCCAGACGCATGCCCACGACCAGAACCACGGGTGTTTGCAGCCGTCGCGCCAGATCGGCAAGCGTCTCCCGTGGGTTGAGAGGCACACGCCAGCCCCCCGCCCCCTCTATAAAAACGCGGTCTGTCTTCTGCATCATTGCACCCCGGCAAAAGCCCTCCAGCCGCTCGGCACTGATGCGTCGCCCGCAGCGAGCTGCGGCAATATGTGGCGCCAAGGCAGCCTCCAGTGCCACAGGGTTGACCTGACTGTAAGGCATGGCGATGCTGCTGACCTTCTGCAGGGCCCGCGCGTCTTCGTTGACCCAGTTTTGCCCCTCCAACTCGCAACCAGCGGCCACAGGCTTGAGACCTACAGCGCTCAGGCCGGCCGCCTGACTGGCTTTGATCAAGCCACAGGTGACCAGGGTTTTACCCACGCCGGTGTCGGTGCCGGTGACGAAACAGGTTTTCAGCATGGGCGTTTTCTGGCCGTGACAAAATAGACATCATAGCTGGCGGGCAGCAGCCCACTGCTGGTGCGGAAGCGCTCGTAATACTGTACCAGCGCTCGCAGCCGCGCCGGCGGGGTCAAGCCGGTGTTGCGTCCGGCATTCATGTTGTGCGCACCAATTTGCTTGAGGTCCCGCAGCAGATCCAGTAACTGCGGATATTCAACCTGGTGCAAATCCCGCTCAAATTCCAGCACTTCGAAGCCGCAGGCGGACAGTTCCGACCGCCACAGCGCCTCTTCTTTGAAACGGTTGACATGCACATAGTCATCTTGCTCGGCCCACGCCGTCCTCAGTTGATGGAGAGTCCGGGGGCCAAGACTGGTGAACAGCAGCTGCCCTCCCGGCTGCAGAACCCGGTGCGTCTCCGCCAGCACCCGTGCGGAGTCTGCACACCACTGCAGCGCAAAGTTGGACAGGACCAGGTTCATGCTGGCGTCGGCCAGCGGCAAGCTTTCGGCGTCTGCCACCGTCCAGAGTGCGCCTGGCAGAGCCGTGTTCAGTTTGCTGCGGGCCGTTCGCACCATGGCCTCCGCCAGATCCAGCTGCGCGGTCCGCAGGTGGGAGAAACCGCGCTGCAACAGAGCCTGACTGACAAACCCGGTGCCACAGCCCAGGTCGGCTATCCAGGCATCGCCCGGGTCTTCTACTTTCTGCGCCAGACGGCGGGCGCAAGTCCACTGCACCTGAGCCGCCCGATCGTACCGGCTGGCTGCACGGCCGAATGAACCGGCAATGGCCTGTTTGTCTATTGCTGCAGGACAGAGACTCTGACGGTATCTGTTGATCAGCGCCGGCAGCCATTTTTCCTGCACCAAGGGTACAGCATGGCCACAGCCCTCAAGCTGCTCCACCCGCGCCAGCTTCAGTTGCGCCACCGAGGCTGACACAGCAAGGGGCACCAGTGCGTCATTGGCACCATAAATATGCAGGCTGGGCACCTGCAACTGCGCCAAGGCAGCGCGATTGTCCAGTTGCGCAAGCCAGTTCAATCCCTGCTGCCAGGCTTTGACGTTGTTGGCGTCCGGGGCGGGCTGGGCCCGCAACTGCTGGGTAACCTGTTTGCGGCGGCCATCGCCCTGGGCCTGCAGTGCGCAAAAACGCGCAAACGTGGCTTGCGGCTGTTGCAAAAACTGCGCACAGAAAGTGGTGAAGGTGCTGGCAGGCATAGCGGCCGGCCAGGAGGCATCCGCCACAAATCGGGGGTTGCAGGCCATGGTTATCAGCCCTGCAACCTGCCCCTCATGGCGAGCAGCGAAGCGCGTAGCCAGTGCGCCGCCAAGTGACCAGCCAATAAGAACGACCCTTTGCGGCAGGCGCGCTGCCAGCTCATCCAACCAGGCATCGAGCTCTACCGGCGCAACGGGCAGGTCGATAAACAGGTGCTCACCGGGGAGCTGTTGGGCAAGCCCACGCCAGATGCCACTGCCGCTGCCCCAGCCGTGCAAAAACACCAGGGGCGGGCCCGCTTGTGCGGCGCTCATGCTGATTGGCATGGAAGGCTCAGTCCTTTTGTTGCAACGAGGGGCACTCCGCCAACGCCTGCAGCAGTGCGTCGACATCGGCCAGGCTGTGGCTGGCAGAGAGGGTTACGCGCAGCCGCGCCGTGCCCTCCGGCACCGTCGGCGGACGAATGGCCGAAACCCAGAAGCCGCGCTGATGAAGAAATTCGGCAGCGGCCAGGGCATCCGTATCGTCGCCCACCAGCAGTGGCTGGATAGCCGTTGGCGAAGGCATCAAAGGCAGGTCAAGGGCGTCAGCCTGCTCGCAGAAATGGCTGATAAGCGCCTGCAGATGGGCGCGCCGCCAGGGCTCCTCGCGCAAAACGCGCAGACTGGCGAGGGTGGCGGCGGCCACTGCGGGGGGCATGGCGGTGGTATAGATGTACGGCCGCGCAAACTGAACCAGTGCCTCAATCAAGGCATGGCTACCGGCCACAAAAGCACCGAAGCTGCCAAACGCCTTGCCCAGGGTGCCAACCAGTACCGGCACTTCTTTGATACTCAATTGCAGCAGCTCCACCACCCCACCGCCACTGGCACCCAGACAGCCTATCCCGTGAGCGTCGTCCACCATCAACCAGGCGTTGTGCCGGTGCGCCAGTTGTGCCAGCTCAGGCAGTGGCGCCAAGTCACCGTCCATGCTGAAGACGCCGTCGGTGACAATCAGCTTATGGGTGGCGCGGCAGGCTTCCAGTTGCTGCGTCAGGTGCTGCAGGTCTGCGTGGCGAAACCGTTTGAACTGAGCCTGGCTGAGCAGGCCACCGTCAAGCAGCGAGGCGTGATTGAGCCTGTCTTCGAAAACCGCATCGGCGCGCCCCACCAATGCAGTGATGCAGCCGAGGTTGGCCATGTAGCCGGTGGAAAATAACAGCGCCCGCGGCCTGCCGGTAAACTCGGCCAACGCCTCTTCCAGCGCTTGATGAGCGGCGCTGTGCCCACAGACCAGGTGCGAAGCACCGCTACCAACCCCCCACCGCTCGGCCGCCTCGCGCATTGCCGCCACCACTTGAGGATGATTGGCCAAGCCCAGGTAGTCGTTGCTGCAAAACGTGCGCAGAGAGCGACCGTTCACCCGAACACTGGCACCTTGCGGACTCTGCACCGAGACTCGCCGGCGGTAGCGGTTCAAACGGGTCCTTTCGCCAAGCCGCCGGTTGAGTAGATCGTCCAAAACCACGGGTGATCAGCGGTGAGCGGCGTTGTAGAACAGCGCGGTTGGAGCCTGGACGGGTGTTTGCACATCGGTTGCGGAGTGGGCTGCGCCTTCTGCCGCCAGGCCCAGGCGTCGGAACAACTGCGTGTCCTTGTTTGACTCGGGGTTGGCCGTGGTCAGCAGTTTCTCGCCATAGAAAATGGAATTGGCGCCGGCCAAAAAAGCCAGAGCCTGGGTCTGATCGTTCATCTGCTCGCGTCCGGCTGACAGGCGCACGTAGGACTTCGGCAGCAGGAGGCGGGCCACCGCCACGGTGCGAATGAAATCAAAGGGGTCCAGATCTGCTTCGTTTTCCAGCGGCGTACCTTGCACCTTCACCAACATGTTGATGGGCACCGACTCCGGATGCTCCGCCAGGTTTGCCAGTTGCTGCAGCAACCCTGCCCGGTCCTGTTCACCCTCCCCCATACCCACTATGCCCCCACAGCACACTTTCATGCCGGCGCTGCGCACGTTGTCCAGGGTGGTCAGTCTGTCCTGATAGGTGCGCGTGGTGATGATCTCGCCGTAGTATTCCGGCGAGGTATCCAGGTTGTGGTTGTAGTAGTCCAGGCCAGCTTCAGCCAGAGTCTGCGCCTGCTGGCTGTCCAACATGCCAAGCGTCATACAGGTTTCAAGCCCCAGCGCTTTGACACCCTGCACCATATCCACTACGTAAGGCATGTCTTTGCCCTTGGGTGAACGCCAGGCCGCCCCCATGCAAAAGCGCGTCGCCCCGCTGTCCTTGGCGGCCTGCGCCTCCGCCAGTACTTTTTCTACCGCCATCAGCTTTTCCCGCTCAAGCCCCGTGTCGTAACGGGCGCTTTGCGGGCAGTAGGCGCAGTCCTCGGGGCAGGCGCCGGTCTTGATGGAGCACAGCGTGCTGACTTGTACCTGGTTAGGATTGAAGTGTGCACGATGCACTTGCTGTGCCTGAAACAAAAGATCGTTAAATGGCAGATTGAACAGGTCGACAATTTCCTGGCGAGTCCAGTCGTGACGGATAGATGAATGAGTAAGGTGCATAACCGAATCAACCCCAGGTAAGGTGGCAAAAAGCAAACATGACGCCGGCGGCGAAAAGGCTCATAATAGTGACTGCAAGGCCGCTGTCAACCAAATAAGGATAGTTTGGTTTACTTATGTTTAATCTCTACCGCCACCTGCCCCATTGCTGCCCCCTGTGTCACGCACCGGCCTCTGCCTACCTTTGCAGCGGCTGTGAGCAGGATCTGCCTCGCCTGGACGACTGCTGCCAGATGTGCGCCATGCCCATGCCGGAGCGTGAAGCCGCGCGCAGCCTGTGCGGCGACTGCCTGAACCACAAAAAGCCGTTTTCTGTAGCCGTCTGCTGCTACCTCTACGGCTACCCGCTGGACCGCCTGCTGCAGCACTTCAAACGCAAGGACCCCTATAGCGGCGCACGCTACTTTGTGCCCCTGCTCGCGGCGATGATTGCCCAGCGCTACAGCGATGACCGCCTGCCGGATGCCTTGGTGCCGGTACCTATCCACTGGGCCCGCAGACTGACGAGAGGCCACAACCAGACCGAAGTACTGGCTGCCAGCCTTGCGCCTGCGCTGGACCGCCCGTGGCGGGACTTTGTGCGCAAATGCACTCATTCCGCAGCGCAGAAGACCCTGGACCGCCGCGCCCGCCTGGCCAACCTGCGGGGAACTTTTGCCTGCACGGGGGAGGTCCAAGGAAGGCACTTGGCAATCGTAGACGATGTCATCACCACCGGCGCAACCGCCACTCGAATGTCTGAATGCCTGCTGCAGGCCGGCGCAATACGGGTTGATGTGTGGGCATTGGCGCGTACGCCCTGAGGCTGAATGCTTTATCATGATGGGACGCAAGTATTCGGCTCATCCCGCGACTGTTCAGCTTGCGTTCGGATTTGCGCAGAACAAGGCGAAGAATGTGAGTTTGCACCTGTTAAAGGCCATCTTTTAACGCAGCTACGGGCAAATTCGGATATGAACTGAACAGTTACCTGAGGAGAACCACTCACATCATTCAGAGCAGAGGTATTCCGGTGAGCGAGATTCAAAACGCCAGCACGCAACCCTACGCCCAGCTGACCCCCGACCGCGTCCTTGACGCGGTGGAAAGCGTGGGCCTGATCACCGATGCCCGCATCTACCCGCTTAACAGCTACGAGAACCGCGTCTACCAAGTGGGCATTGAAGCCGGCAGCCCCATCATTGCCAAGTTTTATCGGCCGAACCGCTGGAGTGACGCGCAGATCCTTGAAGAGCATCAGTTCAGTCTGGCCCTGGCTGAGCTGGAAATCCCGGTTGTCCCGCCCATTGTGCATAACGGCGAGACACTGTTTCAATTTGACGATTATCGCTTTGCCTTGTACGAGCGCCGAGCCGGGCACGCCCCAGAACTGGACGATGACGATAACCTGTACATGCTGGGGCAGCAAATGGGCCGCATTCACGCGGTGGGCCGGATTCAGCCGTTCAAGCACCGCCCGCAGCTGAGCCTTGCTGACTTTGGTGAAGCCAGTCGGGACTACCTGCTTGGCAAGGATTTTATTCCCCGCTCACTGGTGCCCGCCTATTCCAGCCTGGCAGAAGACCTGATTGCCAAGATGCGACCTGTCTGGGAGCGTATCCCCTATGCGCAGATCCGCCTGCACGGCGACTGCCACCCTGGCAATATCCTCTGGCGCGACGGCCGCTATAACTTTGTGGATTTGGACGACGCTCGCAACGGACCCGCCATACAGGACTTGTGGATGGTGCTGTCCGGCGAGCGATCTCGCCAACAGGTGCAGCTTGATCATCTTTTGGGGGGCTATCAGGAGTTTTGTGATTTTGATCCGCGTGAGCTGCAGCTGATAGAGACGTTGCGCACATTGAGGCTGATGCAGTACGCCGCCTGGCTGGCGCGCCGCTGGGATGATCCGGCCTTTCCCATGCATTTCCCCTGGTTCAACACCGAGCACTACTGGTCTCAGCACATTCTGCAGCTACGCGAGCAGCTTTGGGCCTTGGATGAGCCGTCCATTACCCTGATCCCCTACTAGTCTGCGCCGGAAAGTGGGGCCTGCAGCAACTGACGGTAAAGGTGAAAGTAGTCGCGGGCCATCAGCTTAAGAGAAAAATGCTGCTCCATTCGCAGCCGCCCCTGTGCGCCAAGGCGGCGCCTAAGACCGGCGTCAGACAGCAGGCGGCTCAGCAAAACCTGCAAAGCGGCGCCGTCTCCAACGTTGTATAAAAGCCCGCTCTGGCCGTCGGCCACCGCTTCCGGTATGCCGCCGGCGCGGCTGGCCAGCACCGGCACGCCGCAGGCGCTGGCTTGCAGCAGCGCCACACCCAGCCCCTCCTGCAGTGCGGGATGCACCAGCACATCCAGGCAGGGCAGCACCCGCTGCAGGTCGGTGCGAAACCCGCAAAAGCGGACTGCGCCGGCAAGCTTCAGCTGCTCAACCTGCTGAACAAGCTGACGCCGCAGAGGCCCTTGGCCAAACAGCAAGACTTTCAACTGCGGAAATTGTTGGCAAAGTGCCGGCAGCACCTCCAGCACCTGGCTGTGCCCCTTGCGCGTAATCAACTGGGCAACCAGACCCACGGTCAGATCGCCCTCGCCAATGCCAAACTCGCGCTTAAACCAAGGCTTGTCTGCCAGAGGCGTAAACTGCTGGGTATCAACCGCATCCCGGATCACGCTCAACCGAGCGGCGGACACGCCCTCGGCCCGCAGTACCTGCTCGATGCCTGCGGAGATCGCCACCACCCGGCTGTAGCCATGCTGATATTTCAACCGCGCCAGCCACGGCGGTTCGGAGTTGTCCACCCGCCGCGACAACAGTGCCGGCAGGCCGGCCATCCTGGCGGCCAGGGCGCCGTAAATGTCGGCGCCTCGGCGGCTGTGCACATGCAGCAAGTGGCAACCTTCTGCGCGCAGGATCTTCACCAGGCGCGGCGCTAGCGCCAGGTCCAGGTCGCCTTTCATCTTGATCTCGATGACCCGATGCTCGGGGTGGCAGAGCGAGCCAATGGCGGAACCCGTGGGGCAGATCAGCAGGTTGTCGACTGGCCAAGACGCGAGCCCACGCAGCAGATACTCAACCTGCAATGCGCCACCATAGAGGTGTCTGCCGGCTTCCAGGTGCGCCACTTTCAAACGCGTTGTGAGCGCGGTTGGCCGCCCTGTCACTGCAGAACAAACTCGTCAAACAGTGCGTAGACAAACCGCTGCGGGTCCTGTCCCTCATCCATGCTGGGGGCGAACAGGCTCACCAAATCGTTGATCGAGCGCGAGCCATCCAGCAAGTCGGTGATGTCATTCATCCAGTCAGGAAATAGGTTTTCGCCTGTCAGGCGAGGGATAGGCAGGTGTGGCAGAATCAGCCAGGGGGGAGGCGAAGTCTTGAACAAAGTGTGCTCACAAGTACCACCATCAAGTCGGTGAGCCCGGCCCGCAGCCGCCTGTGCTGCGAAGATCCAACGCTCCTCTGGCAGCGGGCTTGACCGACGCGCCGGCGTGTCGGGCGCCGACAAAAACCGCTCACCCACCATGCGAAACCGACCCAGTTGCAGCAGTTCGCGTACCTCGGCCGGGCTGTAGCGCTGGGCTTCCGGCACCGTGTCTGGATAATGCAAATACCCGCAATTGACCCAGACTCCTGCGCCACTCAGTAGGTTCTCTACCGCAGCAAGCCAATATCTCAGGTCGCCGGCAGCCAGATCGCTGAAGCCTGCGGTGACTATGAGATCAAAAGAGCCGGGTGCAAACGGCAGACTGCCGGCGTCTGCACCAATGACCTGCCAGGAAGCGGCGTTTGCCTCGGCGGCGCGCGGCGCCTGCACGTTGTGCGAGTGAAAAAAAGGCAGGTTTTGGTGGGGATGAGCTTCGGTTTCCGCGAGGGTTAACGTTGCGCCGTCGGCGATCAGATGTTTACTCAGATAGGCGAGCAGCGGGTCACTCTCCTGCGCCAGGGTCAACTGCGGCTTGAGCGCGCAGTGCAAATCCCAACTCAGACGACCGGCACCCGCTCCCAGCACCAACAGGCGCCGCGTCGCCGCCAGCGGCTTAGGCAGGGCATCAAGCACCGCCTGCAGTGTTTGTTGGTTGTGGTTGTTGCCGTCGGTGAACAAGTCGTCTTGCCCGGCCGAGCTCGGGCCGCCCCAGTCGTGCAGGATACGCTCAATGTAGCCTGCCAGGACGGGCGGCAGATGCGGGCTGGCCGTGAGGTCGCGTTGGGGCTGCAGCCCGGCGCTGTGCAACAGATCAATGATGGCGTCGTAGGCCTGGCTGCGCGCGCAATGAAGCCGTGTGAGCCGCTCTCGTGTACTGCCGGCATGGGCGGCATGCGCCAGATCCCGCAGTTGTTGCTGCTCCATCCGCTGGCCCTGCTCAATGAGCTGGGCCAAAAGGTCCTGCCAACGCACTTTTTGTGCATCGCCGGACGGGAAAAAACAGTTCAACCCTTGCAGGTTGAAGAACGCCGTTTGGCACCGGGCGCATTTGAGCAACGCCGGTTGCAAACCTTCTTCGGCCGTTGCCTGGCAGCGTGGACAAATTAAACAATCTTTCAGCAGTGAATGCATGAACCTTCCTTCGAGTAGAATGCTCCCCGTCCTGCCCGCACGGGAAACGTGAGCGCGCAACTTACCCGAAGAGCGCCCACTTGGCAAAAAAGCCAATGGGAGCCTCAAACCTGCCAACCTCTTTGTTAAGCATTGCCGCTGCAACTACGCCTCTAGTCTAACCACCCGGCCACTGTTAATTTGCTGGTGTTTCAACAGCGGCTGAGCAACGAGAGCCGGAGCCCGCCTCCCCTGTTTTGCCTTGGCCGGCCGGCGTCGGCTGCAATGGGCTCAGGTCAATACACACCTCGTAGAGATTGGGCCAAAGCTTACCGGTGACCCAGAAAGAGCCACGTACCGGGTTGTAGGCCACGCCGTTGAGAACCGTGTGGCCCGGCTGTCGGCTGTTGACTTCAACCAGCTCAGTGAAATCCACCTTTGCGCGTACCTGCCCGCTGGTCGGGTCGATGGCAATGACATAAGGCGTCTGCCAGACGTTGGCCCAGATCAATCCTTCTGCATACTCCAGCTCATTGAGGTTGCTCCAGCGACGTTTTGCATCCCGAACTTCCAGCGTTTGCTGTACGGCAAAGGTCTGGTCGTCGCGCAACAATAGCTTGTCGCTGCCATTACTCATGAAAAACTGACTGCCATCGTGGGTGAGCCCCCAGCCTTCGCCCTCATAGAGATGAGTCTGCACAGTCTGCAAAGAGTCCCTGTCCAGCACCAGGAGCAATCCGGCCTTCCAAGTCAATACGTAGAGGCGATCGCCCAACAGCGCAATACCTTCGGCAAATATCTTTGAAGGCAGAGATTGCCGTTTGACCGCTGTCTCTCCGACCGGGTCGTAGACCTGAATGAACGACCGCCGATACAGACCTGAACTTTCCCAGAGCAAGCCGTTCTCGTCCTGTAACAAGCCCTGGGTAAAGGAACCCGCATCGTGTTTGCGGGTCTGCAAGATTTCATACGACAACGGCACTGGAGCGGCAGCCGAGGCCACGGCCACCAGCAGCGCCCATTGCAAAACCCATATTCTCAAAGCCTGCCTGATCATCCGCGTCCTCTATTGGGGGGGGCGAATCTGCGCCCGATTTTGGTTCTGCATACTAAACCCGGTCTGCTTGACCTTTGCAAGTGGAAGAAGGGCTTGATGTGAGACCTACAGACCAGACAGAACCGGTATCATGCACGGTTTGCGACCTTCGTCTTACCGGGAGCAAACAAAGAAACAATATAAGGCCTAATTCGGCATTCATGCTGGCAAGGCCTGTCCTATTTGGTACGTTTTGATTGAGGCTACTGTTGTGGAAAACCCCGAAGTCCATTTGACGTTAAAGAACCTGACCCGCAAGGATTACCCCCAGGTCAAGGAGCTGATGAATACTGTCTATCCGGATCTGGGTGGTGCCTGGCCTCGAAACACCCTCTACAGCCTCATCAGCGACTTCCCCGAAGGGCAGATCTGCATTGCCGACGGCGATCAGATCGTTGGTGTGGCATTGACCTTGAGGGTCAAATACAGCCGCTTCAGCAACCCGCACACCTACGAGGACCTGCTCAACACCAAAAACGAGGCGCACAATGACCCAAACGGCGATGCGCTTTACGGGCTGGATGTGTTCACGCACCCGGACTACCGCGGCTACCGGCTGGGGCGGCGCCTGTATGACGCGCGCAAGGACCTGTGCAAACAGGAAAACTTTCGCGCAATACTGGCCGGCGGCCGCATACCCGGTTACCACAACCATGCCGGCGAGCTGACGCCGCCCGCCTATATCGCCAAGGTCGCACGCAAGGAAATTTACGACCCCATATTGTCGTTCCAGCTGGCCAACGACTTTCAGGTCAAGCGACTGATAAAAAAATATCTGCCCGAGGATGAGAAATCGTCGGGCTACGCCACCCTGCTGGAGTGGCACAACATTCTGTACGACCCTTCCGATACGGTGATTGCCTCGCGCAAAACCGTAGTCCGTGTCGGCGTGGTGCAATGGCAGATGCGCAAATGCGAGTCCATGGAGGAGCTTCTGAGTCAGGCGGAGTACTTCATTGATGCGGTATCCGATTACGAGGCAGATTTTGTCCTCTTCCCGGAGTTTTTCAACGCGCCGCTGATGGGGCTGCACCCCTGCCGCACGACGCATGAATCCGTGCGCTTTCTGGCGCAGTACACCGAGGTTTTTCTGCGCGAAATGCGCCATCTGGCGGTGACCTACAACATCAACATCATCACCGGCTCCATGCCGCTGCTGGAAAACGACCGCATGTTCAACGTGGCCTACCTCTGTCGCCGGGACGGCAGTGTGGAGGAGCAGCGTAAAATACACGTGACTCCGCAGGAAGAAGACCACTGGGTTATCGAAGGCGGCGATAGCCTGCGCATCTTTGATACCGACGCCGGGCGCATCGGCATACTCATCTGCTATGACATCGAATTTCCGGAGTTGTCGCGGCTGCTGGCCCTGCAGGGTGTAGAGATTCTGTTTGTGCCCTTCTGGACCGACACCAAAAACGCCTACCTGAGGGTCAGGCTCTGCGCCCAGGCTCGCGCGGTAGAAAACGAATGTTACGTGGCCATAGCAGGCTCTGTGGGCAACCTGCCGAGTGTGGACAGCCTGGACATTCAGTACGCGCAGTCCGCAGTCTTCTCGCCGTCGGATTTCGCCTTTCCACAGGATGCCATCATGGCCGAGGCCACACCCAATTCAGAGATGATCATCTTCTCTGACCTGGACCTGGACAAGCTTAAAGTTCTGCGCAATGAAGGCTCGGTCACCAATGTCAAAGACCGGCGCAACGACATTTACGAGCTGAAACTCTGCAGCGACATTAAAGAGCTGTAACCGTACAGCGCAGTAACAGAGTCCGCTGCCGCAGGATCAGTATTGAATTTGGTCAGGTGGCCGGCATATTGGCGAAGACGTTATTTCAACATTGTTAAGGAGAGAAGTCGTGTCCCGTATTGGCTTGTTCTTGATGACCAACCTGGCCATTCTGGCGGTAGCCAGCCTGACCCTGAATCTGCTGGGAGTGGGCCGCTACATGGATGCCCAGGGGCTGAACCTGGGCAACCTGCTGGCTTTCTGCGCCGTGTTCGGTTTTACCGGCGCCTTCATATCCCTGTTCATCAGCAAGTGGATTGCCAAGAAAACGGCGCGGGTACATGTGATTGACACGCCGCGCACGGCCGATGAACGCTGGCTTCTGGAAACGGTGCGGGAACTGGCGGCCAGGGCCAAAATCGGCATGCCGGAGGTAGGCATTTTCCCGGCGCAACAGTCCAACGCCTTTGCAACCGGCTGGAACAGAAACAACGCCTTGGTTGCCGTCAGTGCAGGCATGATGCAACGCTTCAAGAAGAATGAAATACGCGCAGTACTAGGCCATGAAATTGGCCACGTAGCCAATGGCGACATGGTCACGCTGGCGCTGATTTCCGGCGTCACCAACACCTTTGTCATGTTCTTCGCACGCATCATTGGCTATGTGGTGGACAAGGCGGTATTCAAGAGCGAGCGCAGCCATGGGCCGGGCTTTTACATTGTGACTTTACTTGCCGAGGTGGTATTGGCCTTCCTGGCCAGCATGATCGTGGCCTGGTTCTCACGCAAGCGCGAGTTTCGCGCCGATCAGGCCGGAGCCATTCTGGCGGACCGTCAAAGCATGATTGATGCCCTGAGGCGCTTGAAGGCTGAAACAGAAGCCCCTAGTGCACTTCCAGACACCCTGGTGGCGTTCGGAATCACGCCTGGGGCGGGGCAAAAATTGCGTTCACTGTTTGCCACGCACCCGCCGCTGGACGTTCGTATCCAGACTTTGCAAATGATTTAGCATGCGAAGTGGGCTTGGCGCCCACCAATGGCCGCCGGCTTTGCAGGCATTCCTGCGATCTTGAGCCTGCTCAACAGCCGTGGGCGTAATTGGCCTATAGCTGCAATAGACAACCCGTTCTGTCGCAGGGCCGGCGCCCAAAGAGCTACAGCACAGGAAGTGCGCAACCTGTAGCGCTCAAACTCCCCCTTCACGCTCCGCCGTGCTATTTGAAAGGTAATTCCCACCGTCCGGACGGCAGCCTGTCACCCAGGTGAATCACCTGCGTATGGTGACCAGGGTTTGCACAATCTTCCAAGGCCATTGCAAATGTGACAGCCGCTTCAGGTTAGGGGAATCCTGCCAGACCCGTGCAGACCGAGGCCGCCACCAGCCCCTTCCAGCGGATAACCTCACGTTCGCACCAATTTCGACGACTTTTGGTGTAATTTGCGAAAACTTAACCGGCACCCGACCGGCGCTGTTTGACTGGTACGCCACTTGCTTACGCTATGAAAGACTCCCCCACCAGCAAAGCTCAAGTACGAGGTTTTTCAGAGATGACTCCCAAAGACATTGGTAAGTTGGCCCATCAGAGTGGCATAAACTCCCCAACTCTGGATCAGTCCATGATGGACTGGATGTCTCGCAACCCCGACAGCTCCAAAATTGATCAATTCATATTGTGGTGGGAAGGGTGGTTTGAAGCGCTGGATGAAAATCTGAACTTTCGCGATGTAAGCTTTACAAGCAGCGTTTCTGCACTGCATTAGGATTTGGCTGCGCCACACCGCCGCAACCCGGTTGCAGTGGGTTGTGTACGCCCCGGTGAGGTGGCGCATGTAATTTGAGGCTCAGCTCGCAACAATATGCACGGCAGTGGCTTACACCTGGTCATTGCCCGCTACTGGAAAAATTCCGCATTACTCATCACCCGAGGCAGGCGCTCCTCTTAATCTTGCCAGGTTGTATCAAGGGGAAAACACCATGATGGCGAACACACTGGAACTCAAGGAGTACTCGGCAAGACACGGTTTGGTCCGAGAAGCCAACAATTTGGAAAAGGCACAATTGTTGGCAGAAGAAAAATACCGCACTTTGGTTGGGAGAGAACTACTGTTTAACGAGATCAGCGATCTCAAGAACCTGCTTGAGGAACTCTACCATTGGAAGCATCAGGGCGAACATCAAGCCAGCTGAAACCCCAACCATGGACATGCCCCGAAGTGGTGCTGTATGCGTGACCTGGCGGGGCAACTGCAGGAACCGTGGCGCCCGCCTCCGACCAGCCATACCCCCCCCAAGGCAGCTAATTGCCTGCCGTCGGCCCCCAAACCTGGCATAGCCCCACCTTAGACTATGGAACTAAGCCCCTTCGCACTTCTGAATTTGCACATAGAGCTGGAACAGGTTTTTTATCATTTCTACCAACTCAGTTTCGCCTTTATCCTGGCGCTTCCCGTGGCCCTCAACCGGGAGATCCGCGGCCACGGTAGTGCAGGCCTGCGAACATTTCCCCTGGTGGCCATAGCCTCCTGCGCCTTCATGCTGATGGCCCGCTATGTTTATCAAGGCTCAGAACCTGAAGCCCGGGTGATGTACGGCATTATGACCGGCATAGGCTTTATTGGCGGCGGCGCCATCATCAAATATTCCGGCAAAGTGGACGGCACAGCGACAGCTGCGGGCATCTGGCACACCGGCGCCATAGGCGTGTCTGTGGCCTATGGCCTCTACGAAATATCTTTGGTGCTGGCGGTGTTCGGCTTCTGCATATTTCAGTTTTCCAGTTACTTCAAGCATCGCCCCCATGACGATGACTAGGCCTCTATGCCCAGATAACCAGCTCACTGGCAGAATTACGCCTATCAGCGGCCCTGGGTAGGGTCTGTTGACGTTTCCTCATCACCACTGCTGGAGGCCATTTTTTCGTCTGG
>CAYNST010000060.1:13497-20622 GCA_964399955.1 uncultured Cellvibrionaceae bacterium | reverse complement strand
CACCGATGGTGTGGTCATCAACCGGGGTTTGATCAAAGCCGCCAGCGGCGGCAACCTTGCCCTGCTCGGCAAGCGGGTCATCAATGAAAACATGATTACCGCAGAGCTCGGCACGGTAACCCTTGCCGCCGGGCATGAGGCGATACTCACCTTTGACCCGGACGGCATGCTGGGAGTAAGGATCACCAAAGATGTGCAGCAGAGAGAACTGGGCCTGGTCCCGGCAGTCCTCAACTCCGGCACCATCAATGCCATCAGCGGACGGGTACTGCTCACCGCCAACGTCAGCAGTGAAGTTTTCAGCCAGGCTGTCAACGCAGGTGACCTTTCCAGCAAGACCCAGGTACTGGTGCACACCGACGGCAGCTTTACCCTGGGCCGGGGCGCCAACCTGGTCAATAGCGGCACTATTGATGTTTCCAGCCTGGACGTACCCAAGGGTACCGGTGACCTTGTCCTCGATGCCGGTCAGGTGGTCATGCTGGGCGAAGATGTTCTGCATACCGGTACAGCTCGCGCCAACGTGCCCGAACCTGATTGGTTCAGCTATCCCGAGGGCAACCCTGACTCCGGCAAGGTCGTCATGGTCGGCGCCAGCCGCCTGCGCATCATGGGCGACGGCTCAGTTGAAGCGATGTCTCGCTCGGGTGCAGGCGCTGACGTAACACTATTGGGCCAGCACATTCGCCTGCACGAGCGCGCCGCCGTCAGCGCCGGTGGTGGCGATACCATGGGTCAGATTACCGTAGGCGGACGCGGGGGCAGCCTGCCTTCTCGGCTGCTGGATACCCGTACGGTGGAAATCGGCACCAATGCCCATTTGCTTGTATCCGGTCCGGCAAAAAATTCGCCTATAGACCAAAGAGGCGACATTAACGTCTGGTCCACACAATCCACCGTGGTAAAAGGGTTGCTGGAGCTGGCGCATCATATGTACGCCGAAGCTTCCATTCACGTTGAAAGCGAGGGCACGCTTGGCTTTACCGGTCGATCGTATTTATCGGGCGTGATGTTTCGTCCCTACCCCGGCCGCCTGAAACTCAAAGGTCGCGATCTACTGGTGACGCCGGAAGGCTCCAATACCACCATCAGTGAACAGTCTTTGCAAAACGCGTATTGGAGCGGACCTGTGGTCATGCAGGCCGACCACAGCCTTACAATTGGTACCGAGCAGGAAACCCTGTATGTGGGACCCACCAGTGGTGTTGGTGAGTGGGGCCACAATTTCACGCTGCATGCCGGAGAAAGCATCAACCTGATCAATACCGTCATTTCTGCGCACCTATCCGAAATAGAGCTGATCGCGGGAATTCCTACTGCAGCTCCAAGGCCGCTGGCGGCAGACGGTGAATACGGCATCTTCATCACCGACTCTCAATTGCTGTCAAACCGTTCCACATCTTTGTACTCCTTTGCTGGAATACACGCCCACAACCTGTACTTCAATGGACCTAATCATCGGTCCTCACCCAGAGCAGTAATGACTGCGGAGACGCAGATAGATGTGTCGCTGGGACAATACGCTTACGAGGGAGTCACCAATCACTCCTACTGGAATCTGGGCAACATCTATGCCTTCGTTCAGCCTGACCAAACCGACCTTGTCACACCGGTACTGCGAGAGTCACTGGTTTTCAACAACCCATTCATTCGCATTAGATCCGCCGCTGAAGAGGATTCTGAACTTCACTTCGCTGGCAATTTCACGGCAGTGGCCAGAAACATACGGGGTGGAGGGGCAACCCACGTCGACTTATCCGGCCTGGTTCTTTCAACCGCTTCCGATCGCTTTTCGAGCCATCCCCGCCACATCCGCCTCGAAGCCGACACCCTTGCAGAGATCCCTCAAATTGGCCGGGGTTTACCATCGGGCAACGGCTTCACTCCTTCAGTGAACGTCAACTTTATCGCCCATCAAGGCGATATCATCCATCGGTCCCCGGTGTACACCGGCGGTGGCAACTACTTTGCCCGGGCCGGCGGAGATGTTGTCTTTTCCCCGGAGCCGGAATATGACAACAGCGTGCTTTACCTAGGTCGAGTAGATTCGAGCCCCGGAGACGCTAGCGGTAAGGCGGATGTATCCAGCGGAGGTGATATTTACCTGACCATTGGCACACCCGTATTCGTAATCAATACCAATGGCCAGCCGGCCAACATCAGAACCGCTTATTGAGACCGTTACGCAAATGACACCGCCGGCCACTCGGCTGGCGGCTCGTTCACATAAATCACCGCCACCGTACTCAGCGACCATTATTTAGTCCCGGTTTTTTCGCGCGCCGGAGCAACACGTAAGATCTTCATAGGTATCTGCCTTCCTAACCAGCTATCTCCTTACCCCGCAATACTTTTCTGCACCTCATTGCTCTCCCATCGCCATACCGCTCGTCGACAACAGAACAAATTATCTATACAACATCAAGTCTCTGGCAGACAATCGAACACAAGTTAAAGTTTTTAACTCCATTGCTGCGCCACAGCAAAACCACCAAGGAGAAGCAAAATGAATAACAATAACATTCGCTCATCTCTGCAATTTCCCCGTCGCGCTTTGACTTGCGCCATCACAATGGCGTTTTTCAGCGCCCATTCCTACGCCGCGCCAACCGACGGGCAGGTTGTGGGCGGCAGCGGGAGTATCAGTCAAAACGGTTTAACAACCGTAATCCATCAAGAAACGGATAGGCTGGCCATAGACTGGCAATCCTTTAACATTGGCACTGACGAACATGTGCAGTTTTTGCAGCCGAGCAGCCAGTCTCTGGCGCTGAATCGCGTAATCGGCAACGATGTCAGCCATATTCTGGGCAGGCTGGATGCCAACGGCCATGTGATTCTGGTCAACCCTCACGGCGTGGTGTTCAGCCAAGACGCCAGGGTAGATGTGGGCGGTCTGGTGGCTTCAGGTCTGGACATCAACCCACAGGATTTCATCAATGGCGGGCTGGCCTTCAAGCTGACGGAAGGCACCGACGGCACAGTCATTAACCGGGGTTTGATCAAAGCCGCCAGCGGCGGCAACGTGGCGATGATTGGCAAGCGGGTCATCAATGAAAACTTGATTAGCGCAGAGCTTGGAACGGTCACCCTGGCCGCCGGGCGCGAGGCGGTGCTCACCTTTGACCCAGACGGTCTGCTGGGCGTGAAGATCACCAAAGACGTGCAGCAAAAAGAACTGGGGCTGGACCCGGCGGTCTTGAACTCCGGCACAATTAACGCCATCAGCGGGCGGGTGCTGCTGACCGCCAATGTCAGCAGTGAGGTATTCAGCCGGACCGTCAACGCGGGCGATCTTACCAGCAAGACCGAAGTACTGGTGTACAGCGACGGCAGCTTTACCCTGGGCCGAGGAGCCAAGATGGTCAATACCGGCGACATTGATGTTTCCAGCGTCGATGTGCTTGATGACACTGCTGAGACAGTGTTGGATGCCGGGCAGGTGGTCATGTTGGGGGAAGATATCCTGCACACGGGCAGCGTTCGCGCCAACGTCCCCGATGCTGCGTCTTACCGTTATCGCCAAGGCGACCCGGCCTCGGGCGAAGTGGTCATGGTAGGCGCCAGCCGTCTACGCATCATGGGTGACGGTGTTGTGGAAGCCTTGTCAGAGACGGGAGCAGGCGGTGACGTTACGCTTTTGGGTCAGCATATTCGCTTGCACGAACGCGCCGCCGTCAGTGCAGGTGGCGGCCAAAAACTGGGGCAGATCACCGTGGGCGGGCGTGGTGGCAGCCAGCCCTCTCGGCTTCTGGATACGCGCAGCGTGGAGATAGGCACAAACGCCCATCTGGTTGTTTCCGGACCGTCAAAGACCTGGACGGCAGATCACAAGGGTGATATTGCCATTTGGTCAACGCAGTCAACCGTCGTCAAAGGGCGTTTGGAGCTGGCGCATTATCTGGTCAACCACGCCGCCATCCATATTGAGAGCGAGGGTACTTTAGGGTTTTCCGGCCATGCGAGTCTCGACGGTGTGATGTTCCGTCCCTATCCCGGCCATCTGAAACTTAGAGGGCGGGACCTTGTGGTGTCGCCAAAGCGCAGCAACACCACCATCAACGAACAGTCGCTGAGCAGTGCCTTTCACAGGGGCGCTGTGCTGCTTCAGGCAGATAACAGTCTTACCATTGGCGACGACGATCATATTTTCAAGCTGGGAATACCGGAAACCGCTTACGGCAATGGTGGCGCTACACTCAGGCTGCATGCCGGCGAAAGCATCAGCCTGACCAACACCATAATCCAATCTCACCTTGGCAGTATTGAGTTGATCGCTGGAATTCCGACCGCGTCGCCACGCCCGCTGACGATGGAGGGCCAATACGGGATATTTCTGAAGAACTCACAACTGCTTAGCGATAACCGCTTGAATCTGCATTCCTTCGCAGGTATCCATGGGCAGAACGTCATGCTTAGCAGCTACCATTATCCCATGCCGTCCAGAATTGCCATGACGGCGGAAACCGCAATAGATCTCACCTTGGATCGACCCAATCACGTGCGCGGTGAATACAATGTTTATAATGATGGCAGCGGTCTGTTCCTGTTTGTCCAACCAAACCCCGACGATATCTCCCGGCCGGCTCTGCGCGCGCCTCTCACTTCCAGCAGCCCCTACATTCGTGTAAAAACCACGATAAAGGACGAGATCCCTGACCTGAACATAAGTCACAATCTTGTGGCCGTGGCGCGCAGCAGAGAGGAAGGAGATATTTCGCACATTGACCTGTCCGACTTGATTATATCCCGCAACTACGACCGCTCGGATTGGCATCCGCAACGCATCCACATTGAAGCCGATACTCTGGCAGCGATGCCTCAACTCGGGTCGGGGTTCGGTACTACCCAAGCCATCAATATCATTGCCCATCAAGGCGACATCATTCACCAGTCACCGGTATA
Source organism: uncultured Cellvibrionaceae bacterium (assembly GCA_964399955.1). Classification (GTDB taxonomy): domain Bacteria; phylum Pseudomonadota; class Gammaproteobacteria; order Pseudomonadales; family Cellvibrionaceae; genus CAYNST01. The sequence continues at coordinate 15,717 of CAYNST010000060.1, read as the reverse complement.
CACCGGCGGCGGAAACTATTTTGCCCGGGCGGGTGGAAACATTCTTTTCTCCAGAGATTCGCAATTCGACAACAGCGTGCTCTATCTGACGCTCTGGGATGAGCCAGAACCCGGAGATCCAAGCGGCATCGCGAATGTACTCAGTGGTGGAAATATTCAACTGACCATTGGCGCACCGGAGTTTTTGATCAATACCAACGGACAGCCGGCCAATATCAAAATTGCTGACTAGGGCTGCGAAGAAAACAAACAAGTCGTCGGCCAGCCAAGCTGACGGCCTTATCACTGCATCGAACCGGGCAGGAACAGCGACGGGTTCTGTAAGTATTCACCAATGCTTTCGGGAAACTCAAACTGTCGGCACATGCCAGTGCTCCCGCGCCTCGCCAAAAGGCCGTGGGACGGCTGTTCAGCCCCATTCGCTCCACATTGGAAAACGTACCACCCGTTAGTCATGCGTTCAGTAACAGAGCTGTACCAATTGACCTACCCGTGCGAGTGAGCACCCAACTTGACAGTCAACCAAAACGCTTAGCGCAAAGCAGGCAGCAACAAAAGGAGAAGCACCATGAATAAGAATAATGTCAGCTCGCCCTTGTGCCCACCCCACCGCGCCCTGGCCATTGCTATTGCCACGACACTGTTCAGCAACTACTCCCACGCCGCACCCGCAGGCGGAGAAGTTGTGGGCGGCAGTGCCACCTTCCGGCAAAGCAGTACCACGCATTTCATCCACCAGGAAACCGACCGGGTGGCAATCAACTGGCAGTCGTTCAGCATCGACGCAGGAGAGAAAGTGCAGTTTGTGCAGCCCGGCAGTCAGTCGCTGGCGCTCAACCGCGTGATCGGCAACGACGCAAGCCAAATTATGGGCCGGCTGGACGCCAACGGCCACGTCATCCTGGTCAATCCCCACGGAATAATTTTCAGCAGAGCGGCACGGGTGAACGTGAACGGCCTGGTGGCTTCGGGGCTGGACATTAACCCCCAGGATTTCATCAATGGCGGGCTGGCCTTCAAAGCTATCGAAGGCACAGACGGCATCGTCATCAACCGGGGTTTGATCAAAGCAGCCAGCGGCGGCAACGTGGCCATGATCGGCAAACGAGTGGCCAATGAAAACATGATCACTGCGGAACTTGGAACAGTAAGTCTGGCCGCCGGGCGCGAAGCAGTGCTCACCTTTGATGCAGACAACCGGCTGGGTGTAAAAATCACCAAAGACGTTCAGCAGAATGAGCTGGGGCTGGACCCGGCCGTCCTCAACTCCGGCGCCATCAATGCCGCCAGCGGGCGGGTGCTGTTGACAGCCAGTGCCAGCAGTGACATTTTCAGCCAAGCGGTTAATACCGGCGACCTCACCAGCAAAACAGAAGTACAGGTGCATCCCGACGGCAGCTTTACCCTGGGCCGGGGCGCCAGCCTGGTCAATAGCGGAGTCATTGACGTCTCAAGTGCTAAACAGCCGGGCTACCCCTTCCCGGAAGATCCGTACGCAAAGCCCGGCATTGATGCCGGACAGGTCGTTATGCTGGGTGAAGACGTGCTGCATACCGGCACCGTTCGCGCCAACGCTTTGAAAGATCCCCGGGGTGGCCACAGCGGCGCAGCCTCCGGCGAAGTTGCTCTGGTCGGTGCCAGTCGACTGCGCATGATGGATAGGGGCCTGATTGAAGCGCTGTCCGGTGATGGCTCCAGCGGAGACGTAACCCTTCTGGGTCAACACATTCGACTGCACGAACGCGCCGCTATTCGGGTAGCGTCAGGCGAGAAACTGGGCACCATTACGGTAGGCGGACGCGGAAGCGCTTTACCATCTAGGCTCCTGGACACCCGCAGTGTAGAAATCGGCACCAATGCCAGGCTATATGCCGCTGGCCCCACGGATGAATGGCGAAGTGGCAATCGCAGCGCAATTTACGTTTGGTCCTCTCAGTCGACAGTGGTCAAAGGTGATATCGAGCTGGCGCATGCATCTTCGGAAAGCGGCTCCGTGCATTTGGAAAGCGAAGGCACTTTAGGTTTCAGCGGCTATGCAGATGTTCTGGGCGTAATGTGGCGACCTTACCCCGGTCAGTTGCGTCTGAAAGGCCGCGATCTTGTCGTCAGCTCAGAGCGGTCCAACACCACCATCTACGATCAATCCCTGCAGAGAACCTACGGAGGCGGGCACGTTGTGTTGGAGGCTGCACACAGCATTACCGTTGGCGGTGAGCAACC
>CAYNST010000060.1:0-13397 GCA_964399955.1 uncultured Cellvibrionaceae bacterium | reverse complement strand
CCTGCACTCTTTCGCCGGCATACACGCGCACAATCTCAAGTTCAGTAACGAATATCACAACAGTTTGGGCAAAATCACTATGACCGCAGAAGCGGCCATAAACGTGTCGCTGGGTGACGCTTTAAGACTTGGAGATGGCTGGCTTGGAGGTGGGCTGAATTTGTTTGTGCAACCTGATGCCTCTGACACAGCCAGGCCGGTTTTGCGCGAATCCCGTGTATCCGACAACCCCTATATCAAGCTAAGCAGTCTCGCAACCGACCAGGCCTACCCGATTTTTCTGGACGGCAATTTGCAGGCGATAGCTCGCAATATCAGAGGCGGAGGTGCAACGCACATTGACCTTTCGGACGTAACCATCAGGGGGCCCTACTACCCCTTTAGAGAAGCGTCACAGTCCATTCATATTGAAGCAGACACCCTGGCAGTGATCCCCCTGATAGGTCGCGGCCTGGCTTCAAGCGACCAAGAGACCGGAGTGGCCCCGCTTGACGTCACCTTGATTGCTCATCAAGGCGATATCGTCCATCACTCCCCTGTTTTTACCGGAGGCGGCAATTATTATGCGCGGGCAGGTGGAAACATCGTTTTTTCACGAGACCCCGCGCATGCCGACAGTGCACTGTATTTGGTTGGCTGGGAAAACCCCTTGCCTGAAGATCCAAGAGGGTTGGCGGATGTGTTCAGCAATGGTGATACACATCTGACCATGGGCACATCGGAATTTTTCATTAACACCAATGACCAGAATGTCGATATAAAAGTCTTGGACTAACCAGTAACAGTAGAACCAGCGGCCGGGCCGTACGCTGGTTCTTGTGCTTTGCAAATCTGAAAAGAAATGCCCGTTACCTCTCTATCAACTGTCCGACCCAATCCAAGTAACTCAGCTCGCCATCCACGGGCGAGGCTTGTAATATGGCGATATATTGATGAATACTTGAGCAATTTAACTGCTTGCACCTACAACAATGGCCGCCATTCCGGTTCCTGTTTTTTTATGTAAGATTGCACCATCAGTGATGCGGCCAAGGCTTTCAACCAAGCAATAACTTTTACGTTCAAAGCGGTGTTCAACCCACACAGCGTCCACCCGCGTAAAAGCTGTGTGAACTTGCCGCCAAAACAGCAACAACGTCAAGAGGTACATCCGGTGTACGGTAAAAAAAATTGGTTCATTGCCGAGGGTTATATCCCCGCAGAGGGTCCGCACGCAGACGATCCAGCGCTGATCAGCCACGAAACTGCGTCTATCTTGAATGCGGGTGAGGAAGAAGCAAAGGTTGAAGTGACCGTTTTTTTCAGTGATCGCGAACCAGCGGGCCCCTATCGGGTAACGGTGCCCGCTCGGCGCACCCTGCACCTGAGATTCGATGAACTGGAGGAGCCGGAACCCATTCCTCGGGAGACAGATTACGCCAGCATGATCCGGTCAGATAAACCCATTGTGGTGCAGCACACCCGGCTGGATTCCCGTTCGGGCACTATAGCGCTTTTGTCTGCGGCGGCCTTCGGGCAGGATTGACGACGCGCCACTGAGGTCTGCGCGTCAGACCAATAAACTGACTGCCGGCGCTTGACGCACCACCAAGGTGCCCGCCATCTTGTCGTGCCAGCCTTGCTTGCGCTTGTCTATTGCCACCCAGATCAAGCCCAGGCAAAGCGGCAGGGTTGACACAAAATAGCCCAGATAGCGCACAAGCAATTGCCTGCTACTGGGTTTGCCGCCGCTTTCGGCATCTACTATGATCAATTTGATGGCCATCTTGCCCGGGGTCGCGGACTTGTACATCCAAAAAAGCACGGTCACCACGGCAGGCATCAGGTAGTTCAAGACGATGTCCCACGGGCCGGCTACCGCCTCGGCATCTGTCCAGTAACCCGTGCCGTAAACAAGGGTCAAAGCCGGTGCCAGAACGGCAACAAAGATAAGCGTGTCCACCAGCGACGCGCCCACTCGCAGCCAGAATCCCGCATAGTTCAGTGTATCCATTAAGCCCTTCCTACCCGCTAGGTGTTTGCCCGGCCCCCTCCAACCTTAGTTCATGAAAAGTCGCCCGCCAATTCGGCTGCTTAAACAAGGTGAGACCCATTGTCGCCAAATGTGGCTATTGTAGGAATTTTCCTACAGCCTTAGAGATTTAGCCCTACCCTATATAAGACTCTTCCGATGGCGTCTGGCCACAACCTGACCAAAACTCAATTATCAGGTGAAGAATTGGAGAGCATTTGTCTGGAAGCTGTACCGGGTTGGCCAACAAAACGCTTTGGTTGACCATCCTTCCTCCACGGCTCCAGTGGACTCGCCCGCAATCATAACCATATCAAAGAGGCTTTTGCACCAATGCTGTTTGCTGCGCCCTTGCGGGCACTATCGCTTGTCGTGCTGCCGGGTTTGGTAGGCACGGCACTTTTGTTGACGCAGGGCCTGCTTTGGCAAGCGGCGGTAACTTCTATTGCCGTGCTTGTTGCAGTCGCATTTTGCAGCGGTTTTGCACCCGCCGTGGTCACCGAGGAGGCGCCGGAAGCAGACCTTGAACCAGCGCCGGGTATTGCGCCAATGCATGAGCTGGGTGAGCGGCTGTTGCCAATATGGACGCGGCACCTGGAAACCGTCAGGCAACACTCCGAAAACGCCATCAACGAACTGGTGCAGCGGTTCTCGAGCCTCGCTGCCGAGTTGGAGCAGTCTAGCAAGGTGTCGGAACAGGTTACCGCCTCCTCGGAGGGCGGCATTGAGGGTGTCTTTGGCAAGGCCAACGATGGTCTGGCAACGGTAGTTCAGGCGCTGAAAGCCGCCCTACAGGAACGCGATGTGCTGCTGAAACAAATTGATGAGCTGGCCGGCTTCATTGGTGAACTGGACCAGATGGCTCAAGATGTGGCCACTATAGCCGGGCAAACCAACCTGCTGGCGTTGAATGCTGCCATAGAGGCCGCCCGAGCCGGCGACCACGGCCGCGGCTTTGCCGTGGTCGCCACCGAGGTGCGCAAATTGTCGCAGCTTTCGGCGGAGACCGGAGACCGTATGAGTGGCAAGGTCAACTGCATCAGTCGCGCCATAGAAACCACCGTGCAATCCGCCAATCACGCCCGCCAGCGCGACTGCGCCATGGCTGACAACTCCAGCTCCACCATTGCCCGGGTATTGGCGGACCTGCAAGAGCATGCCGCTGCGCTGTCGGCCGCAGCGCACACCCTCACCCACACCAATCTGAACATTAAAACCGAGATTGAGCAGACACTGGTGCACCTGCAGTTTCAAGATCGCATCAGCCAGATGCTGTGTCATGTCCGCGACAACATCATTGCTGTCAGCCGTGAGCTGCAGCAGGCCGATCCTGGTCAGGTGAATGTGGGGCAACACTTGACGCAGTTGGAGCAATCCTACGCCATGGCCGAGGAGCGTCAAGGTCACAGCGGCGCACCACCTGCAAGAATCTCGTCCGCGGCGGAAGCGGCTGACATCACATTTTTTTAAATTAACTTCTGACACTCAAACAATAGGCTAAGAGGTACCCATGGCGAAAGTAATTCTGGTGGTTGATGACTCTGCGTCCATCCGGCAGGTTGTTTCCATCGCTTTGAAGGGTGCAGGCTTTGACATCATTGAAGCCTGCGACGGGCGGGATGCACTGTCCAAACTGACCGGTCAGCGCGTTCACCTGATGATCTCCGATGTGAACATGCCCAACATGGACGGCCTTACCTTTCTCAAAGAGGTGAAGAGCCGCCCGGAGTACAAGTTCACCCCGGTCATCATGCTCACCACCGAATCCGCCGAAGATAAAAAAGCACAGGGCCAATCCGCCGGAGCCAAGGCCTGGATGGTAAAACCTTTTCAGCCGCAACAGATGCTGGCCGCCGTCAATAAGCTGGTGCAGCCCTGATGGACAGCATTGTCTTTGACGCCACCTGCGGATGCCTGATTGTGAGCGGTGAATTTACCGTATATCAGGCTCAGCAGGCCAGGGACGCATTGGTGGACGCCAAGCGCGGCGGCCAGTTGTGCAGTCTTGACCTGGGCGCGGTAACGGAAATAGACACCTCTGCCGTGCAACTGCTGCTGCGCTTGCCCCAGGGTGTAAAAATCACGCAGGCCAGCGACGCGGTACACAAGGTGTTTACGCTGTTAAGCCTGCAGGACAGGCTGCAGGATGGCCTACAGGAGCAAGCTACGTGAACCTGGAACAGGCCTTTCAAACATTTTTGGAAGAAAGCCGGGATCTGCTGGCCGACATGGAGAGAATTCTGCTTGCGCTGGAGGCCGCGCCCGAAGACGCAGAGCTCTACAACGCCCTCTTCCGCTGCGTGCACACCATCAAGGGCTCCGGTGGCATGTTTGGGCTGACCCACGTGGTGGGCTTTACCCATGTGGTGGAAAGTCTGTTGGACCGCTTACGCAACAGAGAGCTGACGCTCAGCAGGCCGCTCTCTCACCTGTTGCTGCGCGCCCGCGACCATATCAGCCAACTGGTGGAGTTGCGCGAGCCCAGTGAGGAGGCGCAACTGCAGGCCACCGACCGGGAACTGCTCAACGCCCTGCACGCCTTCCTTACGCCTGCGGAAGACACTTGCGCCGAACGCAACAGCTGGCATATTTCCCTGCGCTTTGATTCCCAAATTCTCAAACACGGCATGGACCCCATTGGTTTTATCAACTATCTGGGCAAACTTGGGCAGATTTGTTCCATCACCACCCTTGCCGACCACCTACCTTGCCTGCCGGAGCTGGACCCGGAAGCCTGTTATTTGGGGTTTGAAATAGATTTTGACGCCGCAGACATCAGCCAGAAAGACATTGAAGACGTTTTTGAATTTGCCGGCGAGCTGTGCCAATTGCGCATCCTGCCACCGCGCAGCAATCTGGCGGCCTATTTACAACTGTTTGAGGAGCTGCCGGAAGAACCGCAACGCCTGGGCGAGATTCTCACCGCCAGCGGCGCGCTGACCGCAGATGAACTTGCCCAGTGCCTGAAGGCGCACACCGCCGAAGACCCTGCCGCAATGCGCAAACCCATAGGTAGTGCGCTGGTGGACACGGGCTTGCCTGCACCGGAGCAAGTCAATGCCGTCCTGGATAAACAACCGGTGAATCGTGAGCGCAAAAGTTCGCAGCACCTGCGAGTATCGGCAGAAAAGCTGGACCAGCTTATCAACCTGGTGGGCGAGATGGTGATCGCCTCGGCAACAGTGTCATTGAATGCCGCTCACGGCGGTGACGCCGCCACGCGTGAGTCGGCGGCGGCCATGACGCTGCTGGTGGAAGAAATTCGTGACCGCTCCTTGCAACTGCGCATGGTGCCCATTGGCGATACATTCAACCGCTTCCAGCGAGTAGTGCGCGATCTGGCCGCCGAACTGGGCAAGGATATGGAGCTCAGCATCAACGGTGCCGACACGGAGCTGGACAAAACCGTTGTGGAAAAAATTGCCGACCCGCTCACCCACCTGGTGCGCAACGCCTGTGACCACGGCATAGAGCCCGCAGAGCAACGCCACGCCAAGGGCAAGCCCGCCATTGGCACGGTAAAACTTAACGCGTTTCACGAATCCGGCGCCATTGTTATTGAAGTCAGCGACGATGGGGGCGGCCTTAACCGGGACCGCATACTGCAAAAAGCCATCGAGCGCGGCCTGGTGCAGGCAGACGCCAGCCTCACCGACCAGGAAATTTTCAACCTCATATTTGAACCGGGATTCTCCACCGCCGATCAGGTCACCAACCTGTCCGGGCGCGGGGTGGGCATGGATGTGGTGCGGCGCAATATTGAAGCCCTGCGTGGGCGCGTGGATGTGGATTCCGCCGCCGGCACGGGTACAGAATTCCGCATTCGGTTGCCATTGACCCTGGCAATTATTGACGGCTTTTTATCCAGTGTGGGCGACGTCACCTATGTGGTGCCGCTGGAGTCTGTGGAGGAGTGCATTGAGTACGACGACCACCGCCAACACGACCGCGAGCGCAACATCTTGAACCTGCGCGGTGAAGTCCTGCCGCTGGTGCATCTGCGCGATCACTTTGGTGTGACCTGTGACAAGCCAAGAAGACAGAACGTGCTGGTGGTCAACTATGCGGGCGTCAAGGCCGGGTTGGTGGTGGATGCGCTTTTGGGTGAGCATCAAACGGTCATCAAACCCTTGAACAATCTGTTTTCTCGCGTGCCGGGCCTGAGCGGATCAACCATTCTTGGCAGCGGCGCGGTGGCACTGATTCTGGATGTGCCAGGCCTGATGCAATTGGCGCTGCGGCAAGAGAGCCGCGCCATGGGCAGCCTCGGCTTGCCGGTGAACACACCCAGGGCTGCGCCTATGCACTGACATTCACCCGCAGCTCAACCGCGCACCGGCGCGCCACATTAACCAATGGCTAAGCAATACCCTGGAGATTTCAAGCAATGCAATGGTTCAAGAATCTAAAGATTGGCACAAAACTGGTTTCGGCTTTTTTGATCGTGTCGTTGATTACCGCCTCCGTGGGCTACCTCGGTATCAAAAATATGGGAGAGATCAACTACCAGGCAGACATGCTCTACGAACGGGAATTGATGGGCTTGTCGCACATCAAAGATGCCAACATCTATATTATTGACAGCGGCCGTGCGGTGCGCGGGCTGTTGACCGCAGAAAGTGAAGCGGAACGTGCGCGGTATATCGCCGAAGTCAATCGCACGGTGGCCGCAGAGATCGAGCACATGCAAAAAGCCCGGCCCCTGTTCATAACTGAAAAGGGCAAGGAATTGTTTGCGCGATACGATATCCTGTCAGCAGAGCTGGCCAATGCCCGCAGCCAGTTTTTGAAGATGGTTGAGCAGGAAGATCTGCAAAACCGTCGCGCCACGGTGAGCTTTAACCGCGATCAAATGACACCGCTCAACAACGAAATTGACCGGTTGATGACCGATCTTACAGACATCAAAGAAGGGCTGGCCCAGCAGGCTTCCGAAGCCACCACCGCACTCTATGAAAGCAGCCTGTTGAACATGCTGGCGCTAATCATTGGCGGTGTACTGGCCGGCATTGCCATGGGGCTGTTTATTGCCCGCTCCATCAGCAAGCCGCTCAATCGCGCCCTGGATACCGCCAACGCCCTGGCCGACGGCGACCTGAGCGTGACCATTGAGGTGGAATCCACCGATGAAGTGGGCAAGCTGCTGGAAGCCCTGCAGTCCATGGTGGCCAAGCTGGCTCAGGTAATTGCCGAGGTGCGCAGCGGTGCCGACAACCTGGCGTCTGCGTCAGAGCAGGTCAGCTCCACCAGCCAGTCGCTGTCGCAGGCCTCCAGCGAACAGGCCGCAAGCGTGGAAGAAACCACCGCCTCCATGGAGCAGATGACCGCCTCCATCAGCCAGAACACCGAAAATGCCAAGGTCACCGATGGCATGGCGAGCAAGGCCTCCAAAGAAGCCGTTGAAGGTGGCGACGCGGTCACCAAAACCGTGGTGGCCATGAAGAGCATCGCCGAAAAAATATCCATCATTGACGATATTGCCTATCAGACCAATCTGCTGGCTCTCAACGCCGCCATCGAGGCGGCCCGCGCTGGCGAACACGGCAAGGGTTTTGCGGTAGTGGCCGCCGAAGTGCGCAAGCTGGCCGAGCGCAGCCAGGTGGCCGCTCAGGAGATTGGCCAAGTGGCCGGTTCATCCGTCGAACTGGCTGAACGTGCCGGTCGGCTGCTGACGGAAATCGTACCCTCCATTCAGAAAACCTCTGACCTGGTGCAGGAAATTGCCGCCGCTTCCAGTGAGCAGTCCGCAGGCGTGGGCCAGATCAACAGCGCCATGGAGCAGCTCAACCAGTTGACCCAGCAGAATGCATCCGCCTCTGAAGAGCTGGCGGCTACCTCAGAGGAGATGTCATCCCAGGCGGAGCAACTGCAGCAGTCCATGGCTTTCTTCAAACTGGCAGGAACCGGTGCAAGCGGTAGGCAAATAAAACACCGTGCTCCCGTTGCCCCTTTGCACACACGTAAAGCGCCGGTAGCAAAACCCCAGTTTGAGGAAGATTTATCCGTCAATGAAGCCTCTTTTGTCCGCTTTTAGGAGTGCCTGCTGATGTCTCAAGCTGCCAAATCATTACGCGCCGCACAGCTTGCGGGCGAAGAGGAAAACCAGTACCTGACCTTCAAGCTGCGTCAGGAGATGTTTGCCATCAATATCCTGCACATCCGCGAGATTATGGAATACGGCAACATCACCACCGTGCCAATGATGCCGGATTTTGTGCGCGGAGTTATCAATCTGCGCGGCAGCGTGGTGCCGGTCATTGATTTGTCCTGCCGTTTTGGCCGCGGGCAGAACCCGGTCAACCGTCGCAGCTGCATTGTCATTCTGGAACTGGACAGCGGTGAGCACAACGGACGTGAGATTGGCATTTTAGTGGACGAAGTCTCTGAGGTTCGGGAAATTGCCAGCGCCGAGATAGAGCCGCCCCCCAGTTTTGGCGCTCGCATCCGCACAGATTTTATCTCCGGTATGGGCAAGGTACAGGAACGTTTCGTGATTTTACTGGATGTGCAGCGCATTGTGGATGTAGAGGAAATGGCCGCACTTGCCAGCGCGGTTTCCGATGAAGAACACCCCTTGTAAACAGATCAGGCAACCCCGATGAGCGCTCGCGACAGCAGCCCCAACAGCCAAAGCCCTGCGACGGCGCAGATGGGCGAGCTGGAATTTCGACGCTTCCAGAAGCTGATATTTGAGGCCGCCGGAATACGTCTGACGGCAGCCAAGCAGCCCATGGTGGCCGGCCGGCTGGCCAAGCGTTTGAAAAAACTGAATCTGCCGGATTTTGTCAGCTACGTCCGCTACGTGGATCAAAACCCTGCAGAGCATCAATTGGTGGTGGACCTGCTCACCACCAATGAAACCTATTTTTTCCGCGAGCCTAAACACTTTGACTTCCTGCGTGCCCAGCTGTTGCCCGCCCACCCGCGCTGCCATCCCTTGAGGGTATGGAGCGCGGCCTGCTCTACCGGAGAGGAACCCTACAGCCTGGCCATGTTACTGGCCGATCAGTTCAGCGGGCGCGACTGGAAGATTATGGCCTCCGACATCAGTACCCAGGTACTGGAGCGCGCCCGTGTGGGCCACTATCCCATTGCTCGCACCGAGCATATCCCGCTGGAATATTTGAAACGTTTTTGTTTGCGCGGCGTGGCAGACGAAGAAGGCACCCTGCTTGTGGACAAAAAACTGCGTCAGCAGGTGGAGTTCAAGCAGGTTAACCTGATGGCGCCGATGAACCAGTTGCCACAGTTTGACCTGATACTCTTGCGCAACGTGCTCATTTATTTTGACGCCGCCACCAAAGCACAGGTAGTAGCGCGTGTGGCCGGGCAGCTGAAGCCGGGCGGGCACCTGTTTATAGGTCACTCCGAAACCCTCAATGGCTTGCAGGCCGGGCTACAACAGGCGGCGCCGGCTATTTATAGGAAGCCAGGATGAGCCCCCCCATTGCAGGCACCGCGGATTACCAGAAGCCAATTATGGATGTGTTTCTGAACCCCGGAGACTGGTATTTTGGCGGGCCCGAGACCTGCATACGCACCACATTGGGCTCCTGCGTGGCCTTTACCCTGTGGCACCCCGGCCGAAGACTGGGTGGCATGTGTCACTATATGCTGCCGCAGCAACCAGCAACCGCTACCAGCGGCGCCCTGGATGGTCGTTATGCCGACCAGGCGCTAAAACTGCTGGAACAGGCCGCCGTGGAAGCCAAAACCACCTTGAAAGACTACCAAATAAAGATCTTTGGTGGAGCCGACATGTTTCAGCTGCCCACCACAAACATCAGAAGCGTCTCCAGCCACAATTTGGCCGCCGCGCACCAGTTGATTCAGCACTACCATTTGACGCTGACGGCTTCCGATACCGGAGGCACCAGCTATCGCCAGGTGGTGTTTCGCATTGCCAGCGGCGACGTCTGGATACGGCGTGGAATCAGCGCCAGCAATGGGCCGTCGACGGGCAGCAGGGGCCTGCAATGAATAGGCCGGTGAGCGTGTTCATCGTGGACGACTCCGCCGTTGTCCGGCAAATCCTCGGGGAGATCTTCAGCAAAGACACCGGCATCCGCCTGATCGGCAGCGCCTCGGACCCGATATTTGCCATGCAGAAAATGCAGCACGACTGGCCCGATGTGATTGTCCTGGATGTGGAAATGCCGCGCATGGACGGCATCACTTTTCTTAAACAACTGATGCAACAGCGGCCGACGCCGGTGATTATCTGCTCCACGCTGACAGAAGCCGGCGCGGACACCAGCCTGCAGGCGCTTTCCGCAGGCGCGCTGGACATAGTCACCAAACCCAAAATCGGCTTGAAGGATTTTCTGGAAGCCAGCACCCAGCATATGCTGCGAGTGGTGAAGGCCGCCGCCGGTGCGCGAGTGGGTGCCACGGTGGCAAGGACGGTCAAACCCCTGCCCGCGCCAAGGTCCACCCCGGCGGTCACAACCGCCGAGCCAACACGCCTGAAAACCACAGATAAAATCATTGCCTGCGGCACCTCCACCGGCGGTACACAGGCACTGGAGGCGGTATTGTCGCAGCTAACCGAATCCTGCCCGGGTGTGGTGGTGGTGCAGCACATGCCAGAAAAATTCACCGCAGCCTTTGCTCAACGCCTCAACAGTATTTGTGCCTGTGAAGTGCGCGAGGCGCGGGACGGCGACCGGGTGACCACCGGCCGTGTGCTGATAGCCCCCGGGGGCAAACACATGCAACTGCGCCGCAGCGGTGCCCAGTACTACGTGAGCGTAGCCGACGGCCCGCCTGTGAACCGGCACAAACCGTCTGTGGATGTACTGTTCCGCTCTGTGGCCCGCGCCGCCGGCGCCAATGCCCTGGGTATTATCATGACCGGCATGGGGGATGACGGCGCGCGCGGCCTGCTGGAGATGCGCCAGGCCGGCGCACACACCATAGCCCAGGACCGCGAAAGCTGTGTGGTTTACGGCATGCCCAAGGAGGCGATAGAGATGGGCGCCGCCTGTCAGGTACTGTCACTGGCGGCCATTGGCCTGGCGCTGAACCACAGTTGCAGACACACCCACACGCCCCGAAACCAGGGTTAGCGCCCTTGGAATTACAACAGATCCTGGTCGAGGGTATAGCGAACCAGTTCAGAAAGATTGCTGATGCCCAGCTTCTGGTAGATCCGCACCTTGTGAGTACTGACGGTTTTGGGGCTCAGGTGCAGGCGCTCGGCAATGGCGCCTACACTCTGCCCTGCCCCCAACGCCACCATAATTTCCTGCTCGCGGGCCGATAACTGCTCGTGAGGAGCCCCCTGCCCGCCGCCGTCCAGCGTGCCAAGGGCAATGCGGTGCGCAAGCTCGGGGCTTATGAACACGCTGCCTCCGGCCACCCTGCGTGTGGCCTCCACCAACTCCTGAGGGGCGCGGGTTTTGGTGATAAAACCTTTTGCACCCGCCCGTATCATTGGCGCTGCGTACTGTTCTTCACGGTGCATGCTCACCACCAGTACAGCCACCCCCGGCGCGCGGCGGTGCACGCTCTGTATCAATTGCCGCCCGCTGCAGCCCGGCATGGTCATGTCCATCAGCAGTACGTCGGGTTGGTATCTCACCGCCTTTGCCAGGGCTTCGTCCCCGTCTGCCGCCTCCGCCAAAACCTGCATATCCGGCTGAGCACTAAACACCGCACGCAGCCCTTCGCGGACTATGGCATGATCATCGGCCAGTATCAGTCGTATTTTTTTCATCGTTGAGTGGAATCCTTGTCGTTATCAGGCAGCCTTGCCCAACCGCAGTTGCTATTTTCAGGGAGCCACCCAAGGCTTCGGCCCGCTCCTGCATACCCAGCAGGCCAAACGCCTGGCCCAATTGGATCACCGGCAAATCAAAGCCGCGACCGTCATCCTGCACACACAGACACGCCATGCCCGCCTCCAAAAAGTAGCTCACTGTCACCCGTTGCGCATTGCTGTGCCGACCGATGTTGGTGAATGCCTCTTGCAGAATGCGATACAGCGCTGTGGCAACCTTTTCCGGCAGTGTTTGGTCCGTGCCGGGGCCGGCGCTAAAAAAGATGTCTGCCGCAAGCCGCGGGCGGGCCTCCTCAACAAACCATTCTGCCGCCTCGCGGAAACCGGCGTGGTCCAACAGGCTGGGGCGCAGATCTGCCGCAATATCGCGTATTTGTTCTATACCGGCGTCCACCGACTGCACCAGCCGCCCAAGCTTCTGCCGCTGTGAAGCGGCAAGCCCCGGCTTGGCTTCGAGCAACAAGCCCAGATCAAGCTTTAGCGCCGTCAACCTCTGGCCCAGATCGTCGTGCAGGTCTCGGGCAATACGGGTGCGCTCCTCTTCGCGCACAGCCTGCTCGGACCGGTTGAGTTCACGCAGTGCCTGCTCTGAACGTTGCAAACGCATTTGTTGCTCGCGGCGTGCGCTGACGTCTCGGCCTATGGCCACAAAATAGGCCGCACCGCCCGCGCCGTCTGCGGGCACAGGCACTATGTTCATTTCATTCCAGAAGGTTTCACCCTGACGCGTGTAATTGATCAGCACCTCCTGAATCGGCTGATTCGCCTGCAGAGCCTGTCGAACGCGGTCCAGCGCCCGGCGGTCTGTCTGCGCGCCCTGCAACAGGCGCGGTGATCGGCCCACCAACTCATCCCGGCTGTAGCCGGTCAAACGCTCCAGCGCTTCATTTACAAAGACAATGCGCGGACCCGGTTCGTCCAGTGGATCGCCTTGGGTAACAATGATTGTGTCATGGATGTGCGACACGCAGGCGCGCAGCAGTTGCCCCACCTCTACCAGGCGTTGCTCCTCGGTGATGTCCCGCACCAACAGCGTGCGTGGGCCTGCCTGCCCGCCGGGCCCCCATGTCAGGCGCCAACGGTAGCTGCGCCCCCCCGGCGCCTGAACCATTACGTCTTCCTCACAACAACCCATTCCCTGATTGGGGCATGCTGCAAAAGAAAGCCCGGGCAGCAGTATAGCCAGACGTCGTGTGTCTGCCTTGAAGCCCGCCTGCACCAACAGCTGGCGCCAGGCCATATTGCTGCCAGTTATCAGGCCCTGCGGGTCAACCTGGACTGCAGGACCCGGCAGATTCATCAGGTCCCGGGTGTGGCTCCTGCCGCGCCGCTTCACCCACAACAGCAACGCTGGCAGCGTGGCAGCAGGCAAGAGGACCAGCGCCAACAAAGCGGGCCTTGCACCCACCAGCAGAACAACCCCCACAACCTGTATCACGGCCAAACCCGCCGCCCAGCCCGCCAGCCCGGCAAATGAGTGCACCATTGTTTCCTTCAATTAATGATTATTTCAATCAAGCTGCAGTCGTATTTGTGCGCGAAATTACCTTTGGCCAAAGCAGTGCCACTTAAAGCAAGTTACGCGAAAAAGCAGAAACTGCCCTA
>CAYNST010000059.1:0-20759 GCA_964399955.1 uncultured Cellvibrionaceae bacterium | reverse complement strand
CAGACGAAAAAATGGCCTCCAGCAGTGGTGATGTGGAAACGTCAACAGACCCTAGCTTGCAATGAGACGCTTCATCCAGTCGAGTAAAACAGTGGGTAGTTGTTCCGGTTTTGCCAGCAGTGCGTACTGGTGGGGGCCAAAAATTCGGGGTAAATACTGGCCCGCCTGCCTGTCGATGGTCAGGCAGAAAGGGCTTATACCCTGCAAATTGGCTTCAATCACAGATTGCCGCATATCTTCCACCCCGTACCGTCCTTCATATTCGTCTTGGTCACTCGGCTTGCCATCGGACAGCAATAACAGCAGTCGATGCGCTGCCCGTTGGTGCATCAAGCCCGCAGTGGCGTGGCGTATGGCTGCGCCGGCGCGCGTATAGTGCTCCGGTTGCAGTGAGCTGATGCGCAAGGCCACATCGTGGCTGTAGCTCTCATCAAAGCCTTTGATGGGCCGAACCGTGACCGCGTGGGGACCTTCACCAGAAAACGCCATCACTGAATAAGGCTCGCCCATTCCTTCCAGGGCAATACACACTAGCAACAGCGCCTCTCGCTCGACGTCAATGACGCGCCGGTTGGTGGACAGCCAACTGTCGGTTGACCCGCTGACATCAATCAAAAGTGTTATGGCAATGCTTCGGTCGGAGGAGCGACGCGACTGATACAGTCCCTCTGCCATGTCGCCGCCGGCGCGGAGATTGGCGATACTGTCGATATAGGCATCCAGGTCAATGTCATCGCCGTCAATCTGCTTTCGTTTTACAACCCGGTGAGCGCGTAACATCTCAAACTGCCGCCGAATGTTGTTGAGCATGGACCTGTGGGTCTTCAGAGTTTCCTCTACCCATTCCGCCGATCCATTAAGCGCGGACAACAAGCGCACGGTGGCACCGGGCTCCCGGTAAGCCTGTTTCCGGTAATCCCATTCCGGGTAGTGAGCGCCACGGCCTTCCGCTATGGCCGCCTTCAACTCCCGTTTGGAACAGATATCGGGCGGGTCATCCGTGAGCAGTACTTCCTTGGGCCGGCCGGGCGTTGAAACCAGCCTGGCTTCCGGAAGCTCGGACACCATGTCGCCGAATTGCTCGGCACTGGTCTGCTCATCACGGTCAGTTGGGCGCTGCAAGCCCATCGGGTCTTCAGCATGTTGATGAGGTTCGTCTATTTGTACCATCCAGCTGCCCGGATTCTCCTCCTCATCATCTTCATCCTGCTTGGCTTGCCTCACCTCCGGCCGGCGAGCCAGTCGCGCTGCCCGCACCGCAGCGGCACCCGGTTCCACATCTTCATCTGAGGTGTCCACGTCAGTGACTGCGGAGCTGGAGCCCGATGAGCGGGGGATAAGGCTTCCCGTCCACCAGTCTTTCAACAGCGGACAGGGGCCCACCTGCCGGTCGAGCGCGGAGGAAGGGGCCGGATACAGCCGTTGAACCAACGCCTGCGCGCGGGTCAGTGAATCGACCGGGGTTTGTGAAATCGACATATCTGCGCAGCCACTTCCGCAGGGGGTACCCAGCATTTGACGCAGGAAGTTCTCCAGCGGCCTGCGCTGCTTGGGAAATTGGCCAATGTCAGGCCTGGCGGCAAGAGCAAATTGGCGCAGATGGTTGATCAAAGGAGCCATGCCGGGCAGCATCACCGCAAGGTCGCAGTCTGCAGCCTCTGCCTCCAATAGTAGGTAGGCATCGGCCTGTAAAGGAGTAAGTGCGGCAGTGCACGCCGTTGCGCTGCCTCGCTGAAGGCGCGCGGCCTGTTGCAGAGCCATGACTTTGTAGTGTTGAATGGCCAGGGTTGATTCCGTTATTCCCAAATTGGGGGGCAGCCAGATCGTGCTGCCGTTGGTTGCCGGGATTTGCTGCGTTAATCGTGGGAGACGGTGGTTGCGAAAAAGTATGGAGAGCATGGTCGCACGCGCGGGTAACTGCGCCGGACGCAAGGTAATGCCGCTGCCAAATACCGTTTTGATCAGCAGGTCGAGGCGCGGCGCAACATCTGTCAATTGGACCGTGGCTGTTTCGCCACGAGCTTTGCGATGCCGGCGCCACATTTTTTGCGCAAATACCGTGGCGTGTCGAGCGGCGTCGGAAACAAGCTCCTCGGCTTCAGCCATTTATTAGATCATCCCGCAAGGCTCTATGTGGTGAAATGTCATACAAAGGTTGCATCAACCAGATCGCGCATGACCTCAACCAGTGTTTCGTCGTCCGAAAGTGGTGCCACCAGGCCTGCATAACAGGCGTCGCGTATCGGGATTCCACAGGCTGCCAGTGCCGCCGCCGCAACCAGCAGGCGTGTACTGGGTACTTCGACCAAGCCACGATCGCGCAGCCCGCGAATGCGAGTGGCGAGCTGGACCAGGGCATGAGCCGTTGCACGATCTGAACCGCTTTCTCGCTCAACAATCATTGCCTCCCGCTCAGGCGGCGGGAAGTTCAAATCCAGCGCAACAAATCTTTGCCGGGTGCTGGGCTTGAGGTCTTTGAGTAATCTTTGATAACCCGGGTTGTAGGATACCACCAACTGAAATCCTGGCTTTGCAATCAGCGACTCGCCGGTTTTATCTATGGGCAGCATTCGCCGGTAGTCCGTCAGTGCATGAAGCACAACGACCGTGTCCTGGCGGGCCTCCACAATTTCATCCAGATAGCAGATGGCGCCCTCTCGGACCGCTCGCGTCAGCGGACCGTCCTGCCAGACAGTGCCCTCATGGCGAATCAGAAAACGCCCAATCAGATCGCTGGCGGCAAGATCGTCATGACAAGGCACGGTAATCAGTGGCCTGTTGAGACGCCAGGCCATGTGCTCCACAAATCGGGTTTTACCGCAACCTGTGGGGCCCTTGAGCATCACCGCCAGATTGCGCGCATGGCATTGCTCAAACACCGCCACTTCATTGCCCAACGGCAGATAATAGGGCTCTTCAGCCAAATCAGAACGGTCTAAGTGTGCAGGCGATGTTCGAATTGCCGTCATTGAGCTGCGACACTCAGATTTTCTGTGCGCGGTTCAAGCTCCTCCGGTACATTCCTAACGGGCGGGTAACGGAAGAAGTCGATGATGAAACATGCAACGCCTACCGTGAACAGGGATGCGGTTGCAAGCAACATTAAAAAGTGAACCTGAATTTTCAGCTGAGCATCCAAATAGCCCATGCCCATGATGCGCTCCAGATAGACCTGGCCTATCCCGGCTGTTGCAAATGACAAAGTCATGCCAAACATACCGGAAATCTGCAACCAAAAGGCCCAGTATCCGAGTTGACTTCCCGCCTCGGGGCGGCCACGGGTAAGCGAGGGCAGGGCATAGGTGATCATGGCCATTACAATCATGGCGTATGCACCGTAAAACGCTGCGTGGCCGTGCATGGCCGTGATCAGCGTGCCGTGGGTCCACTTGTTAACCGAAGGGAAGGTGTGGGCCAGACCCAGCAAGCCGGCACCAAATAACGAAAAAATGGCGCTGCCAACCGCCCAGTGCAAGGCCAGGCTGTTGGGGTGGTTCAGGCCCGAGCGCCGCATGGCGCTGTAGGCATAGACTGCCATGCCAACCAAGGCCAATGGCTCCAGCGCACTGAAAAACCCGCCAATTGGCAGCCAGTACTGGGGTACTCCAACCCAGTAGTAATGATGAGCGGTACCCAGTATGCCGGCAATAAATACCAGGCCAACAATAACGTACAGCCACTTCTCCATTACCTCACGATCAACGCCGGAAAGACGAATCAATAAATAAGCCAGAAAGCCCCCCATGATCATCATCCAAACACCTTCAACCCACAGATGGATTGTCCACCAGCGATAGAAAATGGAGACAGTGTAATTCTCGTATTCCAACAGGGCCGGGAAGTAGAGTACCGCCGAGCTCGCCAGCCCCAAGACCAGCACGCCCGAGGTGGTGGTGAACCTACCGGATTTTTTGATGGTCATGCCGATGTTATAAAGGAATATCAGCATGCAGATGACGATCACAATTTTATGGGGAAGGGGTTGCTCCAGGAGTTTGTTGCCAGTGCCGTATCTGAACAAATATCCGACAATCGCGGTGGCCCCCATCAAGGTCCACAGAACCAACTGGATATAGGCAAGTTTCACGCTGTACAACTCAGTGCGGGACTCGTCTGGAATCATCCAGTAGGTGGCGCCCATAAACCCGGTAAGCACCCATACAATCAGTAAATTCGTGTGAATAACCTTGGTAACGTCAAACGGCAGGATATAAAGCAAGGGGTCCGGCCCCAGATATTTAGTTGCAGACAGCAACCCAAAAACCAACTGCAACCCAAACAGCAGCATGGCGATGGCAAAGTACCAGTAGGCGACAGACTGAGATTTATAACGCATCCGATGTTTCCTTGACGTTTCGGGTTCCGGGGTTCATTGCAGGCTCAGATATTCTTTAATTCAGTGACGCAAGATAGGCTACCAATTGCTCAAGCTGCTCTTCCGTAAGGCTGGACCCGTAGGTGGCAGGCATAAACGAAGTGCCGTTGGCTGAATACATGGTCCCGGGAATGATGTGGGCACTGGGCGCTATCACTGATTCAAGAATGTAGCCCTCAACGTCTGTTGCTGTTCCGGCGTACTCGGGGGATGCGATGATGGCTGCTGCCCTGGCTGACAGGCCCGCCATGGTCGGACCAGCCATATCGGCACCGGGTGCGGTAGAGTGGCAGGCGTTGCATGCCGGGGTTGCGGTGCGGAAGACATGCTGGCCTTTGGCGCGGATATCGCTCTGTTCGTCCACCGGGGTGACCGCTGGTGGTGGTGCGCCGCGCTCGTCGCCTGCGGCAGTGTCTAGACGAACCGTGTCAGCGCCGGGCACGAAACTGCCCGTTACCAGAATGGGCCGCGGAGGCCAGTCTTGGTTATCCACTTTGCTTACCCAGTCGAGGAACGCAATCAGGTCTGTGATTTCGTCTTCTCGAAGGTTCTGCTGCGGCATAAGTCGGCGGTGCTTCTGTTCGTCGTAAAATTGCGATGGATCACGCATGTAGGCATGCAAATAGGCCTCGCCTCGTAACTGCGTTATTTTAGTGAGATCCGGCGCATAATAGGCGCCTTCGCCAAATAGCGTGTGGCAGTTAATGCAGTTGTATTTGTGCCACACATCCTTGCCGTGCGTCACCTGAGGCGTGATATTTTGAGAGTGGGTCAGTTCAGGAAACTGGCGATGGCTATCAACAGTTAGCACAAGGAATATAAGCGCGGCGATGGCGGTAGATAGAACGGCAAAAACGCGGGCCTGTCGATTTGTCATTTTGCTACCCCTTATACACTGATGCCGTCCCAGTATAGGATTGCTATCGCAAGGCCATAACAAATCGCAGAGGCCATAACCGCTAGCACACCGTAGCTTACAACTTTAAACGAGAGAAAAACGTTCTTCTGCTGCATGGCATCTCCGGAATGTCCAATAAAAACTGTGAGAGGTTTGACAAGGTCAGCCAATCTTTACGCGATCCAAGCCGAAAACCACAGGTGGCCACGGAATTAAAAAGCTATTATTTATTTCCGGCGGGCCTGCAGGAAGAGCCCGCAAATAAGCTGTTAGTCTTAGATATCTTGTTCAAATGTTAGCGGGTGAAATACAACTAAGCGCTGATTTTTGCAATTATATAGCAATACTTATTAATTGCAAGCACCTATGTTAGCATTGTCGGCGGTAGCGGAAAGGGACCAATGCAAGCAAGGTCAAAGCGGCGGTGCGATGCGCAGGTTTTGGGTTCCACGATTTCAAAAGACTGCAGGTTTGTTTTATCTCGGGCGAAAAATGACAGCTATAATCTGCGCCCGCGCGTGGTTCGGAAACCCCTTTACGCAAGATAACCCGTTAAACGATGCCCATAAATATGCAACTATTGACCTTGAAGGAAGCTCTCGGCTGGACGGTGCGATTTCATGCCCACCTGGGGGAGTGCATGCAACAGTGCGCCGAGCTACAGCAAAACGAGCGATCGCAGCTATTGCTTACCCACCTGGCCACACATGAAGCCAAGCTCGGCTCTCTGGTGGCTGCTCACGGCGCCTCGGCGAAGGCCAGCGTGCTAAATACCTGGGTGTACGAATTCCCGGATACTACCCGTGAACAGGTACATGCCCCTTGCCTGCAGCCGTTTGCAGCACTTGATACGAAGGAAATCATGAACCAGGTTGAGCAGCGGCACAGACAAGTGATTGAGCTCTATAGCAACCTGCTGGATCATGCGCCCACCGCATCGGCAGGGGAGTTTCTGAAACAGTTGCTACAGATTCAACAGTATGAGGTAGGGCAAATGGTGCACGGTGCCAATCGTCTGGAGGACAGTTGAGGGGTGCGCAAAAGGGTGGCACCACGACAGTTGGACCTTTGTGGTGAGCCTTCCCGGTGTCCAGGTGCAGTCAAACCCCAGGATGAGAAGGGTTATCATGATCCCAGTGCAGATTTATCGGTACAATAGCGAACGGGACGCCGCTCCCTATATGCAGTCAACGTCGATTCCTGACGAGTTCCGCAACCGGATGGTCCTTGACGCCCTGGAGTATTTGCATGAACGCGATCCTACGCTCGCCTATCGGCGCTCTTGCAGGGAAGGAGTTTGTGGCTCCGATGGTATGAACATCAACGGCAAGAACTGGCTGGCGTGTATCAAAACTGTTGAGGACGCCATGGGCACATCCAACAGCCTGATCATCAGGCCCTTGCCGGGAATGCCGGTCATTCGTGATCTGGTAGTTGACCAGACGCTCTTTTTTGAACAGTACAAGCGCATCAAACCCTGGCTCATCACCAATGATGATGCGCCTGAGACTGAACGCAGGCAAACGCCGGAGGAGCGCGCCCGGCTTGATGGGCTGTATGAATGCATACTCTGCGGTTGTTGTTCTTCCCAGTGCCCATCCTGGTGGTGGAACCCGGCTAAATTTCTGGGGCCTGCGGCGCTATTGCAGGCATTGCGGTTTCTTTTGGATAGCCGTGATGGGAGCCATTCAAAGAGACTGGACCGGCTCCGAGACCCTTTCAGCCTGTTTCGTTGTCGGAGCATTGGCAACTGCTCCTGGGTTTGCCCCAAAGGTTTGAATCCGATGGGAGCTATCGGAAGCATCCGCCGCCTGTTACTGAAGCGGGGAGGTGGCGCTTAACGGAACCCGACGTCATCAAGGCGACGTATCACTACTTTCTCGCCTGGCAACAACACAAGTACTGTTCCAGGTAAACTGACTCAAACGGTGAATCTCCTTATGCTTATGAAATTCCTTACAGCCGCAACCGGCTTTTTGCTGGCAGCGGCAATACCCATTACCTCTGTCGCCGACACACCACCGCCTTCCTCTCAGGAAGTGGGCGCAAATCTTCCAGATAACATCCGCAGCCTGCTGATTCAGGAGATGATTGCAATAAGAGGCGCATCACAGCAGATACTGGATGCCCTGACTCAGGGGCAGGACGATGTTGTGGCGGTGAATGCCCAGGCTATACACGACAGCTTCATTATGGCGCAGAAGATGAGCAGTGCAGACAAAAAAGTGCTGGTAGAAGCTGTTCCGGCTGAATTTCTGCAAAAGGATGAGGCTTTTCACAAGCTGAGCGCTGATCTTGCTACGGCTGCCCGCGCCGGAGATGGCCCCGAGCAGAGGCAATTGTTTGCCGAATTGATCAATGCTTGTACAGCGTGTCATGCCGCACACGCACGTGATAGATTCCCAGGCTTCGCATCAGTACAATAAACCGGCGGGCTCTCTGCACAAAGGGGGGCGGAGGCCTATTCCACCCCCACCTCCACATTGTACTTCCGCCGTAAGTATCCCGCATATTTGCCGATGTGAGTCGGTAGTCCCTAAAGCTTAAATGAATGTAGATCCAACACTATGCAAGACATCAACGTCCGAATCCACACCATCTTTGATCAGGTGGTCAAGCGCAATCCGGGTGAGCCTGAGTTTCATCAGGCAGTGAGTGAAGTCATCGAGACGCTTGGCCCGGTGCTGGCCAAACACCCGGAATATGCCGATCAAAAAATAATCGAACGCATCTGTGAGCCGGAGAGGCAAATCATATTTCGTGTGCCCTGGCAGGACGATTCGGGAGAGGTACAAATCAACCGGGGGTTCCGCGTAGGTTTCAACAGCGCTTTGGGGCCATACAAGGGCGGCTTGCGTTTTCATCCCTCAGTCTCTCTGGGCACCATCAAATTCCTCGGATTTGAGCAGACGTTCAAGAACGCACTGTCGGGCATGCCGATTGGCGGCGCCAAAGGCGGCTCGGACTTTGACCCGAAGGGAAAATCCAATTCCGAGGTCATGCGCTTTTGCCAGAGTTTTATGACAGAGCTTTACCGGCACATTGGCGAGCTGACGGATGTGCCGGCGGGCGACATTGGTGTGGGTGCGCGTGAAGTAGGCTACTTGTTTGGTCAATACAAACGCATTACCAACCGGTATGAATCCGGCGTGCTGACGGGCAAAAACCCGGAGTGGGGCGGGGCCCTGGTGCGGCGAGAAGCGACCGGCTACGGCGCCGTCTTTTTTGCTGAAGAGATGCTGCGCGCTCGCGGTGAGCATCTTGAAGGTAAAACCTGTGTGGTTTCCGGCTCCGGGAATGTTGCCATCTACGCCATAGAAAAATTGCAGTCACTCGGCGCCAAGGTCGTTGCCTGCTCGGACTCGGACGGTGTGATCTACGACAAGGACGGGATAAACCTTGATACGGTTAAACACCTGAAGGAGGTTGAGCGCAAGCGTATCTCTGAATACACCAAGCAACACCCTAAGGCAGAGTACAAAGCCGGGGGGAATATCTGGGATATCCCTTGTCAGGTTGCCTTCCCCTGCGCCACGCAGAATGAACTGGATGAAAGTAGCGCCCGGACCTTGATCAAAAATGGTTGTGTTGCCATCAGCGAAGGCGCCAACATGCCAACCACACCCGAAGGCGTCAAGGTGTTTTTGCAGGCCGGGGCGGCTTATGGCCCAGGCAAAGCCGCCAATGCCGGTGGTGTCGCCACCTCCGCACTGGAGATGCAACAAAATGCCAGTCGGGACCGGTGGACGTTCGAGTACACCGAACAGCGACTGCACCAGATCATGAGCAGTATCCACGCTGAGTGCCACCACACAGCCGAGGAATACGGGGCCAGTGGCAACTACGTCGTAGGGGCCAACATTGTTGGCTTCCGCAGAGTGGCCGAGGCCATGTTGGCGCTGGGTGTGATCTGACAGCCTTTCCCGGCAGCAACGCAAGCGCCATTTGCAAGCTGCCCGTTTGTCAGGCTGAGACGGCCGTCTCAGCTTGTGCTGCTGTACTTGATTGATATCAAGTACCAGCCGCTGGCTTTCTCTTAGGATGGAGTTACGCCAAGCTCCCCCGTCTGTTTCTGTTTAGCTCGCTGTGTATGGATGGGGCCTACTCTTGGCCCCATTCAATCCATTGACGGGGTACACACAGATGAGAGGCGACAATCACCAATCACATGGGTTTTATAGGTCAGCCGGGCTGAAAGCAGACGATTTGCTTGCCTGCCCCTTCGCTCAGTTGGGGGTATGGCTGCAAGAGGCCGCTGACTACCCACTGCACGAACCGGCGGTAATGGTACTTGCCACAACCGGAACAGACGGGCGCCCCGACCAGCGGTCTGTGCTGTTGCGTGACAACCAGCCCGGCGGCCTGGCTTTTTTCAGTGACTATCAGAGCAAGAAATCGCGTGATATGGCTGCCAACCCCTGGGTCAGCGCGCTCTTCCCCTGGCATGCCATGGACCGTCAGGTGCGTGTTCTGGGCAGAGCCGAAAAAATGGGCGCAGCAGAAACGACCCGGCTGCTGGTAGAGCCTCCCAACTCCGACCTGCCCGAAATCGACCCCCACAAATATCTGCTGAAGCAGTTTGCGGTGATGAAGTCCCGCTTCTACGAAGGCGGACGCCAACCCAGCCAGTGGGGAGGCTACCGTTTGGTCGCAGATCAGTTCGAATTTTGGCAGGGTGGCGGCCCCAGATTGCGCGACCGCTACCTGTACACCCTGGACGAAGATGGTTTGTGGTCTCTCCAACCCAGTTGGCAGGGAGCCGATGCGGCGCGGTGTCGGCCTTAACGGTTCGTATCCGGCATGCTGTCCCCAGCGAAAGGCGCAAGGCTACGAAACCTGGCTGCTGAATTGACACCTCACCCTCTACCTCATAAAGTCCCGGAGCGCTATCGCGCCCCGGGGCGTCTCCCGACAGAATGGCGCCTCCCCTAGGGTCTGTTGTGCCCGGCTCCATTGAGGTTTTAAATTGGCCGCAACACTTTTGGGCATCCTGGGGTTTTGGCCTGATCTTCGTGGGCATAGATGCGCTGCAAGCGGGCATGGGCGGCCTGCAGGGTCAAATAAACTTTGGCCAGTTCGCCGGTACGGGTTTGTTGGTCAAACTGCAACTGGCGCTGATGGGTGTGTTGTTCACCATCATTACCCAGTCTTCCAGTGCCGGCGTGGTTGCGGCACTGACCGCCCTGCATAACGGCGTCATCGATTTCGAGCAAGCCGCCGCTTTGGTTGTGGGCATGAATGTGGGTACCACTTTTACTTCTGCGGTCGCCACCATTGGTGGCGATGTCAATGTGCGCCGGACGGGGTTTTCCCATGTCATTTATAACCTGTTGGTGAGCAGCGGCGCTCTATTCTTGATCGGACCCTACTCTTGGATTTGGCAACAACTGGGCCGGGAAGACGCATCCGAGTTTGCGCTGGTTACTTTTCACACGGCGTTCAGTTTGATCGGCGTTTTAGCCGTGCTGCTCTTTATCAATCAATACGCTAGACTGATGCATAAAATTTTTCCGGACAGGCCAAGCAGCACCCAGCAGACGCTTGATCGCGGTTTGCTCAAGTACCCCGAACTGGCTCTGGGGGCAATTGCTAAGATTTTGGTGGAGCAAGCCCAACTGTTGGCGCAGCAGGTGCAATATATGGTGGGCTCGGTCGCGCGGCCGGTTAATCTTGCGCAATTCCAAACCACTTTGGAACAGGTTCGGGAATACCTGGACGCCATTCATCTGGAAGCCAGTGCCGGCCGAGAATGGCAGCGGCTGATGGCGGCGATAGCCACCCTGGATCATTTGCAGCGACTCCATGATCGCTGCCAAAATAAGGCCATCCTGCTGGCTCTGCGCGAAACACAGGAGCTGCAGCATGCGCGTAAACTGGTTGAAGGCGTGGTGGCGCCGGTGGCTGCAGGCCAAGCAGTGGAGGAAGCATCCATACAAGCGTTCGTCTCCGAGCTGTCCCATCATGAACTGCAGGTGAGAGAGCTCTTGCTTCAAAAAATTGCCGGAGGGCAAGTTGAATTGAAGCGCGGCGTGAACCTTATGGAAGCCCTGCGCTGGTTGCAGAGGGTAGCTGGCCATTTTGAACGGATTGATCAGGGGATTCGTCTGCTTTTTTATCAACCGGCGTCTGAAGGCTCATCCGCTGCAATTCGTGATTAAGGCCCTGCCGCACCCGTCACGCGCTGGCCATGAGAGGGGTTTAACAGGAGGGCTTGAATGAATCTGCAGCCCCAACGGGTTCATGCCTGCTAATCTATAACACATTGTTTTAATTCTGCACCCATTAATGATGGCGGCCGTCGGGGCCGAGAAGGCTCTGGTCACGTACCATTACCGTTCGCTGGTTGAAAGCGTAACCGGCGTGCAACAACCGTCCCTTAAACTGGAATTCGCTCTCAGCATGAAATCGCCCTACCTTATTCAACATCGATTTGCTGGAATACTGGTGTGTCTGCTGGGGATCTTCGTACTGATTGGCTGGATGAGCAGTAGCGAGGTGATGGTAAGGGTGGTGCCGGGAAGTCCCGCCATGACAATCAATACCGCCGTACTGTTTCTGCTGACCGGGTTTTGTTTGATTACTGCCACCCTCAGAGGGTGGATCGAGCAGTTGTTCAAACTGGCTGCCGCAGTGATTCTGTTGGTGCCGCTTGCCATTATCGGTCAACATTTGCTGGGCTG
Source organism: uncultured Cellvibrionaceae bacterium (assembly GCA_964399955.1). Taxonomy (GTDB): domain Bacteria; phylum Pseudomonadota; class Gammaproteobacteria; order Pseudomonadales; family Cellvibrionaceae; genus CAYNST01. The sequence goes on along the minus strand of CAYNST010000059.1, from coordinate 8,806 downwards.
GGATTTGGGCCTTGACTGGGGTCAAATACACTCCACCATCAGCGATGGCCGCAAACATCCGGGTCGCATGGCCCCCATCACCTGCGTGGCCTTTTTGCTGGCTGGTATCGTTTTGTTTCTAAGCCTGGCGCGGGCGCGCAAGCATCAATACCGACGAATCAGCTTTACGCTTTCCGGCATGGTATGTCTGACTGGTATTCTGGCGCTGCTGGGCTATCTCCTGCAGTTGGAATCCATGTATCGCCTGGCCGCCCACAACCGCATGTCGGTGCTTACCGGCATAGGTATTACTGTGCTGGGTGCGGGCTTGTGGGGGCTGAGCGCCAACAAGGCATTGGGGCTTTCCGACACACCGCTGGGGCAAGCCCAGCGCATCACCAGACTGTCGGCCGCGTTGCTGGCTGTGTTCGCATTGACGGCCGGCCTGACAGGGTTTGGTGTTTTGCGCAGCGGCTTCGAAGAATCGTCCAAGAACAACCTTAAAAATAACGCCCGAACCAATGCGTTCGTTATTTCCTCAGAGCTTCAGCGAGCGGCCCTTATATCCCGCTCGGTAGTCAACAGAACCATCTTGAAGCGCCACCTGGCGGCCGCGGCCGCACCTGAGGCTGGCCCCGACGCTAGTAGCGAAACTTCACAAGACATTGCTCGCATATTGTTGGGTTCCGGGTTCAGCGGTGTACGCCTGTTTAACCCGGAGCAGCAACTGCTGGCCTCTGAGGGCCAGTTGATGGGCGATAGCGCTCCGGTTGTGTTAAAGCTCGAGTCACAGCCTGGGCTAAGCCTGCTTTGGTCTAACGGATACATCATGAGAAGCGAACAAGATGTGATTCAGGACGGCCAGCGCATAGGTCGGGTGGTCACCGAGTACGTGCTTGAGGACGTTACTCGGTTCATGGTTGAAGCTGCCCACCTGGGCGAGACGCACAATGTGATGCTCTGCGGTCGAGAAGGCATAAATGTCGTCTGCTTTCCCAGTCGATTTCACCCAGAGGGCATGACCTTTCCCATGTTCAAGCAGGGCGGCAATCCGGCTTTTTCCGTTTCCCGCGCGCTGATAGGGGAGTGGGGGGCGGAAACCACCACCGACCCACGTGGAGAACCGGTGCAGGCGGGCTTTGCGCCTCTTCCCAACTACGGACTGGGGTTGATGGTCAAGCGAGGCGTTGCCGAATTGTACGCGCCTCTTCGCGATCGCCTGCAGATCCTCATGGCGGTGCTGCTGGTGTTTGTGGCCATTGGGACAATTCTGTTGCGCAAATGGGTAGAACCGCTGGTGGTGCAAATAGCCTTGGAGCAGCGCCGCATCAAGGCCATTCTCAATAATTCCAATGATGCTTTCATTGCGATTGGCGCCGACGGCCGGGTGTCCGACTGGAATCTTCAGGCAGAAGAAACGCTGGGATGGTCTTCCGAAGAGGCCGTGGGCCGGGATCTTGCCGAGTTGGTCATACCGCCTGCGCACCGGCACGCGCACAATTTAGGCTTTCAACAGTTTCGCGAGACCGGCACCGGGCCGATGATCAATCAGCGGCTGGAAGTCACCGCACTGCACAAAGACGGCCACGAGATACCGGTTGAGCTGTCGGTTGCGTCTTTCCACAATGGTGAGGCCTACGGCTCCAGCGCATTTCTGCGCGATTTGACCTATCTCAAAACCGCAGAGGCGCAAGCCGCACTTCGGGCCAAGGAACTGGAGGCGGCCAGGGAAGCCTTGGTGCAGTCTCAAAAATTAGAAGCCGTAGGCAAACTGACCGGCGGCGTGGCCCACGACTTCAATAACGTGCTGCAGGTTGTACGCGGCAGCTTGCAGTTGTTGCAATTGGAGGCCAAGGGTTCGGCCCAGATCGAACGACGGGTCGCCACGGCGATGACCGCTGTAGACCGCGGCGCCAAGTTGTCTGCACAGTTATTGGCATTTGCTCGCAAGCAGCCACTGCAGCCCAAGGTTATGAACCTGGCCCGGCTGATGCTTAGTCTGGGTGAGATGCTGCAACGTGCCCTGGGCGACGCCATCGAAGTGCAGACAGACGTAGAGGAAGACCTTTGGAACACGGTGGCGGACCCCAATCAGTTGGAAAACGTCATTCTCAATCTGGCGATCAACGCTCGGGACGCGATGAACGGGGAGGGCCGCCTGACCATTACAGTCAGCAACGCGGTGCTGGACAATGAATACGTGCGTTCAATCCCCGGCTTGCAAGCCGGTGAGTTTGTAATGTTGGCCATTACGGACACCGGCCCGGGTATGCCCGAAGACGTCAAGGAGAGAGCATTTGAACCATTCTTCACCACCAAACCGGAAGGCGAGGGCACCGGTCTGGGCTTGAGTATGGCGCACGGTTTTGTACTGCAGAGCGAGGGGCATATTCGCATCTTCAGTGAAGTGGGCTGTGGCACCACCATCAAGATATATTTGCGCCGCAGCCATGAACCCGAGCAACCGGTAACCCCACCGCGACCGTTGGCGGCAGACGGTGGTAGTGAAACCATACTGGTGGTGGAAGATGACCCCTCGGTGCAGGCCACCGTGGTGGATACCCTGGCCGGACTTGGTTACTCCGTGATCAAAGCCGACAATGCCGAGGTGGCATTGGGAATTGTTGAGCAGAACCGCGACATTGATCTGCTTTTTACCGATGTGGTAATGCCCGGCCAGTTGCGCAGCCCGGAGCTTGCCGAAAAGGCCAAACAATTGATCCCTGGCCTCAAGGTGCTTTTCACCTCGGGCTATACCCAGGATGCGATTGTGCATGACGGCCGGTTAGACCCAGGCCTGCATCTGCTCAGCAAACCCTATGATCGCGACCAGTTAGCGCGAAAGGTTCGCGAACTGCTGACCGGGGACGAGACTCCTGTGAAGAACGCATCCAGGCCGGACACGCCACCTACCCAGTCTAAAACTGCAGATGCGCAAACACCGCTGCGCATTGTGTTTGTTGAAGACAATGAGAATTTCCGTCAACTGGTGTGTGAAATGCTGACTTTGCTCGGGCACGAGGTTGAGGGGTTTGGCGACGCGGAAAGTGCTATCGGCCGGCTGCAGGGGGCCTTTGACGTATTACTGACCGATGTATCTCTGCCGGGAATGTCGGGCCTGCAACTGGCAGCTATTGCCCACGGAGCTGATCCTGATACCAAAATTGTGCTGGCCTCGGGATACGGCAGCGATGTTGCGAACGAGCTGGATTTTGAGGTTAAGCTACTGTCAAAACCTTTCTCAATGGACGAGTTGGTGCGTTGTTTGAATAGCTGAAGCTCTGCTTGCAGCGACATATGCAGTAGGTGAGGTCAGATTTTTCGCATTTAGGCTTCTGCCGGTACGAAAAACCGGCCGCCTAACTTAGCGCCGTTACCAGTTCCTCCTTGCTCATTTTTGAGCGCCCCTCGACATGCTTCCTCCTTGCCAGTTGGTAGAGCTGGGACTTGGTCTTGCTCTCCAGCGCGCCTTTGTCAGCAGGACTTTTGCCGCGCGGCTTGGATTTTTGTCCCCGAGATTCGGACTGCGAACCTGCCGGGGGCATGGCGTCCTGAGCCTGCCTTTCGCCGCACTTGCTGCCACCTCCTTCCAAATGGCGCTCCACCTTGTTTTTGCTGATCAGCCTGTCCGAGCGTACCAACTTCTTCTGGTGGTCACTGGATGACGGTAGGCCATTCGGCAGAATCCACTCCCGGTACCTGCCGCCTGAGTCCTGCAAAAACAAATGCGGAACATCGTTGAAGTCTGGATCATCATAAAAATCTGCAAAATAAAACTTGCCGTGATTGATCAGCTTTTTCTTTTTATGGTCCGAACCCGACTTGACGGCAATATCGCCTTTTTCCCCTTTTACTAAAGCGTAATAATCTTCGTCATTGAGGTTCAGGATCTGATGACCTTTGGTAGTTTCGATCAGCTCATAGTGGCCGGACTTCTTTACGCTGACGCTCATGCTCCTCTCCTCCAAAGTTTGCCGGTGAAGCAAAAATGCTGCTGAGGTTGTCGCCTGCAAAAACCCATGCAAAAGAGGCACCAATCCGCAACCTTCGATTGGCGCAAATATCTGGACACGAAGTATGCAGCATCTCATCCAGTGGCGTTTGCCGATCGATGTAAAGCACGCTTCAGTCTCACCGAGGACTATCGGGAGCAATGCGCCAGACGGTATTGGAGAGGTCGTCAGCCACGATCAGTGCACCCCGGGGATCAACGGTCACGCCAACAGGACGGCCGCGGGCTTTTTCATCTGCAGTGAGAAAACCGGTGACGAAATCTATCGGCGGACCCGCCGGTCGGCCTTCGCTGAAGGGTACGAATATCACCTTATAACCGACTGGATTTTTACGATTCCAGCTGCCATGTTCACCGATGAACACGCCGTCAGTGAATCTGGTGCCCATTGCCGGTACTGAGAAGTCGAGGCCAAGCGCTGCTACATGCGATCCCAGGGCGTAATCAGGCTCTATTGCCGAAGCAACCTTGTCTGGATCCTGAGGCCGCACGCGATCATCCACATTTTGCCCCCAATAGCTGTAGGGCCAACCATAGAATCCGCCCTCCTGAACCGCAGTCAAATAGTCAGGCACAAGATTGGGACCAATCTCATCACGTTCGTTCACCACTGCCCACAGTTGACCCGTTCCAGGCTGGATAGCGAGCGCAGTGGGATTCCGTAAACCGGTGGCATAGGGCCGATGTGCTCCTGTTTCGGCATCCACCTCCCATATCATTGCACGGTCAATTTCGGCCACCATGCCGCGTTCAGTGATATTGCTATTTGAGCCGTTGCCAACGTAGAGGAAGCGACCATCTGTACTTGCCGCTAGCGCCTTTGTCCAATGATGGTTGATCAATGATGGTAAATCGGTTATCTTTTCGGGCGCTCCGCTGGCGCGAATCTGCCCATCACGGTAATCGAAACGCACGAGAGCATCTTGGTTAGCGACGTATAGGTTGTTGCCTACCAACGCCAAGCCGTAAGGCGCGTTCAGGTTGTCAGCGTAGACCGTCTGTAGTTCATAGATGCCGTCACCGTCGGCATCCCGCAGCAGGGTCAAGCGGTCACCGCTCTCCACCTGAGTAGTTCCCCGAGCTTTGATGTACCCAGCTATAATGTCCTTCGGCTTCATTGGCGAGACGTTGCCGCCCCTACCCTCAGCCACCAAAATGTCACCATTTGGAAGAACTAGCGTCTGACGAGGAATTTTCAACCCGGTGGCTATGGCAGAAACGGTGTAGCCGCTGGGCACCGTAGGCAGTTGATCACCCCATGGGGTAGGCTTTGCAATCGTCATACTGGGTAGCAGTCCGCGTTCTGGCTGCGGGAGCCTTGGATCAGATCCGTATTGCTCCGGATTCGGATCTTCGCCACCACAACTGCTTATAACAACAGCCAAAGCAATGGCTCCGATCAGCTGCGAATACTGGTTTGAGATCCTCACCTTCCACCTCCTACGCCGAATTTGGCGAAGCCTAACCAGGTCGATGCGCAGGCAAGCAAAACAACGATGAACGAAAGAACAAGCCCCGCAGGCATGCTAGCCCACGCATCCTTGGCGTGCGTTAACGAGTTGAAAAAACCTACCACCCAAGTTACCAACAGGAGGCCGGCGAAAATCATCGAGAGCCGTCCTCGATGCCGGGGGCGGAACAGATTGATTATTGCCCATAGCAGAGTACAGCCGCCAAAAACAAGGCCTCCCGCAATCAGCCAAGAGGCGAAGTTGCTCCACTGAATCTGGTAGCTTGAGGCGTACGCCATGTCGCTCAGCAGCCCCCCCAGGAACAAGGGGATGCTTCCCGCAAGCAGCATTGCCTGGATTGGGTGAAGTGCCTGACAATTCCTTAGGTTATTTGAGCTACGCACATTGCACCTCCTTCAACGTTTTTTTCAAACCTCTAGGCTAAAAAGCCCGACGTCAACCCAGCTGCTTCCAGCAGTTTGCTACTACGTCTGTCCTCTGTGATCCGATGAGACTGCGTGCCAATTAGCGAAAGCTGGAGTTGAGCGAGATACCGGAACGCCGGCGCTAGATTGTCGGTTGAGTGCACGTTACAGCAATATCCGGACTCCCACCGACTAAACGGGATAGCTCAAGACGTTTCTCCCCCGCGTTCGGGATTTGTTGCGACGAGTTGACTGAAGCGTTGCAGCGTGAAAATTACCGAGGGACCCCGTGCAGAGGCACTGACGGACGCGTAGTTGATTGGGTGAGAAAGAAGGGGGCGAGCGCGACCTTGCCCGATTAATAAGTAAGTGGTCGTCAAAAAGCCAGCCAGTAAACCGCGCCGGCGGCCGCGCAGACCGCCACCAGCAAACCCATCAAGATAAGCAGCCCGTCTTTTGCGCTCAAGCCAATCCCAAACAATCCTATTGCTGCAGCGGGTAGTGATGATGCGAAGGGGATCACCTCAAGCGGTGGCATGGTCATCGCCAAAAGCACACAGATCCCCGCCACCCACCGAGCGGCGAAGGGCGTGGTAAATTGCTCCAGGCGAGGTTTGATGGCCTTATCAACTTTTTGGGTGAACGGCCGGACCTTATCTCTGCCTTTTGCAAATTTGTCTTTGCTGAAACCTTTGTTTCTGAGTTTCTGAGGAATCCAAGGCGATGAACGTCCAACTAGCAGTTGGCTTGCCAAAAGGACAACTACGATTGCCAGAAAGGTAGGCACCCCAGGTATTGCGCCTGTTGGCAGTAGCTCAATCAGCGAAACGGCCAGCAATAGCGGGCCGAATCCCCGGCTGCCAAAAGAGTCGACAACTTCACCGAGGGTCAATTTGTCGCCCTCTGCTTTGTCGTCCATGCCGTCTAAGACGTCGGTCAGGTTCATCTGGTTAGCCATGTCACACCCTGAACTTTGCTTATGTAAGTTTGCCGTCAGCCCTTGGGTTGAGCCAAATTGCGTCTATAGGGGTTCCGTCCAAAAACCACTGGAATGACTGGCTGAATACCGGAAACAGATACGAAGGCTGTTTCTCAATAGATTGAGTATCAGCATCATTGGATACGTGCGTTCACCAGGTAGCGCCTGATGGCCTCCTTCAAGCTCGCGGCAGACAACTCGCCGGTATGTGATCCTACCAGTATGCCGTCCGCGTCAAAAAAAAGTGTGGTTGGCATTGCGTCGGCACCAAGCGTATTGGACCATTCGGTCTTGGTGTCCAGAAACACATTCTCAAGCTGCAGGCCTTCACGGTACAGGTACTTGCTGACGGTAGTGGTTGATTCACCCTGGTTGACGAACACAAATTCAATGTCTTGCTCACGCTGTTGCGCTTCTGCCAGCACCGGCATTTCCCGCCGGCAGGGTGGGCACCAGGTCGCCCAGAGATTTACTACTACGGGTTTACCGCGTAGCGCCGAAAGGGTTTGCTGCCGACCGTCCAGTGTCGTCAGCGCAAGAGCGTCCACTGCCGGTTGAGAAACGCGGATCGCATTGATAAGCCCCAGGCTGGCTCCCCAGACCAGAAAGCCGCTGGCTACTGCCAATGCCAGCGTAGTTCGAATGCGAGGGGATCGCCAAAGGTGATACAGGCCGATGGCGACCGCAGCCAGGGTGCCAACTTCGTAGAAAAATCCTCCGTCGCGTATATCCAACATGCGCCAGGGCTGGTGCCGGTATTCGCCGAAGTAAATCCCAACAAAAGCAATTCGGGCCGAAAGCAGGCCGTATAGTACCATTTGCGTCAGCACCGGCTGCACCGCTATCCGCTCTCGCCGTCCATGCAGCCAGCCCACAAGCAAGGCTGCCGCCAAAGCCAGTACAAAAAACAGTCTGTGCGGCGTGGTGACGAACGGGCCGGCGGAAATGGACAGCATAGGTGAATCCTCAGGTCGTGCCGATGTCTTTCATCATGATTCAGCAAATTAGCTGTGACGAATTAAGCGAAGATTAAATCAGCGGAAACAATAACAAATGTATGTGTTGATAGTGGAGGACGACCTTCTGGTTGGCGAGGGCATTCACGCCGGCCTGGAGTTATTGGGGCACCGCGCCTAGCCCTGTGGGCTGTGAGCCATTCGGTGGCAGTATTCCTGTAAATGCTCCGGAAGATCCGCTGGGCAGACGCCACACTCGCGGTTGCCTGGAACCGCGTAGTCTATGAATTTTGGATAGGCGAGCTTCAGGTTGCTCATGATCTTGCGAAATTCCTCCAGGCTCTTACCATTACCCAGGCGGGCATTTCTATCTTTCTCCTGCGCAATGGTCGACACACGACGCTGTTGATAGTCGTGCCCGGGGTACACCAGATAGTCGTCCGGCAGAGTGAAGAGTTTCTCCGTGACGCTTTGATACAGGGTATCGGTATCGCCGTTTTGAAAGTCCGTGCGACCACAGCCCTCAATCAACAAGGCGTCGCCTGTAAAGATGCGATCATTCAGGCGGTAGGCAAAATGCGCGTCGGTGTGGCCGGGCGTGTGGATCGGGTCAAGCGTTATGCTGCCCAACTGAAAAGGCTTGCCGTGCTCGATACCTACTTCGGTGCAGGGCAGGCGTTCCATGGCCGGGGCGGCAATCTTGCTGCCCGTTTTTTCTCGCAATTGCAAAGCGGAGGTTATGTGATCCGCGTGGATGTGAGTGTCCAGAGTGTAAGCGAGCTTCAACCCCAGACGGGACAGCTCGGCCAGGTCCCGCTCAATGGCATTGACCACCGGGTCCACAAGAACAGCCTGGCCGGTATCTTCACAGCCGAGTAGATAAGTGTAAGTGCTGGAGATGGGTTCAAAGAGTTGGCGAAAGATCATGATGTATATCTCCTAAGCGGGTTAAGGGTTCCGGGCTGATTGTGCGGGCGGCTTTGCGGCCACTACGTCCGCCGCTC
>CAYNST010000058.1:17769-20838 GCA_964399955.1 uncultured Cellvibrionaceae bacterium | reverse complement strand
AGGAAGGAATGTACATCATGAAGTTAATGAAGATTGCCGGCACGGTCATATTGGTATTGGTTTTGGTTGTGGGCATTGCTGCGTTTTTTCTTTTTCAGAATCTGGAAGGACTGGCCAAAAGAGGCATAGAGAATCTGGGTTCCCAGGTGACGCAAACGGACGTAAGAGTGGGCGGCGTCAGCCTGGCGCTGCGACAGGGTCGCGGCGAACTATCGGCTTTGTCCGTCGGCAATCCTGACGGTTTCAGCAACAACCCGCTGTTGGAAATCCAAACGGTTGCGCTGCAGATTGCGCCTGCCAGCGTGCGAGAAGAGGTGCTGGTTCTGGAGGAGGTAGTTATTGACGGTGCTCGGCTGCGCCTGGAGCATCAGCGTGCGCTGGACACCAATATCAAGCAGCTGGTGGACAATATTCGTGCGTCGGTCGGCACTCAGGACCCTGAGGTGCGGGACGACACTGGCACCGAACAGCTGTTTATGGTGAGCCGTTTGCGCTTTACCAACATTTCCATGGATATTGTATCCAGCCAAATAGAAGACCGCACGGTGGCACTTGGGGATATCGAGCGCCGCGACCTTGGCTCTCGGGAACAGGGCCTGACCGGGAAACAGTTGGCACTGGCCATTGCTCAGCCGTTGATCGACGAAGCGCGGGACAAGTTTGAGGCGGAAGCTCGCGGCCGCGCAGAAGGACTGCTTAAAGAAGCAATTGATGAACAGTTGTCGGATGAAGACCGCAACAAGCTAGACCGGTTGCGGTCGCGCTTCCGATAGCGTCACCCTGTTGGGCAGGGACGCCCGCTGGCGGGTGGCGAGTTCTGCTTGTGCGGTGGCATCATTTTTGGGAAGGGTAGATCGCACCAAATACCAAGAGCTGTGAAAAAAACCGAACACGGTCGGAATGGTTGCTGGGTGAACTATAAAGTCACGCGGCGGGTTCTTCTAAAAAATGCCTTTTTGACGAATCTTTTGCATCTGCGCGATTTGCGGGGCCATGTCGGCCAGGTTCATTTCTTCGGCTGCCGGTCCGCGTGACGAGGGCTTCACGGCGGCCACTGGGCCGCTGCCATTTAGCCGCTGTAACTGCAGCGCCTGCTGCTCTGCCAGTGCGCGAAGCTGTTGCAGTTCCACAACCAGCGCGTCCAACTGCAGCTTCTGCTCATCCAACTGCCTGCTTAAACCGGGATCTGGGGATGGGGCCGGCGCGGTGACACTGGACTCCGCAGAGGCCTGCGTCAACAGTTCCTGCAACTGTTGTAGCTGAGCAGGAGAAAAAACGCCCTCCCCACCTTGAACGCCCTCCTGTGCACTGGCGGTCCACAGGCCGCAGGCCTGGAGTTGGGCCACCAATGAAGCCATATTGAGTTCACCCTGCCCCAGCGCCTCGGCCACGTGACGGCACAGACGGGGGTTTATGCGGTACAGATGCAGGCCCGCCAGGTAGACGTCGTGATGAAACACGCGGATTTCGGCGTCGATATCGGCACTGCTGCCATCACCGTGGCTGTGCTTACACTCCTCATACCACGCCTTCAACGCATCCACCGCCACCCGGTCAGCGGGGGACGTTGCCGGATTGAGGTGAAGCATCAGGTTCAGCTTCTTGGCAGCGGCATTAGCCATCTACAGTGGCCTCAAGCTCAATAGGTTGCTCCACCCGCTCGACTGGCGGTTGGTCTGCGCGGTATAGGCACATCTCCCGGGACAGCGCGGTTTGCGGGTTGTCGATCAAAATCACGCGGTCACCCAAGGTGGCGTAGGCCTCGCGGATGGCGGCTTCAATCAGGGTAGCACCGCCGGCAACCAGATAAACCCGATTGGGGCTCTTGGCAAATTTTTTCGCCTCGTAGGCCACCTGCTCACCCAGTTCACGAATCTTGGTTTCTATTTTCCGCAGAATTTCCGGGATGCACGATTCATCATTGACCACGCTCTTTACAAACTCCATGTCGTGGCGGCGCTTGATCAGTTCGTTGGCCACCAGGTAGCTGGAGTCGCTGTCCGCAGACGCCAGTGCCTTGCGGGCCTGGTCGGTGACCATGGAGACACCGATTTCGTTGTTGCCGTAAATGGCGGATACATCGTCAAATTCACCCACAATGATGCCCATATCCAAGGTGGTGCCACCGCAGTCAATGACCAGGGACTTGGTAAACTCGTTACATTTGGAGTTGATCAGATGCGACATCGCCGCCGGCAGGCTTTCCGGCATGACCTCGACATCCACTATCTGAAACAGCTCGCCCTTGTTAAGGTTGATTTCGCGCTTTAGATTCTGGCGCTTGGCTTCTATCTTGGCTTCATTTTTTTGGCAGTCATCCGGGTTGTAGTATTCGGTGATTGGCAGGGTCACAACGATATTGACCGGACCAGGCTTGAGACCGGTTTGCAGCAGCGCGTGGTGCACCGCCAGCAGGTTCAGGTCACCGTACTGGTATTCAATATGGGTCGTGGACAGCGCCTTGTCCGAGGTGGCGTCGTAGGTGTACTTGGTGGTGCCTATGCTGTAGTTATAGATCTTCTGACCACCCAGCAGCGCCGCGCTCTTCCAGTCTTTACGGAAAGAATTAGGAGAAATAATGGTTTTGAGCGTCCCCTCTTCTATCCAACTTACCTTGACGTTGGTGGAGCCATCATCTATGGCGATGTTGATTGCGGCCTGATTCATGCTGATACCTCTATTGTCGGCACCCTGGCAAAGGTGAAGACGGTGTGATTATCTGGCGTCGTAGCCGCCCGAGCAACCCGAAAAACGGGCGCTGCCTAGCGGCATAAGGCACGTGATTTTGCGATCCAGTTGCTTGATTAGATCCGGGGAAACGCGGGTCAGCCGAAGGCTCAAGGGCGGAAGCGCTGACGTTAACCACCGCTATGGTCCTGCCCTTCGCCGATACCTCGCACCAGCGTCGCAACGGGTGAAATTCCTATATCAGGATAGGCTATGGTCAGGCAGCTAACAAATAATAATGGGCGTAAAAAAATGAGGGGCCATTTGGTCCGCAGGGGCTTGGGCAAAGAGCAGGATGTAGCGGGCTCAACCGAGCAGCGTGTGCAGGCTGCGGCTTGCTCT
>CAYNST010000058.1:16075-17669 GCA_964399955.1 uncultured Cellvibrionaceae bacterium | reverse complement strand
ATGCAGGTGATGCAGGTGAATAGACGATGTGAAAACAAAGGCGCGGCAATGTGCACAGCCTGTACCGGCTAATGTTAGATGGTGGCCGGCCGGCCACCATCTAACATGGATGGGTTCCTGACTTTTCAGCTCACCCGGACGCTAACCGAGCCGTCACCGGAGGAGCCGAAAGCTTAATCACAAACGCTGTAGTCGCCTCCCTCCACAGTCACGTTGAACCAGCTGACATTGTTGCCACATGGGCTCTCATTCACGCTGTTATTACTGACCTCAAGGTTGGCAATGGTAATGTCGCTGTTATTGGGGAACTCGGATCGAGCCGCCAACCGAACTTCGCCGCCGCGGTTGATGGTGCCGCCGTGCACGGTGATGTTGTGGCAGTTTTCGATCAAGATTGCGTTGTTACCGTTGTTGGCAAAATCAATATGGTTGATTTCCGCGCCGCCGGAGTTGGATACGCAGAACAGCCCTCGGCCGCCCCCGCGGGAGATCACCCGGTCCACAAAGATATTGGTGGGATAGCCGTTGCCTATGCGGCCATTGGTATTGGCAAAACGCAAAGTTGCATAGCCGGTGCCGGTACCGGTGTTTTCACCGTCAACCAGTTCGATGGTGGCATTGCGGGTGTTGTTCAGCAAAAGCCCGGCGTAGCCGGTATCTCGCAAAGTGACGGTGCCAATCTCCAGGCCATCAACATTCCAGGTTTCCACACCGTGATTGTCGGTACCGGATACAAACACATTATCCATGCGTACGTCCGTGCTGCCGGGCAGGTCGCGCTCAAAGCGGATACCCAGGCCGCTTGATAGACGCAAGTTGATCTGACCAAGGTGCAAACCGTGCACATCCGCAAAGCGCATACCAAACCAGGGGCGGCCGGTCATATTCATGTGGGGGACAGACACGTTGCGCGCACCTATCGCCTGCACCGAGCCATTGCCGCGGGAGACAGCCACATCCATGGTGCCACACACTTCAAAGACCGTATTGCTGGGCAGGCTGATGGAGTTGGTGCCTAGGGCACCGTCGGCCATTACCGATACCCGCTCTGGAGCATTGCGGCCGGACGACAGGCTACGGATGGCGGAGGTTATGGCTTCGTAGTAGTTTGCTCCTGCCGCCTCACCGTTAACCTGGTAATTGCCTGGGCTGCCGGTAACCGTTGCATGGGGATTGCCTTCACCACAGGCCTGTTCCCCCCCACTTGCACCGTCCTCTTCTACTTGCAGCTCAAAGCGGTAATGGCTTTCAGCACCGCAGCTGTTGGTGAAACTGACTTCGGCCTCACAGCTCTCCATTGGACTGATCATCTGTTCCCGGTTGCCGCCCGAGGTGCCACATCCACTCCACTGCCAACTGCCCTCTTCGTCGTCTGGTTGAGGGCTCAGGGTGACTTCGCTTGAGCGGGTGAAACTGGCACTGCCGGTTTCCTGCCAGGCCGCGTCATCTACGCGCAGTTGCGGCGTAATGAGGCTGGGGTCACACACGGGCGCGCCGCTGCTGGACGATGATGAACTGCTACTGGAAGACGAACTACTGCTGGAAGATGAGCTGCTGCTGGAAGATGAGCTGCTGCTGGAAGATGAACTGCTGC
>CAYNST010000058.1:0-15975 GCA_964399955.1 uncultured Cellvibrionaceae bacterium | reverse complement strand
GCTGCGCCAGAAGGCCCAGCCACATTGAGCGGGCAAACCGCTGCTTGAGCAATACATCATACCGAGATAACCGGTTACATTTACCCACCCGGTTCACACTCTGCGGCATGGCCACATTCCACCTGATGCGCAACCTGATCGTTTTTCAGGCAATCTGACGACATTCGAACGTGATTAATATTCAGTGTCGGCAAAAGGGTTCCCGCACAATCTGCGCTCGCACGCGTACGGATAATAGGCTTTGAAGGGCGTTGGGCAAGCGGTGTATTCCGTGACTGCAGCCGGCTGCACGCACTATGAGTCGTTGATAGCTATTCCGCTCACAATCGATTTCCATGGCTGAAAAAAGAGGGCCTCACCCCATCTGCAACAGGATGAAGGCCTGCGAAAGAAACCCTAGGGGGGGAGCACAGCAAATGCGCAAATGGTTACACGTGTAAGCTCACTTTGGTCTCCTTACCCTGCATGACGTCTGACGCTTCTGCACAGTCAAGTCATCTGCTGAATGGCTACCTGCGTCAGATCAGGTCCATGCACCTAGGTCAAACTAACCCGCAGGCCGCTGCAGAGCATGGCGAACCGCGCAAGCTGACCTGTGGGCTTAAAAGGTCAGGGTAAAGCCAAGGTTTGGCCGATCTTCAATGGTAACTTCTCGGACCTCCTCCCTGTCGTAGCGCACATTCACCGCAGTGTAACCAACAAATACACGGGCTTGGGGATGTATGTCATAGGTGATACGCGCGACAAATTCGTAATACTGCTCAGAATTGGCACTCAAAATATTGGGTGCGTAATAAAGCTGACCTTCCAGACCAAAACCCGAAAACTCTGCGGGACGGTACTGCACAGAGCCCCCCAACCCCAGCGAGGCCGCAGTGCGCACTGTGTTGTGCACCACCGCCTTCACGCCCAAGCCGGTATGTACATCGTTGGTTTGTGTAGCATCACCCACAACGTTGAAGGTTGCCGACAACAGCGATGCACTTTCGGAATCGTTGTACATTGCCCCCAGCCCCCACAAACTGCCGCGCTCCTCATCCCGCAGCCGATAGTCTACCGCGATGACTTCGGTGGACACGGCCAGATCCAATTCTGAATAGGCGAGCGCCGATGGGGCCAGTAGCGACGTTGTAAGGCAGGCCATAACACGACTGATGTTCTTCATGCAGTTCTCCACATAGGTCTGATTTTTCAAATCGGGATGTCTTTTAGCAGCTACGGCAGCAAGGTTCAACGTTTGGTTGTGTGAGCCTGGGGCTGAGCCGACGCTGACGCAGGCGGGCGCAGCCCGATCTGCATGGTAGTACCGGTATATGTACGTGAACAGTGCGGATTTGAATGCACCCGCAGAGAAAAGCTGCCGTAGAAGCTCGGCAAGGGCATGGCGTGGTCGGCAAACAGGCTCGCATTCCTCACGCAGAAGCTGGCCAGGAGCTTTTTTGCAGTGCGGCGCGGCAACCGGCACCCAGGCAAACCCCAAAGCTTTCGGGAACTGGGCCCAGCGACTTCTGGACTGCTGACCCCACCCGGCTGACGACACCTATTTCCTTGCAATCAAGGCTTCATACAATATGCGCATTGCCTGATCCGCCAGGTTCTGATTGACGCCGATGTGGAAACAAATTTGCGAGGGGCTTTGATCGATCAGCTCTATGGGCACATGCGCGTCCCCCAGAGCTCGCAAAGCATCAATGATCGGATAGGAGTTGCCTTTCAGACCTGTGCCTACCGGGGTGATAACCGAAAGGTTGTACACTACGCTCATACTGTCGGGCTGCAAGCGCTTTTCAATTACGCGTCGCAGGTCGTTGATGCTGCCCAGAAGATCCTCCTTTCTGACCAGCACGGTTATGTCGTCCTTGTCCGTTGGATAGTGGTAGGTATTGATGCGAAAATCGCGAAATATCTGCAGCAATGCGGCGGTAAAGCCTATCTCCTCGCCAAGCATGTCTTTTTCGATATGGATGTAGGACATGTTGTCCAGACGGGCAATTCCAACTACGCCCTCCTCCGGCACCCGCTCATTAAGGATCAGCGTGCCCGGCTCGTGGGGCGCATTGGTATTGCGGATGTTAATGGGAATCTTGCGGTCACGGCACTTGAGCATGGCATCCAAGTGAAAAACGTTGAAGCCTTTACTGGATAACAAGCGGATTTCTTTGAAGGTCAGGCGGGGAATGGCGCGGGCCGTGGGAATGATACGCGGATCCACTTCGTAAACCCCGCTGACATCCGTCCAGTTTTCGTAGATGTCCGCATCCAGGGCGTAGGTTATCCACCCCCGGTCAGATCCGACCCGCCGCGGGAGAATACGGCGATATCGCCTTTTTCTGTAACGCCGTAATAACCCGGGACCACAGAAATACCGGGATACTCCTCCAACTTCGCCATGTTTTGGTAGGCTTGGCCCAGCGTTTTAGCACTTAAATAATTATCGGTGACCAACAGCCCAAAGTCCTCCGGCAACTGAGCCCGGGCTTCCATACCGCGTTTTGCGAAATAGGCGGCAATGATGCGCGCATTATAATGCTCACCACGGGACGCCAGAAACGCCACGCGCTGGTCGCCAGCAAGCTTGGAGTCCAGATCTTTTTTCAAAGCCGTCAGAATTTCCCCACCATCCACGGCCAGTTCTTCAACGATTCGGGTAAATTTTCCGATCACCGCGTCGCGACTTTGGGCCGCCGACACAGTCATGCGCTGGTTGAAAAAATGCTCGCCACTGGTGGCTATATTGATCAGATGATCAGTAACTTTCTGCTCGCCTTCTTCGCTACGCCCTGGTCCAGAGACCACCACTACGCGACGCCTTGCATCACTTGCGACGATCTTGCGCACTTTTTCGATTTGTTTGGCATCCGCTACTGAGCTGCCGCCAAATTTGCTGATATAGAAGTCTGTCATAGGCAGTCCTCCGGATTTCTCGAGTGGAACAAAGGCGTGGGCAGCAAGTCCTCCTCAGATGGGTTTATTCGCCGGTCAGCATTTTTCTGCGCCGCTCGGCCAAAGCGGCAAGCGAATCCCGGACTATGCCTATGCCCTCTTCCAGCAGGCCCGTCTCAATCAGCAGCGAAGGCAGAAATTTGAGGACTTGGTCGTCTGCACCGGCGGTTTCGATGATCAAACCGCGCGAAAACGCCTCCTTCGACAACTCACCGGCCACCCCGGGCGACAGCTCCAGCCCCCAGATCATACCCAGGCCCCGTACCTCGGGGTTGAACTCTGGAAACTCCTTCGCCAGTTTCTCCAACTCCTGACGCAGCATTTCACCTTTGTGTTCGACCGCCTTGGATAGATCGTCGTTGTCCCAGAAAGACAGCGCTTGGGTGGCCGCAACAAAGGCCAGATTGTTGCCGCGGAAGGTCCCCGTATGCTCGCCGGGCTGCCACTGATCCAGTTCCGGGCGCATCAACAGCAGCGCCATGGGCAGGCCACCGCCGATGGATTTGGACAAGGTGATCATGTCGGGCGAAATGCCTGCGCGCTCGAAGCTGAAGAAATTGCCCGTGCGGCCGTTGCCCACCTGAATGTCGTCAATGATCATCAAAATGTCGAATTCGCGGCACAGTTGCTCCAGTCCCTTTAGCCACTCCACGCTCGCAACATTCACACCACCCTCGCCCTGGATGGTCTCCAGAATAACGGCTGCCGGCAGATCAACGCCGCTGCTGCCGTCAGACAGGAACTTGCGCAGATATTCTATGCTGTCCACATCCTGCCCAAGAAAACCGTCGTAGGGCATGAATGCGGTATTGATGCGGGAGCCGTAGGATTCATCTTTGTAAAAGTAGTTGCCCGTAGCTGCGAGAGCACCCATGGTCAGCCCGTGATAACCGTTGGTAAACGATATGATGTTGGAGCGACGTTTGACCATGCGCGCCAGTTTCAAAGCGGTTTCCACCGCGTTGGTGCCGGTAGGCCCGGTAAACTGCACCTTGTACTGCATGTTGCGCGGCTTGAGTATGGTGTCGCCAAATTTCTGTAAAAACGCGCGCTTGGCCACCGTCGCTTTATCCAATCCGTGGACCACACCGTTGTGTTGCAGATGTTCAATCAGCGCCTGAGTGATAAGCGGGTGGTTGTGACCGTAATTCAAAGTGCCGGCCCCGGCGAAGAAATCGATGTAACGATTATCGTTTTCATCAAACATTTCCGAGCCTTTGGCCACATCGAACACCACCGGAAACGAGCGAATATAGCCGCGTACCTGTGACTCCATTTCTTCAAAAACTCTCATGTTTGCCTCCTGATTTTTTAACGAATTTTGCATGGGCCCGAACCGGTCCGGCCGTTTACACGCTGAGGATTTTTTAACGCGAAAAATATTTATGCAAAAACTTTTGAAGCGGGGCAGATGAGGTTGGAACGACTGCCCGGCGGCGATACTACTGCACATAGTCTATAGGATTACGGCGGGCAAGTCATGAAAAAGTGGGCAATCCACTCGAACGTCTTAGATAATGATGGCAACAGCAACAAAAATTACTGCAGCTGCTTCACATGAGCGCATGCGATTCAGGCCCGGCCGGCCCGCTTCAGCAAGAAGACCTGCACCGGGTGGCCGGCAAATATCCTGGCTCATCCGCCTGATGCCGGTCAATAACCGCTGAACGGAAAAATTTGACTTCGTCGACCAAAGCGGTTGTCAAGATCGCCAACTGGCGGTAATCTTCACGGACCGGTCGACGCCCCGGTCGATCACCAATCCCATGCGAAGTTTTATGAACGGCACAACGCGATCTTTTCACATTGACTGCTACCGCCCAATGGCGGTGGTCAATCGTTCGCTGCCTGCGGTTCATTAGTTTCGATAATCCCGGCCGCGAATTGAACGCGGTCTGGATTGCCGGTTTATCTTCACCCCCCATCAGCCCGCATTTGATTCTCCGCCTGCTACACGGAGAGTTGCCAAGTGTTGTTCTTAAAACGCGTTTTCAAGCTTTTAGCGCGAAAAAAGCCCCCCTCGCCCAGCCACGGTCTGAACCTGAGCCCCGCCTTGCAGCGCGACATCGGCGTGAGCATCACCCGCGTTCGGCTGCCTTCCGGAGCCGAGGTGGTGGTGGTCTCGAAACATAAAGAGTGACCGGCTTGAAAAAGCTGGCGAGACACACGGGCTTAGCTGAAGCAGTTGCGGCCCCTGGGCGTCGAGCAATCAGCCTGCGTGCTGTTGCCTTTTCGCAGCAGGCGCCGAAAAGGCGTGTGTGTTATTGCTGCATGCCGTTGCGGTGAGTTCAGACTCAGCGCAAAGGTCCCGCAACACCCAGGTCGCCGCCAGGCGCGCTGTCTGGGCTGCGCCGTTCATGAAGCCGTAGTACTCGTCGCTGGTGTGTTCTCCGGCAAACAGCAACCGGCCCACCTGCATATTTTGACAGGCTTGCGGGTCTGCGGCTTCTACGTACATGCAACGCGATGCGAAGCCGGTGTATTGCCCGGGCTTCAGATTGGTATAGCCGCCCATGATGCCTTCGGTGGTGTGCCAGGCGGTGCGGATGTAGCGACCGTTGCTGCTGTTTTGCAGGCCCGGAATCATGGCCGCGTATGCTGCAGACAGGGCCTGCCCCTGCGCTTCGATATCACCGTCGCCGCAGGGCACCTCCTTGCCACTCATAAAAAATGTCAGCGCGCCACTGACCGTGGAGCTGAGCTCACGCACGCTGGAATCCCAAACCAAAGACACCGGCCCGTCGTTCCAGCATTCGGTGGCAAACGCTGCGTTGTGCCGCCACGTTCTGCGGTGGCAGCCCATGATGAATTTTTCATTGCGTCCCATTTCAACTTCGCGAATGAAACGCTGAAGCTCACTGGGCAAATCCACCTGCAGATCTACCTGGCGCAGAGCCGGCAGCGGTAACGCGAGGATGACATAGTCGGCGAAAACCTGTTCATGCTGATTGAAGGTCAGCGTGAAACCGCCTTCGTGTGCCTGAACCCGGCCCAACTTTTTCCCCGTTTGCACGCGGTCACCAAGCTGTTGATAGAGACTCAGGACCAAGCGCTCAGAGCCGCCGTCTATCACCCAGGCTTCATCGCCGCAGCTCAACAATTCCACGTGCTCCCCCGCTACCACCGGCAGCAGGTAAAGCAACTGCAAACAGGAGGCGCTCTCGGGCTCTACGCCGTATTCCACACGCACCAGCGCTTCAATCAGTTGACGCATGGGCGGGGTCAGACAATCCGTGTGCCGCTGTAGATACTCGGCCAGTGACAGTTTGTCAAAGTGGGGCCCCCAGGTATCCCAGTCTTCGTCCAACCGTTGGGCATCCAACATGATCTGCGCTGCGAAGGGACGCAAACTGTCCGCTACCTCCGCGTCACTGAGGCGAGCGCCGGCAAAGAAATAGCCCACTGGCGGATCATCGTTGTTCACAATGTCACGCGACTTCAGCTCGATGTGCATTTCCCGCAACAGGGCCCGCAGGTCGTGGTGATCACTGTTGACCAGCTCGCCGCCCAAGTCGCTGACCACTCCGTCTGCGACGGCCCCGCAAACACTGCGTATGCGGCCGCCCACGCGGTCAGAGGATTCATATACCTGAACGGGCACACCGGCCTTGCGCAAGTGGTAAGCGGCACTCAGGCCGGCCAGACCAGCACCAACAACTGCCACACGCTTGCCGGCGTCAGGCGGCCGGTTGCCAAACGCGAACGGCGCTGGCGAAGCCAGGCACATACTGCTGCCGGGCGACACTTGGTGGCGGGGATGCAGGTTCAAGGGCGATAAATGAGCGGAGGAGCCCTGCAGACCTAATTGGCGCAGGCGGGCTGCCTGCAACACGCGAAGCCACTGCAAGAACAACAATGAACGCGGCATAAAAACGTCTTGGGGGTTAATCGGGTAGCGCCGGGCGGTAATGCCCGGGAGGCTATGTAATTAAGACTAGCACGCGTTTAAGAAAGAGGATTTGCTGCTGACGTTTGATGGATACCAGGCCCTCTAAGCAGACATACAACCACTCAGGTCCATCCAATAGCAGCCGTGTCAGGCGGTTTGGCCATGTGCGCTGCTCAAGAGTTGCCACAGCCTTGGGCTGCCAGCAGAACTAAGGGCCCGTCGACGCCGGGCAAGTCTTACAAAAACCCGGGTCTTGCTCACCCCTGGCGACCTGTAACATCGGAATTCAGTGGGGCTGAGCGATGGTATCTTATTGATAATTATCAACTTTTTAATGTGATCACATTCTTGGCCCGTTTAGTGCGACAAAAACCAGACGCGGTCCAGAGCACCCATAAACTCATTGCGCAGTTTGTTGCCCCAGACGCCCTGCAACGGCCGGGAAAACCGGTCGTCAACCAGGCCTTTTTATACTACGGAGGTACCAAAATGGGTACTGACAAAGAGGTAGATTTAGAACGTATTTCGCGCAGAATTCTCACCGCCGGAGCAATCGCGCTGGTGCTCTCAACCTCTGCCATTGCCTGGCATGACGACGAGAAAACCGGCGATTCTCAGCGTACCATTGCCAACACTGAAACTGCGTCCGTGACCACCGGCACCTACTTTGAGAAGGTGAATCAAAATTCACACCGCTTCCGCCTGGTATCGCCCTACGAAATTGCACCACCGGCCATAGCCAATGCCATTCTGGGAACGGAAGTGATCAATGGGACAGGCGAGGCCGTGGGCGAAGTAGAAGCCATTCTGGTAGATGCCGAGACAGGCCAGGTGGGCCTGGTGCTGGCGGCAGTGAACGCGGCAGAAGACCCCGCTGAACATCTGCTGGCGCCCATCCGGGAGATGGCCCTGCTCGGCGACTACCTGGTGTGGCTGTCGCATGGCGACGACGACTTCAGGAACGACATGCATATCTGAACCTGCCAGCCTTCCAGGTCGCACTGTCCTCGTGTATTAAGTCCATAGTGGCGCTTGCCGCGAATCAACCGGTTTGGCTTAAACAAAACTGAGACAGGAGCGGTGTATGCGCGCGGTAACTTTAGCAAGCCCAGGCGGGCTGGAAAAACTGAATATGGCAGGGCGGGAAGACCCCGGTGAACCCGGTGCCGGTGAGATCCGAGTCCGCATTCACGCAAACTCGCTCAATTTTCACGACCTGATCGTGGTCAAGGGCATTACGCCCACTGAAGACGGCCGGATTCCGATGTCCGACGGAGCCGGGGTAGTCGAGGCGGTCGGTGCCGGCGTCAGCGGGTTCAAGCCCGGAGACGCCGTGGTGTCCACCTTTTTCCCCAACTGGCTCGAAGGGCCGGCAAAGGTTGGCGATTTCAGCACCACGCCCGGCGATGGCGTCGACGGGTACGCGCGGGAGTGGGTAGTATGCCCTTCCACTTGGTTCACGCTTGCACCCGAAGGTTACAGTCACGCAGAAGCGGCCACCTTGACGACTGCAGGGCTTACCGCCTGGCGGGCGCTGGTTGTGGATGGCGGGTTGAAGGCGGGAGATACGGTGCTGACCCTGGGCACCGGTGGGGTCTCAATTTTTGCGCTGCAGATTGCCAAGGCCATGGGCGCCCGAGTAATTGCTACGTCATCCTCCGCCGCCAAGCTTGAGCGGCTGCAGGCACTGGGCGCTGACCATACCCTGAGCTACGCCGATGAGCCTGACTGGGGCAGGCGTGTCAGGGAACTGACAGACGGCCGCGGCGTGGACCAGGTGATTGAAGTTGGCGGCGCCGGCACCCTGCCGCAGTCTATCCAGGCCGTACGCGTTGGTGGTCATATTGCCTTGATTGGCGTACTTGCCGGCGTAGCGGGCGAAGTGCCCACCGCCCGGCTGATGGCAAGGCAGGCCCGCCTGCAGGGCCTGATTGTAGGCAGTCGTCGGGATCAGCAGAACCTGGTACGCGCCATAGAAGCTACGGGCTTGCGCCCGGTGATTGACCGCAGCTTTGCCCTGGAGCAGATTGCCGATGCCTTCCGCTACCAGGAAAGCGGGCGCCATTTTGGCAAGATTTGTCTGGAATTTTAGCCAGCAAACCTGAGACCTTGGCGGTTGGGCGCGGCTAGTGGGGCAGCAGCGGCACCAGCTCTGCCCGCAACCCCGAGTCGTCAATGTGCAGAATGGCCAAAGTAACCGGCAGCTTGAAGCGGCGCGGCCCCGCGCTGCCCGGGTTGAGGTAGAGCACGCCCTCGCGCGTGGCCAGCTCCGCCTTATGTGAGTGGCCGCTTACTACTACGTCCAACTCATGTGTATGGGGATTTAGCGCCAGATCCTGCAGGCGGTGCAGCATGTAGATGCGCGCTTTGCCCACCTCCACCAGCAAAACCGCAGGGAAGGCTTCCGCCCACTCACCCTTGTCCACGTTGCCGCGCACCGCCCGCAGCGGCGCTATGGCTTCCAGGCGCAGGGCAAGGTCCAGGCTGCCGATATCCCCGGCGTGCAGTATCAAATCTACCCCCTGCAGGGCCTGTACAGCCTGTGGCCGAAGCAGGTTGTGCGTATCTGCGATCACCCCCACCCTCACCATATTGCTTTTGTCACCGCACCTGACCGCAGGACTGCGGGTTCCCAACGCCTGTTGAGCAAAAAACAGCTCTGCGACTGACTTCGCAAGCTGTGCCCGTGGAGACCGCAGCCGGTCAGATTATGAGCAAAAATATTGGATATCCTCTTTGCATGCTGCTAAGTTTTTCAGAAGAGGTGCTGCAACTGCACCGTTGTTTTGCCACTGTGAAGCCTCCTGTGCTGCCACGTTTTGCGCATCGAGTGCTTCAGGCCTTATGAGGGTAGTTCCACATGAAAAATGCGCAGTCTGTCAAACCGGTTGTTTTGAATGCCGAGGATACGGAATATCTGCTCACCTCGGTGCACCAGTTGCTGACAAGTTTTCTTCGCCTCGGCAATCTGGTACTGCAGCAGGCGGGCGCACAGAAAAGCGAGCTGCCGCGCATTCCACCGCCCATTCAAATGGCCGCATCTGCCACAGTGCATTGATGCCGGCAGGCTGACTCTGTTTGGCGGGTTTACAGCCCGCCCCTGGGCCTGATCCCGCCCCGCTTCACTTTGATGCCCCCCCTTGGCCCCGTGCCGCAGTGGCCGGCAGCCAGGCAAGCCGCCGCACTGCCCTCTACAGGTTTAAGGTTGCTGCCAGCAGCTCCTGAGTATAGGTTTCTTTGGGATTGTCCAATACCTCCCGCGCAGGCCCGCTCTCCACCACCTCGCCGGCGCGCATGACGATGATGTCGTGGCTAAGCGCGCGGATGATCTTGAGGTCGTGACTGATCAGCACGTAGGACAGGCCGTAGCGGGCCTGCAAGTCGCGCAGCAGGTCAATGACCTGGACCTGAACCGCCCGATCCAGTGCGGATGTGGGCTCGTCGAGGAAAATAATCTCCGGGTTGAGCACCAGTGCGCGGGCAATGGCGATACGCTGGCGCTGGCCGCCGGAAAACTCATGTGGGTAGCGGTGGCGGGCCTCCGGGTCCAGGCCTACATCACGCAGGCCCTGAATAACGGCAGCCTCAATGGTGTCACGGCTGCTGTCGGTGTGCACCTGCAGGCCCTCGGCAATGATCTGCTGCACGGTCATGCGCGGGCTAAGGCTGGCAAAAGGGTCCTGAAAAACCACCTGCGCCTGGCGCCGCATGGGCCGCAACTGCGCCTGGTTCAAACCCTGCAGATTGCGCCCGTGCAATACGATGTCGCCACTGCTGCTCTGCAAGCGCAGCAACGCCATGGCCAGGGTGGATTTGCCCGAGCCGCTCTCCCCCACTATGCCAAGGGTGGCGCCTTTCTGAAGTTTCAGGTTTACCGCATTCACCGCCGTCAGGTATTGGCTTACCGGTCGCAGAAAAGGCTTGTGCAACGGGAAGCGCACGGTGAGCTCCCGGGCGGCCAGCACTGCCTGTGCCCCTGGCTCCAGCGGTAAAGGCTTACCTCGGGGTTCGCTGTCCAGCAGCTTGCGGGTGTAGTCGTGTTTGGGCGCGTTGAATACTTCCTGGCGATCACCCTGCTCCACCAGCTCCCCCTGGTTCATAACCGCCACGCGTTCGCTGAAGTGGCGCACCACACCCAGGTCGTGGGTAATCAGCAGCATGGCCATGTTCAATTCGCCTTGCAGCTCCCGCAACAGCTCCATGATTTGTTTCTGAACTGTAACGTCCAAGGCCGTGGTAGGTTCATCGGCAATCAACAGGGCTGGCTGGTTGGCCAGCGCCATGGCAATCATCACTCGCTGACGCTGGCCGCCGGACAACTCGTGCGGGTAGGCCTTGAGTTTGCTGGCGGGATTGGGAATTTTTACCCGCTCAAGTTGCTCAAGCACCGCTTTGCGCAGTCCTTCACCGCGCAAGCCCCGGTGCAACAGCAGAACCTCGCCTATCTGTTTCTCAACCGTATGCAGTGGATTAAGGGCGGTCATCGGTTCTTGAAAGATCATGCCAATCTGATTGCCGCGCAGGCGGTTCATGGCCTTATCGGACAGTTGCAGAAGGGATTGCTGCTTAAACAGAATCTGGCTCTCTGGCGGGTGCCAGGCCAGCGGGTAAGGCAGAAGCTTCATGATGGAATGAGCCGTCACCGACTTGCCCGAGCCAGATTCACCCACCAATGCCAGTGTCTCACCCTGATTAACAAAAAAACTGACGTTGCGCACCACGGTTTGCGCTTTGTCGGCCTGCCCGAAGCTCACCGACAGGTTTTGCACTTGCAGCAGCGGAGCCTGTTCTGTCATTGAGTTTTCACCCCTTGTTGATCAAGCGCGGGTCGAGGGCATCGCGCACGCCTTCGCCAATGAATACCAGCAGGGTCAACATTAGTGACAGCACCCCAAATGCGCTGAGTGCAAGCCAGGGGGCGTGCAGGTTGTTTTTGCCCTGCGCCACCAGTTCACCCAAAGAGGCGGACCCCGGCGGCAAACCAAAGCCCAGGAAATCCAGCGAGGTGAGCGTGGTGATGGCGCCGGTCAGCAGAAACGGCAAAAACGTCAGCGTGGCTACCATGGCATTGGGCAGAATGTGCCGCAGCATGATTTGCCGGTTGTTCACCCCCAATGCCCGCGCCGCACGCACATATTCCAGATTGCGGCCGCGCAGGAATTCGGCACGCACCACATCCACCAGGGAGGTCCAGCTGAACAGCAACATGATACCCAGGAGCCACCAGAAGTTGGGCGTGATGATGCTCGCCAGAATGATCAGCAAAAACAGCACTGGCAAGGAGCTCCAGATTTCCAGAAAGCGCTGGCCGAACAAGTCCACCTTGCCGCCGTAATAGCCTTGCACCGCCCCCACCAGTACGCCAAACACCGCGCTGCCAATGGTCAGTAACAAAGCAAACAGCACGGATATGCGGAAGCCATAGATGACCCGCGCGAATACATCCCGCGCCTGATCATCCGTACCCAGCCAGTTGTCCCAACTGGGCGGTGAAGGAGCTGGGCCGGGCAGATCGTTGATGTGGGTGCGGTAGTGGTAGGGCACCGGCGGCCAAATGATCCAGCCGTTGCTCTCAATGTGCTCCAAAAACCAGGGGTCGTGGTAATCCGCGCTGGTTTCGAAGTCACCGCCCAGGTCGGTTTCTACATAATCCACCGCCGCAGGGAAGTAGAACTGCCCCTGATAGCGAATCAGCAGCGGACGGTCATTGGCGATGAACTCCGCACCCATGGACAGCACGAATACCGTCATAAAAATAAGGGTGCTCCACCAGGCCCTGCGATTGCGGCGAAAGGTCTCAAAGCGGCGGCGATTGATTGGACTTAACGTCATATCAGTTCCCCCTGCTCTGAAAGTCAATGCGCGGGTCCACCAATACGTACACCAGGTCGGATACCAGCTTGATCACCAGCCCCAGCAGCGTGAAGATAAACAAGGTGCCAAAAAACACCGGGTAGTCGCGGTTGACCACCGCCTCAAAGCCCAGCAGCCCCAGCCCGTCCAGAGAAAAAATCACCTCAATCAGCAACGAGCCCGCGAAAAACAGGCTGACGAACGCCGAGGGGAAGCCGGCGATAATGATGAGCATGGCGTTGCGAAAGACGTGGCCATACAGCACCTGCTGCTCGCCCAAGCCCTTGGCGCGGGCGGTCACTACATACTGCTTGTTGATTTCATCCAGAAACGAGTTTTTGGTAAGCATGGTGAGGGTGGCAAAACCGCCAATGGTGTAGGCGGTAAGCGGCAATGCCAGGTGCCAGAAGTAGTCACCGATCTTGCCCAGCCAACTCAGCTCTTCAAAGTTGGCGGACGTCAAACCGCGCAGAGGAAACCAGTCCAGATAGGTGCCGCCGGCAAAAAGCACTATCAACAAAATACCCAGCAGAAAGCCGGGTATGGCATAGAGCATCACAATAATGCTGCTGCTGATCACATCAAAGCGGCTGCCGTGCTGCATCGCCTTGCGAATGCCCAGCGGTATGGAGATCAGATAGATAATCAGCGTGCTCCACAACCCCAGCGAAATCGACACCGGCATCTTTTCTTTTATCAGCTCCAGCACCGTGGCGTTGCGGTAAAAGCTCTCGCCAAAATCAAAGCGCGCATAACTGCTGAGCATATCCCAAAAGCGCTGGTGGGCCGGTTTATCAAAACCGTACATGGCCTCTATGCGCTCGACAATATCCGGCGGCAAGCCCCGGGCTCCGTGACGGCTCTCGCTGCCCTGCGCCGTCTCGCTGCCGGTACCCATGCGGGAGCTGGCCGCATCGTCACCGTGGCCCTGCATGCGGTAAATCATCTGCTCTACCGGGCCGCCGGGCGCTACCTGCACCACGGCAAAGTTGATCAACAAAATGCCCAGCAAAGTTGGGATCATCAGCAACAAACGGCGAAGAACGTAGCTTCCCATAGATCCGATAGGCCCCTGGTTACTGTTGCTGTTGTAGCTGGGCTTGCTGACGGCGCTGCAGGCGTTGGGCCTTCTGCGGGTCGAACCACCAGGTCATCAGCCCGGTGGAGAAGGTGGAGTCGTAACGCGGTGGTAGTTCTGGCTGACCAAATTTATCCCAATAAACCAGTCTATGATAGATGACGGTCCATTGCGGCACGACCAAATGATGGTGCAGCAGTACGCGATCCAGCGCCCGGGTGCGAATTTCCAGCTCCTCGCGGTCGGGTGCATTGACCACCATTTCTACCAGTTGGTCGACTACCGGGTTGCTGATGCCACCGTAGTTGCGCGAGCCTTCCTTGGCAGCCGCCGAGGACGACCAGTAATCCCGCTGTTCGTTGCCCGGTGACTGGCTTTGCGATAGCACAACCGCAGTAATGTCATAGTCAAACCCCTGCACCCGGTTGATGTACTGAGATGTGTCGACGTTGCGCAAGTTTGCGTCGATACCAAGACGCTTTAGATTGCGGATATAGGGATTGATTATGCGTTCGGAGGCGGTGTCGTAGGATAAGAACTCGAAGCTTACTGGCCGCTTGGTTTTAGGATCTATCAGCTTGCCGCCTTGAACCTGATAACCCGCCTCGCGCAGCAGTTGTTGTGCCCGGCGCAGGTTGTCGCGGTTGTTGCCGCTGCCGTCGGTTTTGGGGTTTACATAGGGCGTGGTGAATACGCTCTCCGGCAACCGATCCTTGAACGGCTGCAAAATCTCCAGCTCACGCCCTTCAGGCAGGCCACTGGAGGCCAGGTCGGAGTTGAAGAAAAAGCTGTCCACCCGGGTGTAGCTGTCGTGAAACAGGTTTTTATTGGACCATTCAAAATCAAAAGCGTAGTTCATCGCCTGGCGAAACTTGATGTTGTCGAAGGGCGCCCGGCGGGTGTTCATCACAAAGCCTTGCAGACCCCGGGGGCTATAATCGCGGATCTCCTGCTTCACCAGGTCGCCGCGCGCCGCAGCGGGCGTGTCGTAGCTGCTGTGCCACACCCGGGCAATGCGCTCGCGCCGCAGATCAAACTGCCCGGCTTTCAGCGCTTCAATGGCCACGGTGTCGTCGCGGTAATAGTCAAAATGCAAGCGATCAAAATTGTAATGGCCCACGTTGACAGGCAAATCTTTGGCCCAATAATCCGCAACCCGCTCGTAGGTAATGGAGCGTCCCGCGTCAAAACTTTGCACCCGATAAGGCCCGCTGCCCAAGGGCTTATCCAGACTGGTGCGGTCAAATTCTTTATCTTTCCAGTAATGCGCGGGCAGCACCGGCAACTGGCCAACAATCAGTGCCAGCTCCTGGTTTTCTGCATCTTTGAAAGAGAACTTCACCCGCCGTGCATCCAGTGCTTCGACCGCCTCAACATCGCCGTAATAATAACCGTAAAATGGTGCGCCTTTCTCAACCAGGGTATTGAAGGTGAAGACCACATCATCCGCCGTGATCGGTGTGCCATCGTGAAACCGCGCCTTGGGGTTCAAGTGATACATCACCCAACTGCGGTCTTCCGGGTATTCTATACGCTCGGCCACCAAACCATACTGGGTGAAAGGTTCGTCGCTGGAGGAGGTGGTCAGCGTGTCGTAGAGCAAACCAATGCTGGTGGCCGCCGTGCCCTTGGTGATGAACGGGTTAAGGCTGTCAAAGGTGCCCATGGCCGCCTGCCGCAGGGTACCGCCCTTGGGGGCAGTCGGCGACACGTATTCAAAGTGTTTGAAATCTGCCGGGTATTTGATCTCCCCGTGCATGGCGATGGCGTGACTGCTGATGACGGGAACCTTGGGCTTGCCCTCGGCGGCTTCGGCCGGCTGAGCGTGCAGCCAGGGAGCAAAGAAACTGATCGAGACAACAAGGACCAGTGTGGTAAGGGACCGCTTTTGGACCATTGAAGTGTTGGGCATCATCGTCCTTTCTGTGGTTGAAGGTGAAGGATGATCTCGGGTGGCTGATCAGCGCACGGCCAGATCCGCTCAGAACTGCAGGAAAAAATGGTTCTCTCCCTGGCGCAAACAGGATGAAACGGCTGAAAAGGCTGCCCCCAAAAGTACAACGCAGGAGGTGCTCAACATTGTGCCAGCAACCCCAATTTACGCCTTGCTCTGCGTACATCTGGACGCAGGTTAAGCAATCGCGGCCTGAGCTTATTAGTTATGACCTCTGTAGACCTTTGAGCCTTCGATTAGTTTTTCTACAGACCCTAG
>CAYNST010000057.1:7823-21003 GCA_964399955.1 uncultured Cellvibrionaceae bacterium | reverse complement strand
CCTAATAAAACAGGCCGGTCTCCAGTTGCGCTTCTTCGGACATCATATCCCGGTGCCAGGGCGGGTCAAATACCAGCTCCACCTCCACCGACTTGACGTTGGGCACCATCTTGATACGGTGCTTTACATCGCCCACCAGCACCGGTCCCATGCCACAGCCGGGCGCGGTCAGGGTCATGGCTACGCTGACCTTGCCCTGCGCCTGGTCAATCTCAAGGCTGTAGATCAGCCCCAAACTTCGCAGGTTTACCGGTATCTCCGGGTCGTACACGGTCTCCAAAGCCTGCCAGACCTGATCTTCGTGTATCTGGTCATCTCCGCGGTCTTCGAAACTCAGCTCGTAGCGCTCCAACCCCAGCGCGTCGGCATCTGTGCCGTCCACGCGCAGCATGTTACCTTGATAAACAACCGTATAGTTGCCGCCCAAGCTTTGGGTGATAGTGATGAAATTGCCGGCAGGTATGGTGACCGCGTCGCCCACCGGCACCAGACGTGCCGGGCAATCGCGTACAGTGGCGACTAATCGTTGCTCTGACATAGTGACTCGTCTTATTGAAAACTGAAACTTTCGCCGCAACCGCAGGCGTCTTTGACATTGGGATTGTTCATGACCAGGTTGCGGTTGAGCCCCTCCTGGCGATAGTCAATCTCCAGCCCACGCAGGCCCGCGCACTGGTTGACGTCCACGTAAAGCAGTATGCCCTCGCCCAGTTCGCGCTTCTGGTCCGTTGCCGCAGGCTCGTCAATTTCTTCAATGACGTACATGAAACCGGTGCAACCGCTTTGCTTAAGACTCAGGCGCAATGCGCGCTTGCCTTGTTTGTCCAGCTGTTTGCGCAAGTGCGCCAGCGCCGCCGGTGTTGCAGAGATGGACTCAGCCACCGCCGCCGGATCAATTTCAAATGTTTCTACTGTTGCCATGTTCGCCTGAACCTCAAAGCAAAAAACGCTTTGCTTTTGTTAACGCGCTAAACAAACGCTTGACTTCAGCGTGGGTATTGTAAATGGAAAACGAAGCCCGCACCGTACCTGGAATGCCGTAGTGCGCCATCAGTGGCTGGGCGCAGTGGTGGCCGGTGCGCACTGCCACCCCCTGTTGATCCAGCAGCGTACCGACGTCTGCGGGATGAGCACCGGGCAGCATGAAGCTGTAAACCCCGGCGCTTTTTTGCGGGCGGCCAATGCGCTGTAAGCCCATGGCCTCGCCCTGCTCGATACAGGCCTGGAGCAGCTCGGCTTCGTGACGCATCAGCGCCGCGCGGTCCAGGCTATCCAGGTAGGCCAGCGCTGCCGCCAAACCTATGGCACCGGCTATATCCGGCGTTCCCGCTTCAAATTTATAAGGCAGCTGATTGTAAGTGGTGCCGGCAAAACTGCAGGTTTCTATCATCTCTCCGCCACCCTGATACGGCGGCATGGCATCCAGTAATGCCTCACGCCCCCAGAGCACACCAATTCCGGTCGGGCCGAATACCTTGTGCGCGGAGAAGGCGTAAAAATCGCAACCCAGCGCTTGCACATCCACTGGCATATGCGCTACCGCCTGCGCACCGTCTATCAATACTTTGGCACCAACAGCGCGCGCGCGTTCAACAATGGCCTGTACCGGGTTGACGGTGCCCAGGGCATTGGACACGTGATTGAACGCCACCATTTTCACGCGTTCATCCAACAGCCCGTCCATTGCCTGCAGGTCTATTTCGCCGTCAAGCGTCACCGGAATGGGCACCACCTCTGCGCCCACCGCCTGGGCCGCCATCTGCCAGGGCACAATGTTGGAATGATGCTCCAGTGCCGGCACCAGAATGCGGTCGCCCGCTTTAAGTTGACTGCGGCCCCAGCAACTGGCCACCAGGTTGACCGCCTCCGTGGTGCCGCGAGTCCAGATGATCTGTTGCGGGCTGGGGCTGTTGATGAATTCCGCCACTCTTACCCGAGAGGACTCGAACGCCTCGGTGGCGCGGTCACTGAGCGCGTGGGCGCCACGATGCACATTGGCGTTGTAGCGCGTGTAGTAGTCTGTAATGGCATGGATGACGGCCAGCGGTTTCTGGGTGGTTGCTGCGTTGTCCAAATAAACCAGCGGCTCACCGTTGACCTGCTGATGCAGAATGGGAAAATCCGCGCGGATCTGCTCAACATCCAAAGGCTGCGGCTGAAGTCCAGAAACCTGACTCATGCAATGTGCCTCATCAATGACCGGTCTGCGGCAAAGTGCTGCGCCAATTGTGGCCGCAGGTAGTCCGCCAGGGGCGCCAGGGGTATGGTATTGATCAGCTCATTGATGAATCCAAAACTGAGCATCACCCGGGCTTCCTGCTCGGGAATGCCACGGGTAAGCATATAGTGCAGCGCACCCTTATCCAGTTGTGCCACGGTTGCGCCATGGGCGCACTGCACATCATCGGCGTAGATTTCCAGCTCGGGCTTGGTGTACACCTCGGCTTTGTCGCTGGTCAGCAGGTTTTTGTTGCTGAGTTGTGCCAGGGTTTTCTGAGCATCCGCGTGAATGTGAATACGGCCGTTGAAAATGGCGCGCGCCCGGTCGGCCACTATGCCGCGAAACACCTCCGCGGTGGTGCAGTGCGGCACCCGGTGCTCTACGCAGGTGTGGTAATCCACCTGCTGTTGGTTTTTGGGAAGATACACGCCGTTCAGTTCCGCGCGCGCACCCGGGCCCCAATAGTTCACCACCAGATCAATGCGCTTTAACAGGCTGCCGCGCGCCAGGTGAAAACTGCCTAAATGGGCATCCCGCTGCAGAGAGGCGTGCACGCCGCCGATATGCAGCGCGTTTTCCTCTTCCAGATGCACGCGGTAGTGCTCCAGCCGTGCGCCATCCTTGAGGCACAGCTCGGTGACGCCGTTGGTAAAGCTGGTTTGCGGCTCGTCGGAGCTGACAAATTGCTCAATCACTTGCGCACGCGCATTGCTCTCCAGCACCACCAGCAGACGCTGATTAACGTGGAAGGAACGCGCCTGCGGCGTGGTCAACCACACCAGCTGTACCGGCTGTTTCAGCTCCACGTTCTTCGCAAGATGCAAAAAAGTACCGTCCGCCAACTGACTGCTGTTGGCGGCGGCGAACAGGTGCTGGTCGCTGTCAGCGGCCGTGTTCAAATGTTGCAGAATCAACCGGGCCTGATCCGCTGTGGCGTCGGCAAAGGAGGTCAGCGTCACGCCGGCGGGCAACTCGCCCACTGCCGACAGCTCCGGGGCAAAGCGGCCGTTCACAAACACCAGGCGCAACGCCTCCAGTTGCTCCACGGCAAAATGCACGCTCAGCTCGGGGGGCACCGGGGCCGGCAGCGGCGCATGGGTATAGCCACCCTGCTCCAGCGGCCGCAGGTTCAGGTACAACCACTTCTCGGTCTTGCGGCCGGGCCAACTGGCCGCCTGTAGACACTCGCCTCCGCTGCGTTGCACGGCATGCAGCCACTCCGGAGCCGCAGGGGCCGGTCGCACCAGCAGTTGTTGGATCATATCCCCCATCTAGGCAACCTCTCCGGTCAACCAACCGTAGCCTTTTTTCTCAAGCTCCAGCGCCAGTGACTTATCGCCGGATTTCACAATCTTTCCGCCGGCCAGTACGTGCACATAATCTGGCACAATGTAGTCCAGTAGCCGCTGGTAGTGCGTCACCAACACAAATGAGCGGTCCGGTGCACGCAGCGCGTTCACGCCATTGGCCACCACCTGCAGCGCGTCAATATCCAGCCCGGAGTCGGTTTCGTCGAGTATGGCAAGTTTGGGCTCCAGCAGAATCATCTGCATGAGCTCGTTGCGCTTTTTTTCACCTCCGGAAAACCCTTCGTTGACGCCACGCTTCAGGAAGGACTGCTCCAAATCCACGGTTTTACACGCTTCACGAGCTTTTTTCATGAAACTGATGGCATCCAGCGGCTTTTGCCCGCGATGCTCGGCAATGGCGTCAACCGCCGCCTTGAGGAACTCCATGTTGCTGACGCCCGGGATTTCCACCGGGTACTGAAACGCCAGAAACAGGCCTTCGCGGGCGCGGACCTCAGCCTCCATGGTTGACAGATCCTGACCGTCAAAGCGAATCTCGCCCTGCGTGACATCGTAACCCTCGCGCCCGGCCAGAACGTGGCCCAGGGTGCTTTTGCCGGACCCATTGGGCCCCATAATGGCGTGCACTTCCCCCGGTCTCACTTCCAGATTCAACCCTTTCAAAATGGGCCCGCCGTTCACATCGGCGTGTAAATTTTTAATTGATAACATCTAAACTCGTCTCCGGTCGCCTAATTTAACCCACTGATCCTTCCAGGCTCACTTCCAGCAGCTTGCCCGCCTCCACTGCAAACTCCATTGGCAGCTCTTTGAATACCTCTTTGCAGAAGCCGTTAACGATCATGGAAACGGCCTTTTCAGCGTCTATACCGCGCTGCTGACACAAATACAGTTGCTCTTCACTGACCGTGGACGTCGTCGCCTCGTGCTCCACCACCGCCGAAGGGTTTTTGCTGACAATATAGGGAAAGGTGTGGGCTGCGCATTTATCGCCAATCAACAGCGAGTCGCACTGGGTATAGTTGCGTGCTCCGGTGGCGCCCGGGTTCATGTGCACCAGGCCGCGATAGGCGTTGGAGCTGCGCCCGGCAGAAATCCCCTTGCTGATAATGGTTGAGCGGGTGTTTTTGCCCAGGTGAATCATCTTGGTGCCGGTGTCCGCCTGCTGAAAATTGTTAGTCAGTGCGACCGAATAAAACTCGCCCACGCTGTTGTCGCCCTTCAGCACACAACTGGGGTATTTCCAGGTCACCGCCGAGCCGGTCTCTACCTGGGTCCAGGACACTCGCGCATTGGCGTGAGCCACGGCCCGCTTGGTTACAAAATTGTAAATGCCGCCCTTGCCTTCGGCATCGCCCGGATACCAGTTCTGCACCGTGGAATATTTAATGTAGGCACCGTCCAGCGCCACCAGCTCCACCACTGCGGCGTGCAGTTGGTTTTCGTCGCGCATGGGTGCCGTGCAGCCCTCCAGATAACTGACTTGACTGCCTTCATCCGCAATGATCAAGGTGCGTTCAAACTGACCGGTGTTGGACTGATTGATGCGGAAGTAGGTGGAAAGCTCCATGGGGCACTTGACGCCCTTGGGGATATAGACGAAGGAGCCATCGCTGAACACCGCGCTGTTGAGCGCCGCGTAAAAATTGTCTTTTTGCGGAACCACGCTGCCCAGGTATTTTTGCACCAGTTCCGGGTATTCCCGCACGGCCTCGGAGATGGGGCAAAAGATCACCCCGGCTTCCGCCAACTTGGCGCGGAAGGTGGTAGTAACCGAGACAGAGTCAAACACTGCATCCACGGCGACGCCGGCCAGCATTTCCTGCTCGTGCAGGGGGATACCCAGCTTTTTGTAGGTCTCCAGCAGTTGCGGGTCTACCTCGTCCAGACTTTGCGGACGATCGGCCATGCTTTTGGGCGCGGAATAATAGGACATGGCGTCAAAGTCGATCTTTGGGTAACGCACATGCGCCCACTCAGGCTCGACCATTTCCCGCCAGGCGCGGTAGGCTTTCAGGCGCCATTCAAGCATCCACTGTGGCTCGTCTTTTTTGCCCGAGATAAAAGCAACCACGCTTTCGTCGAGGCCGGCCGCAAGGGTGTCCGAGTCAATATCGGTGATGAAGCCTGCGGCGTATTCCTTTCGGATCAAGCGATCAATTTGCTCTTGCGACATAACATTAACAACCTGTGTTGAAAGCTACCGGGCGTTTGATGATCAGGCCCGCGTAATGGAAGACGAGCGGCTTTGCATTTTTGTTACCACTGAGCACACCGTCTGTGCGGCGCGATCGACTTCCTCGGGTGTGGTCGTGCGGCCAAAACTGAACCGCAGCGAACTGTGCGCCAACTCCCGGCTAACGCCCATGGACGTCAAGACATAGGAGGGCTCCAGGCTTGCCGAGGTGCAGGCAGAGCCGCTGGAAATAGCCAGATCGCGCAGGGCGATCAACAGATTTTCACCATCAACCTGGCCAAAACTGACGTTGAGTATGCCGGCCACCCGGGCGCCTGCGCCGTTTTGCCGAACCCCGGGCAGGGTTTGGATCTGCTGCCAGAACCGCTCTCTAAGCGCGCCGATCGCCGCCTGTTCGGCGCCCATGGCCGCCACCGACAG
This sequence comes from uncultured Cellvibrionaceae bacterium, assembly GCA_964399955.1. Lineage (GTDB taxonomy): Bacteria > Pseudomonadota > Gammaproteobacteria > Pseudomonadales > Cellvibrionaceae > CAYNST01. The sequence continues at coordinate 14,855 of CAYNST010000057.1, read as the reverse complement.
ATCCAGCGCCTCGGCCAGCCCTACAATCTGGTGCGTAGCCAGAGTGCCCGAGCGCATTCCGCGTTCGTGCCCACCCCCGTGGATCAAGGCCTCCAGCCGTAAATCGGCCTTCCGCCGCACATAGAGCGCGCCGGAGCCTTTGGGGCCATAAATCTTGTGCGCGGAAATTGACAGCAAATCAATGGCCATTGACTGTGTATCCAGAGGCAACTTGCCGGCACTCTGTGCGGCGTCAACATGAAACACCAGATCGCGGGCGCGGCAGACGGCACCGATTGCCGCCACATCATTGACCACGCCAGTCTCGTTATTGACATGCATCAAGCTCACCAGGATGGTGTCGCTGCGCAGGGCCTCTTCTACCTGCTGCGCACTGATATGCCCCTGCGGGCCGGGCCGCAGATAAGTCACCTCAAACCCGTGCTGCTCCAGAGCCTGACAGGTATCCAGTACCGCTTTGTGCTCTGTCATGGCGGTGACAATATGTTTGCCGCGCTGTTGCCGGGCCTGCGCAACGCCCTTGATGGCAAGGTTGTTGGACTCGGTGGCGCCACTGGTCCAGACAATTTCGCGTGGGTCTGCCCGCAGTGCATCGGCAACGGTGGCGCGGGAGGACTCTACCGCTTCTTCGGCCTGCCAGCCGTAAACGTGCGAGCGCGACGCCGGATTGCCAAAGATGCCATCTGCCGTAAGGCAGGCAATCATGCGCTCTGCCACCCGAGGGTCTACCGGAGTGGTCGCGGCAAAATCTAGATAAATGGGATTGGGCATTGCTCTCCACTACAAAATCGGCGGTTCAAAACAGGGCCGGCGCGTCCTGGCGCGCCGTTGATCAAGTGACCCGGGTGACCTGAATCATTTCCGCACCGGCGGTTTCGCGAACCAGCTGGCGGGTTGACACGGCCTGCACATCCTTGCGGGCCACAAGGTCCGCCAGGCTTATGCCGTTCAAAAATTGATGAATTTGGGCGCTCAGGTCGCTCCACAGGTAGTGAGTAAGGCAAACCTCGCCCTGCTGGCAGTTGCCCGCCCCGCCGCAATTGGTGGCGTCCACCGACTCGTTGACCGCGTCGATGATCTGCGCCACGGCAATCTCTGCCAGCGGCCGCATCAGGCGATAACCGCCGCCCGGGCCGCGCACACTACTGACCAGGCCGTGTTGGCGCAATCGCGAAAACAGTTGCTCAAGGTAGGAAAGCGAAATTTCCTGACGTGCGGATATGTCGGCCAGGCTGACCGGCCCCTGGCCGCTGTTCAGCGCCAGATCAAGCATGGCGGTCACCGCGTAGCGGCCTTTGGTGGTCAAACGCATAGTCAAGCTCCCGTGTGCCGCCGAATTATCGAATACCCCAGTAAATTAGTCAACTATTGTTGACCGGACGAGGTGATGGTTGCCGTCACTCGCCAGGGTCTTCTGCCGCTGTCTGCAGCGCCGCCAATTTACGCTCGGCGTGGAAGATATAGTTCTGGGTGGAGGTGAGCACGCCGCGCAGAATACTGAGTTCCATTTGGTCCAGGCGTACCCGGCCGTACAGGCGTCGCAGCCGGGTCACCGTCTGGCGCGGATTGTCTGCAGTCAAAAACCCCAACTTTTCCAGGGTTTCTTGCAGGTGCGCAAAATAATGCTCTACATCCTGATGCGCGGCCGGCGGCATGTCCCAATCATCAAAATGCACAGGCTTGCCCGCCTCTGCCGCCAGCGCGCTCATGCGAATCTCATAGGCTATTACCTGCACGGCGGCGGCCAGGTTGAGGGAGCTGTACTCGGGGTTGGCGGGTATATGCACATGGTAATGACACAGGTGCAACTCTTCGTTGGTCAGGCCCCGATCTTCCCGGCCAAACAGCAGGGCTATCTGATGATGGCCGGCTTCGCCCCACACCCGGTCACCGCATTCACGCGGCGTCAACAGCGGCCAGGGGATGCGCCGGCCGCGGGCACTGGTGCCAATCACCAGTGAGCACTCGGCAACGGCTTCTTCCAGGGTGTCCACCACCACAGCCTTGTCCAGCACATCGGTGGCGCTGGCGGCACGCCAGACGGCCCTGTCGGCCGGATAGTCCTTGGGTGCCACCAACACCAGGCGCGAGAGGCCCATATTTTTCATGGCGCGTGCCGCTGCACCAATATTGCCGGGGTGCGTGGTGTTGACCAGCACTATGCGAATGTTGTCGTAAAGGGATTGCGTCATGGAGCTCTCGTCGCTTGAAAGGGCCTTTGCGCGCCAGGCGCGCAAACAGCAGGGCGCGCAGTTTAGCAAATAAATTGACCTACTCTAAGCCGCAGGTGGCTGGGTACGGCAGCTGGCTGCTATAATCTTGCCCCCTTCGAACCCTTACCATCTTTTGAGTATCCCATGGAACCAATGCTGAACATGGCGCTGCGCGCCGCTCGCAAAGCTGGCGAACAAATAGAACGCTCGCTGCAACGCCTCGACCTGGTCGCCATCGAGCAAAAAGGCCGCAACGACTTTGTCAGCGATGTGGACAGAAAAGCGGAGCAGGAGATTATTTACCACCTGAAGAAAGCCTTCCCCGACCACGGGTTCCAGGGTGAAGAATCCGGCTTGAGCGGCAATGCCGAAAGCGACTACCGCTGGATCATCGACCCGCTGGACGGCACCACCAATTTTCTGCACGGCATCCCGCACTTTGCGGTGTCCGTCGCCTGCTTCTACAAAAACCAGCCGTTGCACGCCGTGGTGCTGGACCCGGTTAAACGCGAGGAATTTACGGCTAGCAAGGGCAAGGGCGCCTCCCTCAACGACCGCCGCATCCGGGTCAGCTCCCGCAACAGCCTGGAAGGCGCGCTGATTGGCACAGGTATTCCGTTCAACGGTTTTGCCTTTGACAACATAGACCCTTACCTGGCCTGCCTGCGGGAAATTGCCGGGCAGACAGCCGGCATTCGCCGACCGGGTTCAGCCGCGCTGGATCTGGCCTATGTGGCCGCCGGGCGGTTTGACGGCTTCTGGGAAATGAACCTTAAATCCTGGGATATGGCGGCGGGCATACTGCTGGTGAAAGAAGCCGGCGGCATGGTCAGCGACTTTCGCGGCGGCAACGACTACCTGGACAGTGGCAATGTGGTCTGCGCCGGCAGCAAGGTGTTCAAACCGCTGCTGCAGATTGTCGGCAAACACATGGGCAAGCTGTAGGCTGCCCATCAGCCTATGGCACCGGGATTAGGGCTCCTAGGGCCTGGAGACCGGCCCGCATGGCAGCGCGTCCACCGGGGTCAAAAGGACGAAACCACACTCACTTCATCCGCCAGCAGTACGTTCACGGTTTTCAGTAACTGCTGAAGATCAATCGGCTTGGTCAAATAATAGGCGAAGCCGACTCTGTTGCCTCTTTCCACATCGTGCGACATGGCATTGGCCGATAGCGCCACCACCGGTATGTCGCGGGTGCACGGATCTTTTTTCAGCACTTCCAGGGCCTCAAAGCCGTCCATGCCGGGCAGGTTGATATCCATCAGGATCAAATCCGGTTTGCAGGTTCTGGCCATATACAGGCCGCGCAGGGCATCACCGGCCACCTCGACCTTGAGCATGCTGTAGTGAGCCAGCAACTGAACCACCAGACGCTGGTTGGAGATATTGTCTTCGACATACAAAATGGTTTTTGGCGATTGGATATTCAGGTCGACAAAACCCGCAGGCAGACTTGGCGCCGGCAGCGCTTTACGCACGGACGCCTGCAACAGTTCGCAGGACACCGGCAGATCTACCCAGAACTGGCTACCCACGCCTTCGTTGCTGGTGAAGTCCACCCGCCCGCCCATATGGCTGACCAGCTGCTTGGTAATCACCAGGCCCACGCCGCTGCCCTCTATGCTGCCAAGCTCCGCGCCCAGGCGGTTGAAGGGTTGAAATACCTCGCTCTGCCTTTCTTTGGGAATGCCACGGCCAGTATCTTCAATGGACACCCGAAAATAGTGCCCGTCCACCAGTTGGCAAAACACCCGGACCCGCCCCTGCGGCCGATTGTACTTGACCGCGTTGCCGATCAGGTTGAGAAACACCTGCTTCAGGCGCATGCGGTCGGCACAGACCGTATGGTTGGCAAGGTCATTGGTTTGCAGCACCAATTGCACACCGCGCTCCTCGGCCTGAGGTTTGATCAATGCCAGGCATTCCTTGATCAGACCAACCGGCGCCAGATCCTCACTGGTCAAATCCAGTTTGCCGGCTTCGATTTTTGCCAGGTCCAACACATCTCCAATCAATTGCAGTAGATGCTCGCCGGCTTTGCGTATCTCGCCGATGTTTTCCCGCTGCTCACCGCTCAGGCGCCCGCCCATCTCGATCAACTGCGCAAAACCCAGAATGGCGTTGAGCGGGGTGCGCAGCTCGTGGCTCATACTGGAGAGGAACTCTGACTTGGCCTTGTTGGCCTTCTCTGCCGCCTCCTTGGCCTTCAGAACCCGCTCTTCAGCCAGTTTTAGCTGGGTGATGTCCATATTGGTGCCGGACATGCGCAGCGGCTCGCCCTTGTCGTTGAAGGTCATCTGCCCACGGGCACGGATCCAGCGCCAGTTGTCATCCTTGCCGCGGATACGGTATTCCACATCAAAGGGCCCTTCCCCGCGAATATGCGCCGCCAGGGCGCTGTCGTACACCGCGCCGTCATCCGGATGCATGCGCCGGCGCCAGGACTGCACGCGGTCTATGCCCTGATTGAGCACATCGTCCTGATCGGTATAACCCAGATGCTCCCAGCAGCGGTTGGAAAAATGAAAACCGCCGTGCTCGGCCGCCCACTCCCAGATACCGTCATTGGACGACTGAATGATGCGGGCGTGGCGGGCCTCACTGATCAGCAGTGCCTGCTCGGTCTGCTTTTGCTTGGTGACGTCAAAGGCAATGCCACTGACATAGTGCACCCAGCCGCTGCTGTCGCGCACCGAATCCGAGCGTACCTCCGTCCAGATATAGCCGCCTTTCTTGCGGCGCACCCGGTATATTACCTCTCCAGGCCCCGGCTTTTTCAGCATGCGGGTCACCACGGCGCGCACCTTGTCCACATCGTCCGGGTGTATATAGTCGTAATAGTTGCTGGACATGGAGATGTAGTCCACATCTTCATCTGTGTAGCCCAGGTAGCGCCAGTATCCGCCGCTCCAGTCCATGCGCTGGGCCATAAGATCCCAGTCGAAGTACCCGTAGCCGTGGCTGCCGTGAAAGATCCTCTGGTGACGCACAACTGCAGCGCGCAGCTCTGCCAACTCAGCTTCGTGGCTGGGGGTAAACAGTGATTTCAGAAACTTCATGCTTCAACCTGGCGGGACTGAATCCCGGATTGCGCGGGAGGCGTATGTTTTGCAAAGATTCTATACAATCTTGCGCAGAGAACAAGCAAACACTGCGGGCACGGCTGCGATACCGCGCCCAGGTATGTACCGTCTCACAAGAAGAGCGCTAACGAATGCGCCGGCCGTGCCTATACTCAGATTGACAGGGCCTGATGCGTCAGGCCCCATCTTAACGGTAAGAGGGTGAGGACCATGAGCTTGCGCGACCTAAGTAAAAACCTGTCCAGCGAACTGGAAAACCTGTTTGCCAACCTGGGCGACAGCAATTTGCCCGAGCATGCGCATCGATTGGACGATCAGAAGGAGAACGAAGCCGGCTGTGAGGCGGTGGACATAAGCGGAATCATGGCCCGTATGAAACAAGCCGATGGTGAGAAAGGCTAAAGCCCGTTGAGCGTTCAACGGGTCGAACCGCAGCCTCAGGCATCGCCGCAGACTCCTTCAACACCTCCAAAAATCAACTGCGCGCAGGGCCCAGGGCCCTCCGCGCAAGCATCAGCGCAGCTGCAGCTGTAGCGCTAGGGTATCTCCTCCAGCTCTTCGCCTTCCTTGACCGGCGGCATCAGATCTTCTTTGGTCAGCTTCAACCACATCAAAATGGCCGTGCCAATAATGATTGAAGAATAAGTACCTACGCTTATACCAATTGCTAACGCCAAGGCAAAATTGTGAATGAGATCGCCGCCGACCACCAAAAGCACCACAACCACCAGCAGGGTTGTGCCGGAAGTAACAATAGTACGTCCCAGTGTCTGAGTTAATGATAAATCCATGACCTCCGTCGGAGTCATGTCCCGCATAATACGGAAGTTTTCCCGAATTCGATCGGACACCACAATGCTGTCGTTCAACGAGTACCCAAGCACCGCCAGGAGGGCTGCCAGCACCGTCAGGTCAAACTCCAGCTGGAACAACGCAAACACGCCCAGCACCAATATCACATCGTGTATGAGCGAAGCCACCGCTCCCACCGAGAACTTACTTTGGAACCTTAACGCTACGTAGACGAACACCAGAGCCAGCGCTACCAGCACCCCCAGGCCGCCGGTATTGGCCAGCTCTTCGCCTATCTGCGCGCCCACCACCTCGCTGCGCAACAGGCGTATCTGCGCGCCACTGGCGTCGCGCAGGATAGCCGCTATATGCTCACCAAAGTTCGTAGTGGCACTGTCTTCCAGGTCCGCATTGTCGGCCTGCAGACGAACCATCAGGTCATTCTGCGAGCCGAAGTTGACCACCGTGGCACCTTGAAAGCCCGCGTCAGCCAAGGTGCGGCGCACATCTTCCAGAATGGGTGGCTCGCTGTAATTCAGCTCCACAAGAGTCCCGCCGGTAAAATCCAGCCCCCAGTTCAAGCCTTTCCAAGCCAAGGCGCCTATCGACAGGACTACCAGCAGTATGGACACCATGGTCAACGGAATGGCCGCTTTGGTGAAATTTATTACTTTGATGTCGCTCATTGTTAAATGCCCACCTAGATCCAGAGTTTGGCGTCTCTGCGTCCGCCATAAATTAAATTAATCACCGCCCGGGTGCCGATAATCGCGGTAAACATGGAGGTCAAGATACCCAGGGACAGGGTGATCGCGAAGCCCTTGATGGGTCCAGTCGCAATAGCAAACAAAACGAAGGCAACGATCAAAGTGGTTATGTTGGCATCAAGAATGGTTGAGAAAGCCCGGTCAAAGCCACTGTTGATGGCGGACTGCGCCGGC
>CAYNST010000057.1:0-7723 GCA_964399955.1 uncultured Cellvibrionaceae bacterium | reverse complement strand
AAGAATGGTTGAGAAAGCCCGGTCAAAGCCACTGTTGATGGCGGACTGCGCCGGCATGCCACTTTTTATCTCTTCCTTGATGCGCGAGAAGATCAACACGTTGGCGTCCACCGCCATACCCACGGTGAGTACGATACCGGCAATGCCCGGCAAGGTCAGAGTAGCGCCGAGGATGGACATCAGCGCCACCAGCAACACCAGATTGATGGTCAATGCAATATTGGCGGCAATGCCAAACACCTTGTAGTAAACCAACATGAACAGCACCACCAGGGCCAGGCCCAGCAGCACCGAGCGCAGTCCCAGCTCAATGTTCTCCTGCCCCAGCGACGGGCCAATGGTGCGCTCCTCCACAAAACGCATGGGTGCCGCCAAGGAGCCCGCACGCAGCAGCAGCGCCACATCACTGGCCTCTTTCATGCTGCCCAGGCCGGTAATCTGGAAGCGCACACCCAGCGCGCCGCGAATGGTGGCCAGGTTGATGATTTTGCGGTCGGCGCGGTTGACTTCGCGCTCCACCAGTTGGCCGTCCTCCATGACTTCTTCGGTCACGGTGTAGTAATCAATGAACAACACGCCCATATTGCGGCCAATCTCGTTGCGAGTGGCGTGGTTCATCAAGGTGCCGCCGTCACCGTCCAGAGTGATGTCAATTTTTGGGCCGCCGCCTTCGGTATCAATACCGCTGACCGCATTGACCACCCGCTCACCGGTGATGATGCGCTGGCGTTCCAGCGCCACAGGGCCGCGCTGGCGCTGTTCCTCTTCGTCATAAAAATCAAAGGTCTCACGCTGAGTGGCCGGTGTGGTCGAGTCCGCCTGCAGCCTGAACTCCAGGTTGGCGGTTTTGCCCAGAATCATCTTGGCGCCGGCGGTATCCTGCACCCCGGGCAGCTCCACTACAATGCGGTTGCGACCCTGCTTTTGCACCAGGGGTTCACTTACGCCCAGTTCGTTGACGCGATTGCGCAGTGTGGTCAGGTTTTTGGTGACCGCATGGTCTTCTATCTCCTGTATGGCTTGCTCTGTCATTCTGGCCTGCACCGTCAGACGGCCGCCTTCACTGGCGCGGCGGCGGTCCAACTGCGGCGCTTTGTCGCGCAGCATACTGATGATGGCGTCCTGCTGCTCACTGTCCTGAATAACAATATCAAAACCCATGGATACCGGTTGCACTTCAACGCCAAACAGGCGCTGATCGCGTATGGCTTGGCGAACAGAACGCTCCAGGTCCTCCATTTGATCCCGCACCGCTTTAGGGGTGTCCACCTCCAGCAAGAAGTGCACACCGCCGGCCAGGTCCAGCCCCAGGTTCATAGGTGTGGCGCCCAGCTTCTGCAACCATTCGGGTGTGGTGGAGGCGCGATTGAGCGCCACCACGTAACGGCGGTTGTCTGCGGCGTAGGCCCGCATCAACGCCTCATCCACCACCGCCTTGGCTGCCAGCTGGTCATCCAGCGAATTGAGCCGCAGCAAGGCGCTGCCGTCCTCCGCTAACTCCTCACCAAAGAATGGGATATTGCGGCTCTGCAATGCACTGGTTGCCGTGTTCAGCAACTCTTCGTCGATCACCGCACCCTGGGAGTTGCCGACAATCTGCAAAGCCGGATCGGGCGGGTAAATATTGGGCAAGGCGTAGATTGATCCAATCACAACCGCGAGGATCACTAACAGGTTCTTCCATAACGGGAAACGATTCATGGGGGAGTCCGATTTTTATGTCGTTTTTGCTGATGAACTTGGGTGCGCCCATGGCGAACCCTTTTTGGGATGGGCGGGGTTATAACCGCCCTATATGCGGCCTTTACTGCCATATTCAAGCGCTGCACGAGAAAGACGGTATGAGGCTCATTGAGGCCCTTGCACCGCCGGGACCGGCCGGATTTTGCCCAGCCGGTCATAAAACGCCTGCACGTAACTCTGCAAGCGTTGTTCGGCAATGGCGCTGCGCAACTCCTGCATCACGCGCTGATAGTGCCGCAAATTGTGGATAGTATTCAGTTGCGCCCCCAGCATCTCACCGCACTTATCCAGGTGATGCAAATAGGCGCGGCTGAAGTTCTGGCAAGTGTAGCAGTCGCAGGATGTATCCAGTGGGCCGGTATCGTAGCGGTGCACGGCGTTGCGGATCTTCACCACACCCGTGCTGGTAAACAAGTGGCCGTTGCGCGCGTTGCGGGTGGGCATGACGCAGTCAAACATATCTACACCACGCAGCACACCTTCTACGATGTCTTCGGGCTTGCCCACCCCCATCAGATAACGGGGCTTGTCGCGCGGCAGGCGATGCGCCGTACAGTCCAACACCCGCAGCATATCCTCTTTGGGCTCGCCCACGCTCAACCCGCCAATGGCGTAGCCGTCAAAGCCAATGGCGCTAAGCCCCTGCAGAGACTCCAGACGCAAAGCCTCGTACATGCCGCCCTGCACTATGCCAAACAGTGCGGCCGGGTTGCTGCCGTGGGCCTGCTTGCTGCGTTCGGCCCATTCCAGCGACAGCCGCATGGAGCTGCGGGCCTCGTCTGCGCTGGCCGGGTAAGGTGTGCACTCGTCAAAGATCATGACAACATCAGCACCAAGGTCCCGCTGCACCTGCATGGACACCTCCGGGCTTAAAAATACCTTGCTGCCGTCAATCGGCGAGCGGAAGGTTACGCCCGCTTCGGTGATCTTGCGCAGCTCACCCAGGCTAAACACCTGGAAGCCACCGGAGTCGGTCAAAATGGGGCCGGGCCACTGAATGAAATCGTGCAGAGTGCCATGCGCCTTGACCACCTCCGTACCCGGACGGAGCATAAGGTGAAAGGTGTTGCCCAGAATGATTTCGGCACCGGTCGGCGCAATGTCGCGCGGCAACATGCCCTTGACCGTGCCGTAGGTTCCCACCGGCATGAAGGCAGGCGTTTGCACCTGCCCGCGCGGAAAGCTCAGGCACCCCTGCCGCGCCAGCCCGTCTTCAGCCAATAGCTCAAATTTCATAAAAGACATGGTCAGGCTTTACCCAAAGGCAGCTCGGTGGCGGCTGCGGGATTGTGGTGAATGAACATGGCGTCACCGTAACTGAAAAACCGATAGCGCTCGGCCACCGCATGGCGGTAGGCCGCCAGGGTGTGCTGGTAGCCGGCAAAGGCACTGACCAGCATCAATAACGTGGACTCCGGCAGGTGAAAATTGGTTAAAAGGCAATCCACCACCTTGAACTGATAGCTGGGGTAGATAAAGATATTGGTCTCTCCCTGATACGGCTGCAGCTCACCGTAGGAGGCGGCCGTCTCCAGGCAACGCACGCTGGTGGTGCCCACCGCAATCACCCGCCCTCCGCGCGCCTTGGCAGCCTTCACTTTGGCGCAGACATCGGCGTCAAGTTCCATGACCTCCGCGTGCATTCTGTGTTCAACAATGCTTTCCACTCTTACTGGCTGGAAGGTACCTGCGCCCACATGCAGGGTCACGAAGGCCGTACTCACCCCTTTCTGCTCTATAGCGGCCAGTAGCGCTTCGTCAAAGTGCAAACCCGCCGTCGGTGCCGCCACGGCCCCGGGTTTGGTGCCGTAAACCGTTTGATAACGCTCCTGGTCACTTGGCTGAACATCGCGCACTATATAGGGTGGCAGCGGCATCTGGCCCACAGACTCCAGTACTTCCAGCGCCGGCCGATCGGCCGGAAAACTCAGCTCAAACAGATCGTCCCGCCGCCCATCTACCACAAGCTCGGTGCCGTCATTCAGAATCAGCCGGCTCTGTGGGCGCGGCGCTTTGCTGGATTTGATCAAGGCCAGCACCCGATGGGTGTCCAGCACCCGCTCAGTCATGATTTCCACCCGCCCGCCACTGTCCTTGCGGCCAAATACCCGCGCCGGTATCACACGGGTATTGTTGAACACCATAAGGTCGCCGGGCTTGAGCAGCTCCAGCAGGTCGGCAAAACGCCGATCAGTGATGGCGCCGCTTGGACCGTGCAATTGCAGCAAACGGCTGTCGCGGCGGTTCTGCGTGGGCGCATGAGCTATCAGTGCTTCGGGCAGCTCATAGTGAAAGTCTTGTCGGCGCATGGCTTTCTCGCAACAGAAAAAAGCCGTAAGGTTAAAGCAAAATCAGGATCAGCGCATCTGTGGCTTGAGTGCGGCGCGCAAACCGCGCGCGATTAATAACACTGCAGGAGGCGGTGGCGCTTGACGCCAGCCAAAGCATTGATATAATGCCGCCACTTCAGACGGCTTATTTTGCCAAGTCGCTTGATGCAATGCCAGAGTGGCGAAATTGGTAGACGCAGTGGATTCAAAATCCACCGGGCTAATCCCCCGTGCCGGTTCGAGTCCGGCCTCTGGTACCACTACATAGGAAAATCAAAAGGTTGTGCCCACACCTTGTATTTTCCCTAAAAAAGAACCAACGAAACGAAAACACCTTGCGCAATGCGGGTGAAGTGTAGAAGCGCTGGTTTGGCAGCTGGGAATGGACCCATCCTGCAAAAAGCTTAGGTTTTACAGCCTGGGCTTTTTTTTCGCCTGCCTTTCCGGCAGCCAGCACCCCAAAGGCCAGGTACGCCAGGCGCACGCGTTGAACTACCACCTGAAACCTTTTCCAAGTGGGCAAAGCCCCACAGGAGCCCGCCCTTGAAACACATCATCTTTATATCAATGCTTGCCGCCTCCAGTGCCGGCGCTTTTGCGCAGGACGATGAAACTCGGGTAATGGAAATGCTCATGAATGCCAAATTTGCTGGCACCTGTGGCGCCCTTACACAGATGCTGGATTTCCAGAAATCAACTGCGATGCCCGGTGGTGAAGATTTTGTTGTGCGCTTCTGGCAAGAGGAAACCGCCCGCCTGGGCATGACACCGGATCAGTTTGCCGGCCGCTGCAAAGAAGTGGTGACTGAATATGAAGAGGTTATTGCCGCCATCGACATGGTGCGTACTTCCAACCAGATTGCCCCGCCGGCCAAGCAGTAGCCAAGCCACCGCCGCAAGCGGCCCTCCTGCATGTGCACCGGTTGATTGTGAAAGCATGCGCTTCTGCTACGACTATGGCGCAATCCGGGGGCAGGCCAAATAGTTACTGCGATTCAGCGCGCCATGTTCACAGGAGCAGCGCGTAGCGGTATGATGTAACCGTTTACAATCCCACCCGCCCCTAGCTGATAGGGCGCAATAACAATAACGGCCAGCAGCCGGCGCAGATTACGGCTTCTGACATGGCAGAGACGATAGTCATGAACAAACCTAGCATTTCGCTGCGTGAAAAAGCCGCCTACGGGTGCGGCGATTTTGCGTCTTCCATGTTCTGGAAGCTGTTTTCCATCTATTTGGCGTTTTTCTACACCGACGTTTTTGGCTTGTCCGCAGCCGCAGTGGGCACCATGTTCCTGGTGACGCGCATCTGGGACGCCGCCAACGACCCGATCATGGGCCTCATCTGTGACCGCACCAAAACGCGCTGGGGCAAGTTTCGGCCGTTTCTGCTGTTTGCCGCGCTGCCCTTTGCAATTGTCGGCATACTCACCTTCAGCACACCCGACTTGAGCGCCACCGGCAGGCTGGTCTATGCCTACGTCACCTACACCCTTATGATGATGGCCTATACCGCCATCAACGTGCCTTACGCGGCGCTGATGGGCGTGATGACCAATGACCCAACCACGCGCACATCCCTGGCCTCTTTCCGTTTTATTGGCGCCTTTTCCGGCGGGCTGTTTGTGACCGCAACAGCCAACCACCTGGTGCAATACTTTGGCGGCGGAGACCCCACCTCGGCCAGTGGCTACCAATGGACAGTGGCCGTCTACGCGGTCTTGGCTGCCGTGTTTTTTCTGCTGACGTTTCTTGGCACCAAGGAGCGACTGGCGCCGCCGGCCGAAGAGAAATCCATGCTTAAGCAAGACCTGCGCGACCTTGCCAAGAACGCGCAGTGGTTCATTATGCTGGGGGCTGCCATATCCGTTTTGATATTCAACTCCCTGAGAGATGGCGCCATACTCTATTACTTCAAATACTACATTCAGGACCAGAGCATCAGCTTTTTTGGGCAGGTGTATGAGTTTGGTTATGTCACTCTGTCCTCAGCGTATGCAACCGTTTGGCTTGCCACCAATATTATTGGTGTTGTATTGGCACAACCGGTCTCGGCGCGAATCGGCAAGAAAAACACGTTTTTTGGCGCCATGCTGATTTCCGCACTGCTCAGCTTCATCTTGTTTTTTATGCAGCCGTCGCAATTGGGCCTGATATTCCTGTCCAACATTCTGATTGGCATCTCTGCCGGCATAGTCCTGCCACTGATATGGTCCATGTACGCCGACATTGCCGACTATTCTGAATGGAAGAGCGGCCGACGCGCCACCGGTTTGATATTTTCGTCATCGTCCATGTCGCAGAAGTTTGGCTGGACCATAGGCGGCGCGCTGGTGCTTTGGACTTTGGCCGTTTTTGGTTTTGCCGCCAACGTAGATCAGACCCCCACCGCCTTGCTGGGCATACGCTTGACCATCAGCATCCTGGCCGGCCTGGGCGCCCTGATGGCGGCAGCGTTCGTATACTTTTACAAGTTGGATGAAAAAACCATGTACAGCATAGTGGGCGAACTGGAACGGGCCAGAAAAAACGCCTAAGGCGTCAGAATGGCCAAAATCTAAAGGGAAGTGAACAAGTCTTGGAAGAAAAGCCAAACAGCCACTGGCGGCTGTTTGGCTCAGATGCAGCACCGGGATACATTGCCATACCCATTGCCCAGGTGCTAAAACAACGAGAGGCAGACGCTTGGGCGGTTAGCGGTCTACGCTCTGCGGCAGCAACCTGGGCCGTCCTTTCGGGATACCGCCGGTCTGCGTTTACTGGAGCGGCAAGCCTTCTCACGGCCGCTCAAACCCGCAGAAGTCCTACCAGGGCAACTGCTCGCCATTGGAATGCCAGAAGTTTCCGCTGTTGTCCAGGGTGAGCTCACTGATGCGCGCGGCCAGTCGCTCTGCCGCCTCTTTGGCGGAGATATCGCCTCCGTGGTTGACCATTTCCGTTTGCACATAGCCTGGATGCAGCAGTGCCACTGCAATTTTGTGACTTTTTAGATCCCGAGCCAAAGACATACCGGCTGCGTTCAGCGCCGCTTTGGACATGCGGTAGCCATAACTGCCGCCCGAGGTATTATCCGTTATAGAGCCCATGCGGCTGGTAATCATGGCTACTTTGGCACCCGGGACCAGTTGACCAAGCAACGCCTCGGTCACCCTGAGCGGGCCCATGGCGTTGACGGCAAACTGCTCGGCGACGGTGTCAAAGTCAATGCTGCCCAGCCGCTCACTGCGCAAAATGCCGGCGTTGTTGATCAACAAGTCTATTTGCACCCCTTCAAGCGCCGCGCGTAGCCGGGACACAACGTCTGCCGCCCCTACATCCAGGCCTTCCAAAACTTTGGCTCCACAGGCGGCAAGCTCGGCGGAGCTGGTACGGCACAGGCCGTAGACCTGTGCGCCCTGCGCGGCGTAGTGCTCGGCCAGCGCCAAGCCGATACCCCGGTTGGCACCCGTTATAACGACAGTTTGTTGCATAGGATTCTCCTGGTCATAGGTGAGATGTGATCGAACAGCCTGCCCTTCTTGGGCCGTTGGGCTAAACGCTCTATACGAAAGGAGGCATCAAGGGGGCTGAACAAGTGGGGCATTGAACGCGCCGTCGCAAATTCGGGCGTGAGCTGGACAGTTACTCGGCGTTATAACCATTCAGCTCCT
>CAYNST010000056.1:12781-21035 GCA_964399955.1 uncultured Cellvibrionaceae bacterium | reverse complement strand
GGTGGCACGGCAACCTTCATGATCATGGGCGACATCTGCACCCGACGCTGCCCCTTCTGCGACGTGGGCCACGGCAAGCCCAACCCGCTGGATGCGGCAGAACCCAAGCATCTGGCGGAGGCCATTGCCGAGATGGGCCTGAAATACGTGGTGATTACCTCGGTGGACCGCGACGATCTGCGCGACGGTGGTGCGCAGCACTTTGCCGACTGTATTCGAGAGGCGCGTGCGCTGTCGCCGGAATTGGAAGTCGAGATTCTCACCCCGGACTTTCGCGGGCGCATGGATATAGCGCTGGATATTCTGGCCGCAGAACCGCCGGACGTATTCAATCACAACCTGGAGACCGTGCCGCGCCTGTACCGCGAAGCGCGTCCCGGTGCCAACTTCAAGTGGTCCCTGGAGTTGCTCAAGAACTACAAGGCCCGCCGCCCGGAGGTACTGACCAAGTCCGGCCTGATGGTGGGGCTGGGTGAGACCAAAGAGGAAATCATCGAGGTGCTGCACGAGATGCGTGCACACAACATCGATATGTTGACCATTGGCCAATACCTGCAGCCCTCCCGCGACCATTTGCCGGTTTTGCGTTACGTGGAGCCTGCCGAGTTCGACGAGTACACCGCCATTGCCAAAGAGCTTGGCTTCGTTCGGGCAGCCTGTGGCCCGCTGGTGCGCTCTTCCTACCATGCCGACAAACAGGCTCACGGCGAAACGGTCAAGTAGCCGACCCGCCCGGTTCAATTGCGGCCCTCTTTGGCCGCGTCTTCCAGTCACGCATTAGAGCGCGCATCTTCCGTCCAGAGCGGTTAGAATTCGCGCTTTTAATCAGGTCAGTGTCATGTCGAAAACGGCTCCAAAAGTGGGTTTTGTGTCTTTGGGGTGCCCCAAAGCCTTGGTGGACTCCGAACGTATTCTTACTCAGCTTCGCACCGAAGGCTATCAGGTGGTGCCCACCTACGACCAGGCCGATGTGGTAGTGGTCAATACCTGCGGATTCATCGACAGCGCCAAGCAGGAGTCACTGGACGCTATTGGCGAAGCCATCAACCAGAACGGGCGGGTAATTGTCACCGGCTGTATGGGCGTTGAAGAAGACGTCATTCGCAAACTGCACCCCAGCGTGCTGGCGGTTACCGGGCCGCAGCAGTACGAGCAGGTGGTCAATGCCGTGCATGATGTGGTGCTTCCACCGGCAGACCACAACCCCTTCATAGATCTGGTGCCACCGCAGGGTATCAAACTCACGCCCCGGCATTATGCCTACCTGAAAATCTCTGAGGGCTGCAATCACCGTTGCAGCTTTTGCATTATTCCGTCCATGCGCGGCGATCTGGTCAGCCGTCCGGTGGGCGATGTGCTGGACGAAGCCGAGCGCCTGGTGGCGGCAGGAACACGGGAGCTGCTGGTGGTTTCCCAGGACACCAGCGCCTACGGCGTGGACGTTAAGTACCGTACCGGCTTCTGGCAGGGGCGTCCGGTCAAGACCAAGCTCTATGACCTTTGCAACGCACTGGGTGAAATGGGCGTGTGGACGCGCCTGCACTATGTTTACCCCTATCCGAACGTGGACGACATCATTCCCTTGATGGCCGAGGGCAAGGTATTGCCTTACCTGGACATTCCTTTTCAGCACGCCAGCCCGTCACTGCTGAAGTCCATGCGCCGGCCGGCGCATCAGGAGAAAACTCTGGATCGCATTCGCCGCTGGCGGGAGATGTGCCCCGAGCTGACCTTGCGCTCAACCTTCATTGTCGGCTTCCCGGGAGAGACAGACGCCGATTTTGAATTTCTGCTGGAGTGGCTGGACGAAGCGCAGCTGGACCGGGTGGGTTGTTTCGAGTATTCGCCGGTGGCCGGTGCGACTGCCAATGAGTTGCCCAACCCGGTTGCCGACGAACTCAAGCATGAGCGCTGGCAGCGCTTCATGGCGAAGCAGCAGTCCATTTCTGCCGCAAGATTGCAGAACAAGATTGGCAAGCAGATAGAGGTGCTGGTTGATCACGTCGAGCCGGGCATGACCATTGCCCGCAGCAAGGCCGATGCGCCGGAGATTGATGGCGTGGTACATCTGCAAGGCGATTTTGGCCTGCAGCCCGGCGACTGTCTGCCGGTGGTGGTGGATGACGCGGACGATTATGATCTGTGGGCGTCGCCGCTGCCGCTGGAAGACTGAACCTCAGCGTCCTTCAGCTGCCGAGTGTTACTACCCGGCCCCGATAGGTAATGGTTTTGGGTTTACTGGCTGCGCCGTCTCCCGTCTGGGCATCGTCAAGGACGGTCTGGCCACGGTACAGGCGGGCCGCCGGTAAGGCTTCTGGAGCCGGGGTCAGCAGTGCAGCTGCGGCCGTCACCCATTCCGGCCCCGCCAGTTCAAACAGACGCGTGAGCCTCGCCCTCAGCGGTGGGTTCTCCAGCAGTGGATAGACTTCGAGCAAATAATCCAGAAGCTCCGGGTTGCCAAGTTTGATCTGTGGCTTGATGTCTGTAGGGACAATTTTGCGTATCTGTAGAACCAAATCAATCATGGGTTTGCTGTACTGCATTCGGGGTCACTCTTACCTGGTCACGGTGGTAGTTTGCGTCCCTGACGGAGTCTGGCCATCCGGCCTGCGCCCACCTTAGCGCCCCGCTGTTCCAAAACACTTCACCTGCGCGATCAGCCCGTTTAACCCAAGGAATGCGCGCCAAGCGTTTCCTGCCGCTGAGCCTTCATTTTGATAATAGGTACTGAATATGGGACGGGCGCGGCAAATGTTGTAGTCTGCTGCAGACTGTGACGCAAGCATAACAAATTGCGCCATTACAAAGAATTAAATGCAAAGCTCCCGGGTAAGGTAAACCATGCAAAAAGCGTTTGTCCATTTGCGCGTTCGCACCGAATTTTCTCTGGTGGACAGCATCGTGCGCATCAAACCGCTGGTCAAGCGCCTGGCGGAGCTGCAGATGCCCGCCTGCGCCATGACCGATCTCAGCAATTTTTTTGGCCTGATCAAATACTACCGCGCCATGCAGGGGGCCGGTCTCAAACCGATTGCCGGCTGCGATCTGCACATCCGCGACGAAGAAGAGGATGCTTGTTACCTGATTACCCTGCTGGCCCAGAACGACCGCGGCTATAAAAACATCATTGAGCTGATCAGCCGCGCGTTTCGGCAGGGGCAGCATTTTGGCCAGGCCTATGTCTCGCGCGCCTGGTTGCGCGAGCTTTCAGAGGGCGTGATTGCCCTGTCTGGCGCGCGGGCGGGCGATATCGGCTGCGCCATCCTGAACGGCAAGCTGGAGCTGGCCGAGGCGCGCGTGCAAGAGTGGATGAGCGTCTACCCGGACCGCTTCTATCTGGAGCTGCAGCGCACCGGCCGCGAGAACGAGGGGGTGTACGTAGAGCAGGCGGTGGTGCTTGCTGCCAAGCTTGACTGTCCGGTGGTGGCCACCAACGATGTGCGTTTTTTGCACGCCGAGCAGTTTGAAGTGCACGAGGCCCGGGTGTGCATTGGTGAGAGCCGCACTTTGGACGACCCCCGACGCGAGCGCAAGCACAGCGAGCAACAGTACCTGCGCTCCTCAGAAGAGATGGTGACGCTGTTTGAGGACCTGCCCGAAGCCATCGAAAACACCGTGGAAATCGCCAAGCGCTGCAATCTGAGCATTCAACTGGGCAAATATTTCCTGCCCGAATACCCCATACCCGAGGGCCTGACGGAAAACGACTTTTTCCGAAAACTCTGTTTTGACGGCCTGGAAAAGCGCCTGTTGCGCATTCTTGACAAAACCGCCGCCGATTACGAGCAGCGCCGCAAGCCTTACATTGAGCGGCTGGAGTTTGAGCTGAATATCATTATTCAGATGGGCTTTCCCGGCTACTTCCTGATTGTTATGGACTTTATCCAGTGGGCCAAGGACCACCAGATTCCGGTGGGGCCGGGACGGGGGTCGGGTGCGGGCTCCCTGGTGGCCTATGTGCTGGACATCACCGACCTGGACCCACTGCAATACGACCTGCTGTTTGAACGCTTTTTGAATCCGGAGCGGGTGTCCATGCCCGACTTTGATGTGGACTTTTGCATGGACGGTCGCGACCGGGTGATTGGCTATGTGGCCGACAACTACGGCCGCGATGCGGTATCGCAGATCATCACCTTTGGTACCATGGCCGCCAAGGCGGTGGTGCGGGATGTGGCGCGGGTACAGGGCAAATCCTATGGCCTGGCGGACAAGCTCTCCAAGATGATCCCGCCAGACCCGGGCATGACGCTGACCAAGGCCCACGAGCAGGAGGAAGTGCTGCGTGAGTTTCTGGCCGGCGACGGCGACGCGCAGGAAATCTGGGATATGGCCCTGCAGTTGGAGGGCGTAACCCGCAACGTGGGCAAACACGCAGGTGGCGTGGTGATTGCCCCCACCCGGCTGACAGACTTTGCCCCGCTCTACTGCGACGAGGCCGGCGGTGGCCTGGTCACCCAGTACGACAAAAACGATGTGGAAGACGCAGGCCTGGTGAAGTTCGACTTTCTGGGGCTGCGCACGCTTACCATCATCGACTGGGCCAAGGCGATGATTGACCGCAGGCTTGCCAAGCTCGGCGAGCCGCCGCTGGATATTGCCACCTTGCCGCTTGATGACGCGCCCACCTTCAAGCTGCTGAAGCGCGCCGAGACCACCGCCGTGTTTCAGTTGGAATCCCGCGGCATGAAGGATCTGATCAAGCGCCTGCAGCCGGATAATCTCGAAGACCTTATCGCACTGGTGGCGTTGTTCCGCCCGGGGCCACTGCAGTCGGGCATGGTAGACGACTTCATCAACCGCAAGCACGGCCGCGCGCAGGTGGCCTACCCGGACGCCAAATACCAGCACATGAGTCTGAAGCCCATCCTGGAACCCACCTATGGGGTTATCGTTTACCAGGAACAGGTGATGCAGATTGCCCAGGTGCTGGCCGGCTATACCCTGGGCGGCGCGGATCTGTTGCGCCGCGCCATGGGTAAGAAGAAACCGGAGGAGATGGCCAAGCAGCGCGAGGTGTTTCAATCCGGTGCGGCGGAGCAGGGCATAGACCCGGAGCTTGCCATCAAGATATTCGACCTGGTGGAAAAATTTGCCGGCTACGGCTTCAACAAATCCCACTCAGCCGCCTACGCGCTGGTTTCTTACCAGACCGCGTGGTTGAAGGCGCACTACCCGGCGCAATTCATGGCCGCCACCATGTCCTCGGACATGGACAAAACCGATAAGGTGGTTACCTTTATCGAAGAAGTGCGCAACATGGGCCTGACCCTGTTGCCGCCGGATGTCAACGCCGGCGAGTACCAGTTTACCGTGGATGACGACGACAACATCATCTACGGCCTGGGCGCCATCAAGGGGCTGGGCGAAGGGCCCATCGAAAACATTCTGGAGGCCCGCGCGGCCGGTCCCTTTCGCGATCTGTTCGACTTCTGCTCGCGAGTGGACGCGCGCAAGGTCAATAAGCGCGCACTGGAGGCCATGGTGCGCAGCGGCGCTTTTGACAATCTGGGGCCAGGCATAGATGTGGATTACGACCGCGCCGTCATGTGGAGCGCGCTGGTCGAAGCAGTTAAATCCGCCGAGCAACAGGCCGCCAACGCCAGCGCCGGCATGGTGGATCTGTTCGCCTCGGCCGCACTGGAAGAGGCCCAGGATCGGGATGTTTATGAAGACTTCCGCAAGGTGCGGCGCTGGAGCATCAAGGAGCGCCTGAATGGCGAAAAAGAAACCCTGGGGCTTTACCTGACCGGCCACCCCATCGACGAATACGCCGCCGAACTCAAACATTTCGTCTCCTCCTCCATTGCCAACGTCAAGCCCGACAAGGCCAAACAAACCCTGTCGGGGCTGGTGGTGGCCTTTCGGGTGATGAAAACCAAACGCGGCGACAGCATGGCCTTTGTCACCCTGGACGACCGCACCGGGCGCATGGAGGTGGCGGTGTTTGCCGATACCTACAATCAATACCGCGACAAACTTATCAAGGACGCGCTGCTGGTGATAGAGGGGCAGGTGAGCAACGACGATTACAGCGGCGGTTTGAAGATGCGTGCCGACAAAGTAATGGACCTGGCCGAAGCGCGTCAGGCCAAGGTGTCGCGCATTCGTATTGCCTGGCAGCAGGCGGGGCTCAACGAGCGCAGTGCCAGTCAGCTGCGCGCGGCGCTGGGGCCTTTTTCCAACGGTCCCTGTCCCATCACCGTGCGCTACCAAACGTCGCAGTGCTCGGCAGATATCGACCTGGGCGAGGCCTGGCGGGTGCAACCCAGCGACGATTTGCTGCTGTCGCTGCGCGGCTTGTTTGGCCAGCAGAATGTGCAGGTGCTGTATGGCGAGTAGCAGCAAAGCGCGCCTCGCCCGTGTAACGGCGAAAGCGGCGTGCTAAACTTGGGCCCGATTGGCCGGCTGCCGGCCCAAGGTGCGTGCACTGACCGCACACAGTTGAATTCAACCTAAAGATTTGGCTTATGAATCTAAATTACCTCGAGTTTGAACAGTCCATCGCCAATTTGGAAGGCAAAATCGAAGAGCTGCAACAGGTTAATACCGGCGGCGAAGTGAATATCACGGAAGAGATCGAGAAACTGCGGGAAAAATCCGCCAAGCAGACCGACAGCATCTACTCCAACCTGACGCCCTGGCAGGTTGTGCAGGTTGCCCGACACCCACAGCGGCCCTACGCCTCGGATTACATTCGACTGATGATCGACGACTGGGACGAGCTGCACGGCGACCGCCATTTTGGCGACGACCGCGCCATCATCGGTGGCGTAGGTCGGCTTGATGGCCGTCCGGTAATGGTCATAGGCGAAGAGAAAGGCCGCAGTGTCAATGAGAAAGTCAGCCGCAACTTCGGCATGCCCAAGCCCGAGGGCTATCGCAAGGCCCTGCGATTGATGCAAATGGCGGAGCGTTTTCACCTGCCAGTGCTCACCCTGATCGACACCCCCGGTGCCTATCCCGGCATCGACAGCGAGGAGCGCGGCATCAGCGAGGCCATTGCTCAGAACCTGGCGGTCATGTCGCGGCTGCGTACCCCCATTATATGTACGGTGATTGGTGAAGGTTCCTCCGGAGGTGCTCTGGCCATTGGCGTAGGCGATCAACTGAACATGTTGCAGTACTCCACCTACTTTGTCATTTCGCCGGAGGGCTGTGCCAATATCATTTGGAAGACCGTGGACAAGGCGCCGCTGGCGGCTGAAGCCATGGGGGTGACCTCCAGCGTGTTGCAGGAGCTGGGCATAGTGGATGAGACCATCCCCGAACCCCGTGGCGGCGCGCACCGCAACCTGGAGGAAATGGCCTCCAACCTCAAGAACCGCCTGATTGATCAGGTAGACCGGCTGAAGGCCATTGGTCTGGATGAGCTGCTGGAAACACGGTATCAGCGGCTCATGAGCTACGGCAACCCTTAAGCGTGTTGGCTGCGGGTACTACCCCGCAGCTCGCAAGTCTTGATCTCCATGACCGCCAAGCTCCGCTACTCACTCGAGTCCCTCGCCTTCTCGCTGTCAGGCCTGCTGGTTGCCATCGCTCTGGCCTGGGGACTGCTGGCGCTGGTGAACTTCTCCTATCCCCTCTGGCACGACTATGGCGGCATTGCCCAGGCCATTGAAGAGTACGGTGGTCAAAACCGCTACAGAACGGGCTTTGAGCAAACCACGCCTCAGCAGCGATACGAGCTGTTCGAAGGGATCAGTCACGCCATCCACCGCGGTGGGCAGGGGCTTGCCGAGCTCAGTTACCGGGTGCCTGACCAGCCGGAACAGCAATTACTGCATGAAGCTGAAATCCTGCACCTGCAGGACGTTGCCAACCTGGTGACCCTGGGCAAGTACGCAGCAGCGGTAGCCCTGTTGCTGTGGTTGAGTCTTGGCGGCTACTTCTTAGTCACCGCGCGCCCCGTGCCGTCATTGAAGCATCAGGTCATTTTCATTCTGACGCTGGTGGCCGTGGCCGGCCTGCTGGTATTGCTCTGGGGGCCGACGGCCGTCTTCTACGCCATGCACGAATGGGTGTTTCCGCCCGGGCACGAGTGGTTTTTCTATTATCAGGATTCACTCATGTCCACCATGATGTTCGCCCCGGTGCTGTTTGGCTATATCGCACTCGAGTGGCTGCTGCTGGCCTTGTTGTTGTTTGTGGTGCTGCAGCTTGGAGTGGAGAAGCTCATCTTGAGGTTGGGCCGACGCTTGGGTTGCTATCCTGCCCGAATGAAGCCATAGCGGCGCTAAAAATGGTTTCCCGC
>CAYNST010000056.1:2502-12681 GCA_964399955.1 uncultured Cellvibrionaceae bacterium | reverse complement strand
TGGGTTGCTATCCTGCCCGAATGAAGCCATAGCGGCGCTAAAAATGGTTTCCCGCTCAACTGGAATAGGATGGAACGCCTGTTAAGGCGGCCCGCAGGGGTGCAGCACAGGAAGTGCGTAATCGTTTCACGACCGGTCTCACATTTTTTTATCATTCACTGCCTAAGCCTGAACGCAGTTCTTCAGTTGCGTTCTGCGCGGTTGGGCTACTCGCCCGGGCCGCGCGTTTAGCAGGCTTCCTGTAACTGTGCTGATTCCGCTGTAGCTTCCAGTTCAGTCCACCCGCCCTGCACACCTCGGCACTCAGTCCCAGCCCTCCTTTTCCCCTCAATGTCGCGTCGGCTTCGGTTGGCGGGATCTTGTCTATACTCAGTCGTATCAGGCAAACCTTGAGTGGCATTGATGAACTATTCGCGGAAATGAGTCATTGAGCAGCGCCGGCCGGGCCTTATGAAATCCAATAATTTTTCCACAATGAGATTTGTGCTGGCGCTGTTGACCCTACTGGCCCTAGTCGGACGCCCCTATTTGCCGCCGATAAGTCTGGTGATATACCCGGATGCCGGCACCCATAGCGCCATTTACGGGCCAATGGATGTGGAAAGCGGCAAGGTGGCCAGGTGGACAGATGAGGCCAACAATGAGTGGATCTGCGATTTCAAGCCCGCCTACGGGGTCATGACCTGCGGCACCTTGCTGAGCTGGAATCAAGCAAATAGTCATGGCTGTGAACCGGGAAGCGACTATCCGCAGTGTTCCTCTCCAGAACTGGATCAAGGGGCCGGCTGGGGCTGGGAAAACGATCAAAGGTGTTGGGTGGACCAATCAGCACGCACGACCGAGTCTGAGGTGGGGGCCTGGCCGCGCCACCTTTATTGCGAAAGTGCTGAGTCGGACCCGGACGGAGACGGTTGGGGTTGGGAGTACGGACAGAATTGCGTCGTGGCCATTGTCAGTCGTACAGGGCAAGTGGGCGCACAGGCAAGTTCCAGCCACACCGCCGAAGCGAATACTTTGAAACGCCAAAAACGCGGCAAGATGCCAGAGCCTAAGAACTCATGCCTGAGCGTGGACACGCCCGTCGGCGGCAAGAAAAACGGGCCTAGAACCATTGATCTGTCCCGTTATGAAGGTATCAAAGTGAATATCCATTACGAGGGGCGGGCCAACTTTCTGCGTTTGTATCTGCGCAATCACAACCCTCGGGATGTCAATCACCTGGATTTTACTTCCAGTAAATACATGTCGGCCTATGTCCGCACCGAAGACTTAAAAGCCGGTTCTGCCTACATCAGTTTGGCGGAATTCAGTGTGGAGGAGTGGTGGATAATGATGAGCAATGCGCCGCGGGAGCTGGCACTGCCGGAATTTAACCGCATTGTGGCTATTGGCGTAGAGCACGCGGACCGTGGGCGCCACAAGATGCAGCTGCAACGTGTGGAGCTTGTCGGTCAGAGAATCACCTTCGACCATCTA
This sequence comes from uncultured Cellvibrionaceae bacterium, assembly GCA_964399955.1. GTDB lineage: Bacteria > Pseudomonadota > Gammaproteobacteria > Pseudomonadales > Cellvibrionaceae > CAYNST01. The sequence continues at coordinate 11,205 of CAYNST010000056.1, read as the reverse complement.
CTGATACTGATTGCCTGCATCTGGGGGGCCTTTGTGCTACTGGAAGCTGCGGTCGGCTTCTATTGGGCTCGCGGTCGGCAACAGAAAACGGCTTTGCTGGATGAGGCCCAGGCGCTGGTTACTCGAGACAGCTTGCCTGGAGTGCTGACGGACTCGGTTACCGGAGCCTTCAACCGAGCCGGTGTTGTGCAGCAATTGAAACACATTTACCGTTTAGACGTTCCGTCTCCCGGGTTTGGGATCTTGATTATTGGTATTGACCCGATCACAGACGCCGGCACAACCGCCGATCTTGGCGACCTGAATCTAAAAACCGTCGGCCGGGTAGTTCGGGCAAATATCCGCGACGGGGATATCTTTGGCCGGTGGGGCGAAAGCGAATTCATCCTATTGGTACCCAACCCCAACCGTGCGAGCCTGTTGAAATTCGCGGAAAAATTACGAGCGTTGATTGCGTTGCAGGACTTTCAACCGTCTGCCGCCTCGGATCTTTGCGTGACTGTGAGTATCGGCGTAACCCGCGCCCGCGCTGACGATACCATGAGCACCGTCGTCAAGCGCGCGAGTGATGCATTGAACACGGCGCAAACACGCAGAAACCACGTCAGTTACAAGGAATAGGGCACCGTTTTATGTTCGAAAGGCGCATCAGCAATCCAGCAATCGCCGGGCTGTTCATCACAGCACTGCTGCTTGCCGCCTATGCGATTGCGCCAAAAAAGCGCCTGCTTGTGCACCCGGTTGATGACCATGCTACAGAATTGTACGGGTTCACCGATCCGGAATCGGGCCGCTCGGCGCGCTGGCTGGACCGGCAGAACAGTCATTGGGTCTGTGACTATCAGCCAGGTCATCCTCGCGGTTGCGGCTGGAGTCTGCTCTGGAAAAGCTCGAACACCGGCATCGATTTTCACCAATTTGATTCCATCGAACTGGCGCTCCATTACGTTGGGCCGGCGTCCAGGGTGCGCGTTTATTTGCGCAATTTCAATGACGAGTACGCACAGCCCGCAGATGTCACATCCACCAAATTCATGTCCATGAGTTTTCCGGCAGAAGACGCAGAAAAACCATTGAATATTGGGATTTCCGAATTCTTCGTAGCCAGTTGGTGGCTTAAGGAATTCAATGTTCGCCGCCAGTGGTCGCGGCCAGAATTTGACAATATTGTCAGTCTGGGTGTTGATTTTGTGGAGCCCGGACTCCACGAACTCAAAGTAGAGCGGATTGTGCTTCTGGGGGAATGGATCAGCCTGCGTGCCATTCTGATTTTTATTCTTGGAGGTTGGATCACAGCGTTTCTATTAGAGGGTGGGTGGCGTCTTCTGCAAGTGTACAGGGCGACCCAACGCGAACGGTCGCTGATCAAAGATCTGGAATACCACCAACACAACCTGGAGGCGGAGCAGCACGATCTGCGATTGGTGGCCGACACCGATCCGCTCACCGGCATACTCAACCGTGCCGGCCTGGACGCGAGCCTGCAACAGTTGAAACGCGTCGACGACTGCGGGAGGCTGCTGGGCCTGGTTGTTCTGGATCTGGATCACTTCAAGCGCATCAACGATGCTTACGGACATGATATGGGAGACAAGGTGCTCAAGGCCTTTGCCGCCGCGCTGTCCGCCAACCTCAGGCACGACGATGTGTTTGCCCGTTGGGGCGGGGAAGCCTTTGTCGTGGTCTGCCAGAACCGGACTTTTTCCGGGCTGTGCGCCTTTGCCGAAAAGCTCAGGGAGATTTCCACTCAGTTCACCTTTGGCGCGGACTTTGACATCAAACTGACGGTAAGCATAGGTGTTGCCACCTTGAGCGGTAATGAACTCTTTGAAGCGGCTTTCAGACGGGCGGACACGGCACTCCGGCGGGCCAAGATAAACGGCCGGAACCGTGTTGAATACGAGCCGACACCATGCGCCTGATACATTTTTTGTTTGTCATTGTTTTGCTCGTTCCGCCCTTGCCGGTTCTTGCGGCCAGCCCTGTACGCGTTCACCCGATTTATCTGGAAGAACCGCATCGCTCCGACTATGTATCCGAAGCCATACGTGACCGGGACGGCTTTCTTTGGGTCGCGACAGACAACGGACTCAAACGTTACGATGGCCACAACTACCGCGTGTTCACGCGGGACGAGGACAATCTGTGGGCCATCGGCTCCAGCGAAATAAGGCGCCTGCTTCTGCAGTCCAACGGCAGCCTGTGGGCTGCGGGTTCCACCTTGAACCGCTATGACGCGGTTACCGAGTCCTTCATTACATACAATACCACCAACTTCAATATGATTCGTGCATTGCACGAAGACAGCACTGGGTCATTCTGGTTGGGGGGAGAAGGGTTTGGCCTTCAGCGGTTTGACCCCGCCCTTGGCCAGGTAACCGGCAGCTACTTTGAGGGTACAGATAACGGACGTATTTATCAGATAATCCGTCGCGGGGATTCCTCTGAGCTTTGGGTGGCCAGCAGTGCCGGGCTGTATCTATTCGATACAGAGTCGCACCGCCACCGCAGCTTTCCGCTGGATATTGATCTGAGAGCGGGCATCGAGGCCATTACGGATATGGTTGAAGACGACAGCGGCCGCTTGTGGGTGACCACCCATGAGGGACTCTTTATGCTCGACCCCGCTGACGGCTCTGCGCGGCGGTACCTGGCCGATGATGACAACCCTCAGGCACTGCAGACCAACGCTCTCTGGTCAATCGAGAAAGATTCCAAAGGGCAGCTGTGGATTGGCACCGATAAATCCGGCGTACACAGGTATGTGGCAAAGACAGATTCGTTCGTCCACTACCCGGCTTCTGCCCATGACCGCTACCGCTTTCCACCGGGGCCGGTGGCGGACATTTACGAAGACCGCGAAGGCACGTTGTGGTTTTCGGTGGGCTATTTCGGTATGTACCTGATCAGCCCTCAGTTACAGAAATTTATCTCACTGCAGCACAGCTTTGAGGCAGAGAGTTCCCTGGCTTTCGACAACGTGCTTAGTATGCATGAGGATCGCCACGGCTTTATCTGGGTGGCCACTGACGGTGGTGGCTTGAATCGGTTTGATCCAAAAACCCATCGGTTCGAGCATTTCAAACACGATCCCGACGACCAAAGCACCATCAGCAGCAATGCAATCATTGCCATCGCAGAAGATTCCAAAGGGCATATCTGGCTGGGTACATGGAGTGGTGGGCTAAACCGAATTGATCCTGTTACCGGCAATGTCACGCGAATAGTGCGCGATCCTCAGGCCAGCGATGGGCAGACGCTGGCGGACAACCACATATTTCGTGTCGTTGTGGATGCGGATGATCGCCTGATTCTAGCCGTCGGTCGTGTCGGCATACAGATTTACGATCCGGCTGACGGCAGTTTTGAATCTTATTCTCCCCTGGATAGCGACGATCCATCGGGTATTCTCAGTGACTTTATCAACGCAATCCTGCTGCTGCCCAATGGCGATTTCTGGATTGCCGGCTATAAGGGTTTGGAGTTGTTTGACGCGCGCAAGAAAACTTTTTCCCAGCCCAACCTACCGGCGACCCTGGCCATCTCGGACCTTCACTTGGACGAGGCAGGCCACATTTGGATGGCCACCAGCAAGAATCTCTCGCGCTTTGATCCGGTTTCGGGTGAGACATTGGCTTTTTCGGTAAAAGACGGTTTGTCGGATGAATTTGTAGTTTCCATCGAACAGGACAGTTTGGGCTTCCTGTGGCTGGGTACGCGCAACGGGCTGAACCGTTTTGACCCGCGCACCCGCGAGTTTGTGGTGTTTGCCGAAGATGACGGTTTGGCGGGGTCTCAGTTTAACCGTTTCAGCTCGCTGACGACCCGGGCAGGTTTGATGTATTTTGGCGGAACCAATGGTTTCAGCTACTTTGACCCGGTAGCGATACCACGCAACGACAACGCGCCCAAAGTCCATATTACCGACGTCGAAATAAACCAGCGGTTGCAGGTTCCGGGGCAGTCGGAGTTTTTGACAAAGTCGGTTAACGCTTCACGCGAACTGGTTTTGCCGAGCGGACAGCGCGACATCATGTTCAAATTTGCCAGCACCAACTTCATCTCGCCGCATAAAAATGCCTATCGGTATCGGCTGTTGGGACTGGAAAGCGACTGGATACTAACAGACAGCAGCCGCCGGGCGGTGCGCTACAGCAACCTGAATCCTGGCGAGTACCAGTTTCAGGTGCTTGCTTCAAACAACGAAGGCGTTTGGGTTGGCAGCGCCAAAAGCTTGAATGTGATTGTGCTGCCGGCCTGGTGGCAAACGCACTGGGCCAGGTTGAGTTACCTTGCGTTGTTGCTTATGGCCATGTACGGCTTCAGCTTTTGGCGGTTGCGCGCCAACCGGCGACGACAAAGGCAGTTGGAAATACTGGTCGGCGAGCAAACCTCCCGCCTGAAGCAGGCCAACCGCTCCATCGTGCAGCTGAATTCCGAGCTTGAGCAGCGCGTGGCGCACCGCACCAAGGAGCTCTCTGTTGAAATTGATGAGCGTCGTGAGTCCGAGGCAAAAGCCAATTATATTGCCTATCACGATACGCTCACCGGACTTCATAACCGTGCATGGTTGCTCAAGCACTTGAATGAGCTGATGCAAAGCCGCAGAGAATCGTCCGCGCCCTTTGCCCTGTTATTTGTGGGCGGAGACCGGTTTCGCAAAATCAATGACACTTACGGTCATCTGCAGGGCGACCAGCTACTGATGGCGGCGGCCAAACGTTTGACCGGTCTGCTGCCCAAGGATCATCACGCAGTGCGTTTGGGCAGTGACGAATTTACCGTGGTGGTTGATTGCCTGGACTCCACGGATCAGGCCCAGGGTTTGGCCGAGCTGATCGCTTCAGAATTCAAAGAGCCTTTTCTAATAGAACAGGTGCGTATGAACCTGAGTGTCAGCGTCGGATTTGTCATCAGCAACGACAGCTATACCGAGCCTTCTCAAGTGCTTAGAAATGCCAACATCGCCATGCAGCGCGCCAAGGATCGCGGCCGTGGAATCTGCCAGATGTTTGACGACGTCATTTTGCAGCAGACACTGGATACGGCCGCCTTGGAAGCCGACCTGAAGATGGCCTTGAATCGCCGGCAGTTCAGTGTGGTGTATCAGCCCATCATTGTTGTGGGGTCGGGCAGTCTGAGCGGCTTTGAGGTATTGATCCGCTGGCGTCATCCGGAGCGCGGCATGGTGCCTCCGGACAAGTTCATCCCTATGGCCGAATCGCTCGGGCTAATTTTTGATATTGGGCTTTGGGTGTTGGAGGAAGCGTGCAATCAGTTGAAGGTCTGGAAGGAGCGCTTTGATCCAGTCATCCTGCCGACCATTGCCGTCAACCTCTCTCCGGTGCAATTGGACCACACAGACTTCCTGAACAGGGTGGATGCTGTATTTCAGCGCACCGGCGTAGACCGCGACAATATCAAGTTCGAGATCACGGAGTCGGCGCTGATGAAACATACCGATACCGTGGATGGCTTGTTGGAAGCACTGCGTGAACGGGGTATAGAGTTGGCAATTGACGACTTTGGTACCGGCTACTCATCGCTCAGCTATCTGGACAAACTTCCTGTTCAGGTGCTTAAGGTTGATCGGACCTTCGTCAACGCGCTTACGGACGGCAGCGGCACCAATGGCAGCGCCCATGAAATTGTGCGGGCAACCATCGCTTTGGCCCACAACCTGAAAATGCGCGTGGTGGCCGAAGGCATAGAGACGCAGGAACAACTGCAGGCGCTGATGGCTTACAACTGTGACTACGGGCAAGGCTATTTCATAGCTCGGCCTTTGTCGCCTGAAGATGCCACCGGCTTTTTGGCAGCCGCCACTGTAGTGCGGCTGCCAAGTCTTTAACGATGCGGCACCGCCTTGGTCCTCTTGTCGGATCTGTGGTTATGCGCCCAAAACCTCGGCCAGCTCGGGTAGAATGCTGGCCTTTTGCTACGCAACCATTGGAAGATCATGAGAGAACAATTCGCCACGACCTTTGAGTGGCTGGAAAGGCACCCGGATCTGTCCACCGTGCTCAGTCTGCTGCTGCTGGTCGCCGTGGCCTGGTTTGGCAACTGGGTGGTAAAACGCATTCTTTTGCGCGGCATCTACCGCCTGCTGCGCGCCAGCCCACTTGGGCAACATGCCGCAACACAAGAGTCCGGCGTGGTTGCGCGTCTGGCCAATATTGTGCCCGCGCTCATCCTCTCCAACGGTATTTTGATTATTCCCGGTGTACCCGAAGCGGTCGTCACCATTGTGCGCAATGTGAGCAGCGCCTTCGTGGTACTCACCATAGCCCTGGCCATCGGCAACCTGCTGGGGGTGATCAACCGCATGTACGAGAAACGCCCGGACTCGCGCATGAGGCCGGTAAAAGGATACATCCAGGTGCTGACCATCCTGGTGTACGTGATTGCGGCCATTCTGGTGGTGGCCGCCCTCATCGACCGGTCGCCGCTGATTCTGCTGTCCGGCCTGGGGGCCATGGCGGCAGTGCTGATGCTGATCTTTCAGGACACGCTGCTGTCTCTGGTGGCCAGTGTGCAGATATCCTCCAATGACATCATTCGGGTGGGCGACTGGATAGAAATGCCACAACTGAGCGCCGACGGTGACGTCATCGACATTGCTCTGCACACGGTCAAGGTGCAGAACTGGGATAAAACCATCACCACCATTCCCACCAAGCGTTTCATGACCGACCCATTCAAGAACTGGCGCGGCATGCAGGAGTCAGGCGGGCGGCGGATCAAGCGAAGCCTGATGCTGGATCAGCAAAGCGTGCACTTTTTGACCCCGGATGAGCAGGCTCACCTGCATCGTTTCCGGCTGCTGAGGGAATATCTGGCTGAAAAACAAAAAGAGATAGACGCCTGGAACCTGCAACTGGAAGAGCAGGGCAAGGAGCCGGTCAACACCCGCCGCATCACCAATATCGGCAGTTTCCGCGCCTACGTTGAGCGCTACCTGCGCAGCCACGGCGGCATTCACCAAGGCATGACCCAGATAGTCAGGCAGATGGAGCCCACCGCAGACGGCCTGCCGCTGGAGATCTATTGTTTCACCAACACCATTAGCTGGGTGACCTATGAGGGCATTCAGTCGGATATCTTTGATCACCTGTTGTCCATTTTGCCGGAGTTTGGTCTGCGGGTATATCAGCACCCCTCGGGCCTGGATTTGCGAGATATCAATTTATCGGTACGCAGAAATCACGGCTGATCCTGGTACAAGCCACGGTCGCCGCCGGTAACTTGTACCGGCAGGCTCTCCGCACCTGCCGCACGCAAAAGCCCATCTGCTGCTGCGGCCAGCTCAATCAGAAGGTCGTCGCCGCCATCAACCACAGTTTGCGGGTATCCGTCGCCCAGGTGTCTGCGCTGTAATCGGCGTATTTCACGGTCAGTGCCACCGGTCCCAGTTTGGTGCCGGCAACAAAGTTGATTTCATCCCCATAATCGGCCCCATCTGCTTCGGCACTGAACTGGTGATATCTCAACCCCAGGGTGAAGGCACCCAATTGGGTATTGATGCCTGCGTATGCGTCTTCTATGCCGTCTGCAGGGGTGGCCAGAAATTTGTCCGCCCAGCCCTGAAACGCGTGAGCCGTGGCCAGTGGCGTGGAAAAGCCAACGCCGTTGTCGGAGCCCAGCACTTCGTAACCCACGGTGATGCTGAATGTGTTGTGGCCCAGGGGCACAGTGAGGACGGCTTCGCCCAGCAGGTAGTCTGCAGAATAGTCAGCGGGGTTATCGCCCGCTGACGACTGCTGCGCGTATTCCAGGTTGTAGTTAAAGCCATCTCCAAACCTGCCCTGCCAGCGCAGACCGTAGGTGTCAGAGGACGGTGTCGCCAAAGCGCCGCCGGCACTCAAAACGTCGTAGTCAAGCAGATAGGCGTAACCCACCAGGTCCCCGAGCCCGGTGGTGAGCTTCACGTTCAGCAGGTGAGAATTGTGCTGGTGATCCTGGTCTTGGGCAAATATACGGTTCACCTGAGTAAGGTATCCGTAGAACAGATTAAGCCTGTCTATGCCGGTCAAACGAGCCGAAAACCCATCGTAGGTTTGCTCATCCTGCCGCCAACCCACGCCGCCGACAAAGCGCTGATTGTCCAGCAGAATACGCTGACGCCCAAGCTTCAATGCGCTGATCTCAGTGGTGAAGCTCAGGTAGGCCTGATTCAGCTCCGTACCTTCAGGGTCGGCAATGATGGCAGTGCCGCGATTGGTGACCCCGTCGCTGTAATCTGCATCTGCCAGCTCGCGCACATCATCCATTTCCAGCACTAGTCCCCATCCTTGATAGGGCGTGGAGCTGTAAGTGAGGCGGGTCAGCAGTGTAGTGGCCTGCGCGTCGGCCGCGCCGGCCTGTTCAACATCCTCGTAACGCAGCCGAACATGCAGTTTGACATCCGCCGTTTTGAGCGCATCGACGAAGGAGGCGGGTTCCTCCAGTGCCTGGGTTTGCAAGGTTGTTGTCAACGCCAGTGCCGTGCCAGTGGCAAGTGTGAATTTGTGCTTGAATGACATAGAAGCTCCGTAGCCGGGGGGTAGAGTTATAAAAAGTGAAAGTTGATGCGCCTGTTCAAACTGAATGGGCCCGGTTTTGTCGCCTGTTGCAGATGTGGCCCAAGCCAGGCCCACCGCTCATATTCTGGCGGCAGTGCAAGCGGATTGGCAAAACGCTTGCCAAGTATGCCCTCTCGTCCTC
>CAYNST010000056.1:0-2402 GCA_964399955.1 uncultured Cellvibrionaceae bacterium | reverse complement strand
GGCGGCAGTGCAAGCGGATTGGCAAAACGCTTGCCAAGTATGCCCTCTCGTCCTCAGTGGGGCCGCAAAAGAGCTGAACACCCGTATTTGACAGGGTCGGGATACCCAGCTTGGCACGCAAGCAAGCCGAACGGGTGGAATAACGCACCAATTTGGTGGCTTTAACCCGGAAAATGCCTTTTGAGTTATGAGCAAGCAGTCCGCTTCTGTCCGCTATTGGTGCCTGCGCGGTCATTGTAGTGCGGAGCTGGGGGCAGATTACCGCTGCTTGCCTGGACAGAGCTCCGGGCGAGAGGGCAACAAAAAAGGGCCTCCACCTGCATGGAAGCCCTTTTTGAACCTAGCGAGCCTGACGGCCCGTTATTCAGCGCGGGTCGGCGGCGGGCAGATCGGTGAGGGGCACCAGGCGCCAATGCTGGTTCTCTCCACCCCAGTAGGTCCAGGTGCGCACATCGCCGCCGTTCTTGCGATTCAGCTCGTACACATCGATCACCTTGTTATTGAACCGCGACGCCAGGCGGTAATAGCCGCCTTCAACCGCCTCCAGTTGCCAGTGTTGCGTCCAGCTGTCTATCCAGGGAAACTGCTGCAGGCGGGCCCCGTCGGCGACCGCCCAATCCTTGACCTCCAAGGCCTTGCCGCTGTGGCTGGCAATCAGCGCGTAGTAACCGGGAGCGGTCTCTTTCATGTGCCATTGCTGGTGCGGGCCCTGCACAAAATCACTTTGCGAGACGGCGGCGCCGTCTTCCTTGGCGCTTTGGTTTACCTCCAGTGCCTTGCCGCTTGAGCGGGAAATCAGCGCATAAAGGCCGGATGCCACTGCTGGGGCATCGGACTGGACGCCCTCGGCGCTGCTGCCGCCCGAGCTGGAAGAGCTGGACCCAAGACCGGAATTCAAACTGAGGCAAACCGCGTCTGTGGGGGCATTGCTGAGGCCAAAGGTTTCGGCCGCGCAGATAAAGTGGCCAGTTTGGGTGCGGTAGGCGTAGTTGCCCTGGCTGCCAAAGGCGATCAATGTTGGCCGGTCCACCGCGCAGTTCTCCTGCAGCGTGCAGATTTTGGTGAAATCGTGCAGATTGGTGTCTGCGTACGCGGCACCGAACTGGCTCAGTGCCAGTGCCAACAGGCCTTGCAATAAGGAAATTTTAAGCTTCAAGGTAGTTCTCCAAGTACTGATGTGCTGGCCGCAAACTCCCGCCAAAACGGTGTGCGGGCAATGCCGTCAACGGCGGTCAGCCCGGTGGCTGGGCTGGTTATTCTTCGAATAAGTGTAAACGATGATCCGCAAGTAGACCGGCTCAAGCCGCCTTAGTTGCTGCGAGCGGTGTGTCGCGAGTCAAAAACTGGACCTGGTTCTATTATTTTGATGCTACGACCATTGCCGACATTCCGCTTTGCCGCTCCTCGGATTGGCGCGCAAATAAACATTGAACGCCATTATAGTGATGGAATGGCCCGCTCGCGCAAGCCGAGCTGGTCAAAATTTGATCGTGGTCACTGTCTCTTTCGCCTGAGCTTTAGGGGGTGTGAAGCAGGTCCTGCCAGTCTGCGAGGGTGTTGACGTTGTGAAAGCTGCCACCCGACGCTTCGCAGGACCAGGGCGCCTGCCGCAAACCCTTGATGCAGCGCCAGAGGGCGCGCTCACCGGCCTCAAATTGCTTGAGCAGCGCAGGGTAGGCAGACAGGGACCAAAGGGCAAAGGTGTAATGCGCACGGCCCTGCTGAACCGGGTAGGCCACTTGCAGGTCGCCCGCTTCGGCGAGCTCGCGCATGGCAGCGACGGCATCAAGCGGAAAGCGTGGGGTATCACTGGCAAAGCTGGCCACCCAGTGATACCGCCCCGGCGTATCCCAAGCCCAGGCCATGGCGGTGAGCACGCCCCCCAAGGGGCCGCAAGGGGGTGCGAAGCGGTCGGCCAGTACCGTCAGGTTTTCATGTCCAAGGCGCTGTGGGTCCCCATTGGCGGATATCACCAGCTCGTCCACTTGGGGCATTGCGCGCTCAATGCAGTGGGCAAGCAAACTTTTTCCCTGCCACTCAAGCAGGAACTTGTCGGGCCGCTCCATGCGCAGGCTTCTGCCTCCGGCCAGTACAACGCCCAGACATTTCGATTTTGTTGCTGCGGTCATGGCAAGTCTATCAGTAGAATGTGATCAGGCAGGTCAACTGCCGGGATAGTAACAGCTGTGAACCTATTACCTGAACAGGCAGAAAATATGGACCTGGACAAACTAAGACGCGAGTATACCCGTGAGGGCTTGACTCGGTCACAAATCAACCCCGACCCGTTTACCCAGTTCCGTATCTGGATGGACCAGGCGGTCACCGGTGGCATCGCCGACCCGACCGCCATGGTATTGGCCACTGTTGACCCACAGGGTCAGCCAGAGCAGCGCATTGTA
>CAYNST010000055.1:0-21171 GCA_964399955.1 uncultured Cellvibrionaceae bacterium | reverse complement strand
ACTTCCAGTACCACGACACCTACTTCGTGGTGGCGCACTTCCACTACGTACTGGTACCTGGCGCAATCTTCTCCATTACCGCTGCGGTCTACTACTGGCTGCCCAAGTGGTGCGGCAACATGTACGACGAAACCCTGGGCAAGACGCATTTCTGGCTGGCGTTCATCGGCTTGAACCTGACGTTCTTCCCCATGCACTTCTCGGGCCTGGCCGGTATGCCGCGGCGTATCCCGGACTACAACCCCTTGTTTGCCAACTGGAACATGCTGTCCTCTATGGGCGCCTTCCTCTTTGGCGCGGCACAGGTGCTGTTCCTGTACATCGTCGTCAAGGCAATCATGGGTGGCCGCAAGGCGACCGCGCAAGTCTGGGAAGGGGCTCACGGCCTGGAGTGGACCGTGCCTTCACCGGCTCCCTACCACACCTTCAGCACACCTCCGGAGGTTAAATAAGTCATGGCCATGGACACAGCGACCCGTTATCTCGTTCTTAAGTTGAGCGCTGTGGCTGTGCTCATGTTTGCTTTTGCCGTGTGGATACTGCCGCCGATGTACACCCTGCTGTGTGAGGTGACGGGTTTGCGCAAGGTGGGCGGCGCCTACGAAGCGGTTGAAACCCAGATCGATACGTCACGCACGGTTACCGTGCAGTTTGTCGCCACGCACAACCACAATGTGCCATGGGAGTTTCGCCCGCTGGACTTCAGCATGGAGGTCCATCCGGGTGAGACGGTAAACTCAACCTACTTTGCCAAAAACCTGTCCAACGTGGCGATGGTGGCCCAGGCAATACCCAGTATCATGCCGTTCGCGGCTACTAATTATTTTCACAAAATAGAGTGTTTCTGCTTCAATAACCAGCCGCTCGCGGCCGGCGAAACCGCCGAGCTGGGATTGCAGTTTGTAGTGGACCAGGATCTGCCGAAGCAGGTAAAAACCATCATCCTCTCTTACACCCTGTTTGATATCACCAACCAGGCCGCGCCCGCTGTTAGCATCGCGCCTTAGGGATAGAACATGTACCGCATTCAGTTTGCCAAGTGGAGTTTACAATAATGGCTAGTCAACAGAGTTATTACGTTCCGGAGCAAAGCAAGCTGCCTTTGGCAATGTCCACGGCGATGTTCCTCACCGTGTTTGGCTTGGCCAGCTGGCTGAACGACAGTGGGGCCGGCCCACTCATTGCTGCCATCGGTTTTATCATGTTTGCGACGGTAATGTGGGTGTGGTTCAGCTCCGTCATCCGCGAAAACCTGCAGGGGCTGAATTCAGCACAGCTCAAGCGCTCTTACGTCTGGGGCATGGGCTGGTTTATCTTTTCCGAGTTCATGTTCTTTGCGGCCTTCTTCTTTGCCTTGTTCTATATCCGCGTGCTGGTGATACCCGATATTGCCGCCGGACCAACGGGCGAACTATTGTGGCAGGGCTTTACGCCCGAATGGCCGTTGATGGTGACCCCGGATATGGCGGTCAACGGTGACCGCGCGGTGCACATTGGCCCCGATGCCAACTTAAGCTTTCCGGGCTTTATGGGGCTGTTCACCTGGCTGCCGTTCTGGAACACCGTGGTACTGCTGGCATCAAGCGTAACTGTGCACATAGCGCACACCGGCCTGAAAGAAGACAACAAGAAAAAGTTCAACCTGTATCTGGGTATTACCGTTGGCCTGGGCTTTTTGTTTTTGATGTTGCAGGCGGCGGAATACGTTCATGCCTACCAGGATTTGGGGCTTACGCTGTCCTCCGGTATCTACGGCGCCACCTTCTTCCTGCTGACCGGCTTTCACGGTATACACGTGACCATGGGCACCATTATGTTGCTGGTGATGCTGCTGCGCTCGGTATTGAAAGGTCACTTCAAGCACAACGACGGTTTTGGCTTTGAAGCGGCCAGCTGGTACTGGCACTTCGTTGATGTGGTCTGGCTGGGACTGTTTATATTTGTGTACGTTCTTGGTTGATAGACCAAACCAGCAGGCCGCATCAGCGGCCTGCTGGCGCTACCGCCCGCTGCTGATCCCAGGGAGCGGTGCTGGCCAGTTGGCCGCTGTAAAAGCCATAGCCAATCGTTGCCATCAACAGGGCCGCCAGGCTGATACGGATGCCCAATGCGTATAAGGTGCGCTTGGAATCCGGTATCTGCATATCCTTCATCAAAAAAACCAGCCCGCTGCTCAGGCTTGCCAACATGGCTATGAACAGCACTACGATAACGATTTTCAGAATCACAATTTGGCCCCTTTATGTTTGGCAAGCACGACAGCGTCCGCACCAAACTAAAACTAGATGTGAATTGGAAGCTCAGCGCGTTGGCGCTGGCCTTTTTCCCGCTGTTGGTGGTTTTGGGCTTCTGGCAGTTGAGCCGCGCCGAGCAAAAACGAGACATTCAAGAGACACTTGCTGCGCAGCAGGCTCAGTCGCCCCTCAGCTGGCAACAATACCAGAATGAGCTGCAGGAAGGGCGCAATCCAACCTATCGCCGTGTAGAGTTCAGCGGCCGGCTGGACGCCGAACGCAGCTACCTGATAGAGAATAAAATCTTGCGCGGGCAGTTGGGCTTTCATGTGGTCACGCCGCTGTATCTGGCTGGCGGTGAAGCGCTGCTGGTAAACCGGGGATGGCTGGCGGGCACCGGCTACCGCGAGCGGTTACCCAGTGTGCCGACACCCACGGGTGAAGTTTTGCTGTCCGGTTGGCTGGTTGAACCCAGCCAAAACTGGCTGCTCAAAGAACAACCTCAAACAGATCAAGACTGGCCGCGACAACGCCTGACAATTGACCCGAACATTGCTCAGGCCGAACTTGAGCGGCCAATCGTGTCGCAGATGCTGCAGTTGGGCGCGGACAGCCCGGCAGCGTTTGTCATTGACTGGCAGCCCGTCAATATGTCGGCCAGCAAACACCAGGGCTACGCAGTGCAATGGTTTTCCCTGGCGGTCGCACTGCTGGTGCTGACCTTGTTTGCCAACAGCAATCTGGGGGCCGTGCTGAAAGACCGCTTCCGTTAATCTTTAGTGGGTAATTCCTTGAACAACTCCAAGAACAAAAAGCCCTGGCAGTTGATTGCCATGCTGGCGATAACCCTTGTGCCTCTGATTGCGGCCTATGTCGCCTACTACACAGGCTTTGGGGTGCCTGAAGACACCGTCAACAACGGCACCATGATTGCACCTGCGGCGGATGCAAACGCTTGGCTGGACCATGCCGCAGGCGAGAAGCCAGAATTCAATCGGCTTGGCATCTGGCGTATTTACCTGCCGGTTGATGGAGAGTGCGGCGAGAGCTGCCAGCAAAATTTCTACACCACACGTCAGGTGCATATCCGGCTGGCGGAGAAGTCGGCACGGGTGGAGCGCTACGCGGTGAATTTGGCCGGCCACGCGGGCGAAACCCTGCTGGAGCAAATGGCTGCCGACCACCCGGGCATGAAGCACCTGACTGTGGAGGCAGAGCTGTGGCAGGAATGGCTGGCCAACACCAACGTCCCCGCCGATTTGCAGCAGACGCACTACTACCTGATGGTAGACCCGGCCGGTTTTGCAATGATGTATTACACCGCCGACCATCACGGCAACGAGCTGCTTGAGGACATCAAGCGCATCCTGCGTTTCAGCCCGGAGGAATAACATGACCGCCACGCGTGGAAGATCGTCCCGGAGCAGCCGGCGACTGCTGATACTCTGTGCTGCAGCCGTTGCGCTGACGGTTGCTGTGGTGGTGCTGGGCGCGTTCACCCGGTTGGTTGACGCAGGCCTGGGTTGCCCGGACTGGCCGGGGTGTTACGGCCACCTGACCTGGCCCAGCAGTGAGGAGCAGATTGCTCGCGCCGAAGCACGCTTCCCAGATGCACCGGTGGAACTGGACAAGACCTGGCCGGAGATGGTGCACCGCTACTTTGCCAGCGCTCTGGGCCTTATGATTCTCGTCATTGCCGGATTTGCCCTGGCTGCGAGGCGGAAAGGGGAGACAGTCCCAGTCAAACTGCCGCTGTTTCTGGTGGGTTTGGTCATGCTGCAGGGCGCCTTCGGCGCCTGGACAGTCACCCTCAAGCTCTGGCCGCAGGTGGTTACCGCCCATTTGCTGGGCGGCTTTGCTACCTTGAGTTTGCTGTGGTTGCTGTTGCAGCGCACGGCCGGTTGGCGCTGGTCTGCCAGCGGCCCCGCCCGACGTAATCTATTGCGCATGCGCCCCTGGGCGCTGATTGTCTTGGTGCTGGTGGTGTTACAGATTGCCCTTGGCGGCTGGACCAGCGCCAATTACGCCGCGCTCGCCTGCCCGGACCTGCCCACCTGCCACGGCGACTGGTGGCCGGATATGGACTTTGCCAAAGGTTTTGATATTGCCCAGCACGTGGGTCCCAATTATTTGGGCGGCCTGCTGGAGAACGAAGCGCGTACGGCCATTCATGTTAGCCATCGGCTGGGCGCCATTGTGGTGACCCTGGCGCTGCTGGCCCTTGCCTTTCAACTTTGGCGCAGCCAGCATTTTCAAGCGCGGCGCATGGCGCTGGTCATTTTATGCACTACCGGCTTGCAAGTCGCGCTGGGGCTGAGTAATGTGGCGTTCTTTTTACCGCTGTCGGTGGCTGTAGCCCACAATGCCGGCGGAGCACTGTTACTTTTGGTGCTGGTCACCCTCAATCATCGTCTGCGTACTTTGCGCTCGCATTCCGAGACCGTTTTATGACCGAATCTGTGGCAGTAACCCCCGCGTCTGGTACAAGCTGGCGCGACTATTACGAACTGTGCAAGCCCGGCGTCGTGGCCTTGATGATATTGACCTCTGTCATCGGCATGTTTTTGGCCGTGCCCGGCATGGTGCCGGTGGATGTGCTCATCTGGGGCAACCTGGGAATTGCGCTCTGCGCAGGGTCTGCCGCCACGGTCAATCATCTGGTGGACCGGCACGTGGACCTCAAAATGGCGCGTACCTTCAACCGGCCGGTGGCCAAGGGCCGCATAGCGCCCCACAACGCCATACTGTTTGCTGCGGTGCTGGGTGGGCTGGGGCTGGCCATCCTTTTGCTGCTGGTCAACGCCGTCACCGCCTGGCTGACGCTGGCCTCGCTCATAGGCTACGCCTTTATCTACACTCTGTTCCTGAAGCGTGCCACGCCGCAGAACATCGTCATAGGCGGCCTGGCGGGCGCTGCGCCGCCGCTGTTGGGCTGGACCGCAGTGACCGGCCAAATTGATGGCCACGGCCTGCTGCTGGTGCTGATTATCTTTGCCTGGACGCCGCCGCATTTCTGGGCACTGGCGGTGCATCGCAAGGACGAATACGCGCAGGCCAAGATACCCATGCTGCCGGTCACCCACGGCGAGCATTACACCAAGGTGCACATTCTGCTCTACACCATCATTCTGTTCATTGTGACGCTACTGCCGTTTGCCACCGGCATGCTCAGCTACATCTATTTGGCGGGCGCAGTCATTCTTGGGCTGGGTTTTCTCTATTACGCGGTCATGCTGCTGATATCGTCGCGCAAGGGCTGGGGCATGGACGCATTTCGCTATTCCATCGTTTACCTGATGGCGCTCTTTGGCATCATGTTGGTAGACCACTACGCACTGCCAGTGGCCGGTTAAAACGAGGCACATATGAACGGTAACCCCCAACAGCAGCGCGGCATCCGCATCACCTTGACCGTAATTGTCGCGGTGGTGGCTTTGCTGCTGGGACTTCTGCTCAACCGGGTTCTGTCACCGCAACAATTGTCGCCGGCGGAACTCTCGGAGCGAGGCGCTGTTGTCCTCGAGAACCCGCGAATCATTGCACCTTTTGTACTGGTTGATCACACCGGCGCCCCCTTTGAGCTGTCTCGCCTGGAGGACAAGTGGACTTTGCTGTTTTTCGGCTTTACCACCTGCCCGGACATCTGCCCCGCGACCCTGTCCATGCTGTCGAACTGGTATGAGTCTCTCGAAGCGGACCTGGCGCAGAAAACCCAGATAGTGCTGGTGACTGTGGACCCCGCACGGGATACGCCCGAGGAGCTGCAGAGCTACGTGCAGCACTTCCACCAGCAGACGGTGGGCGTGACCGGTGAATTCCTGCAGATTAAGCGCTTGGCCGACAATCTCAATGCCGCGTTCAATAAAGTCACATTGAACGACGGCGACTACACCGTCGACCACAGTTCATTCGTGGCTCTTATCAACCCCTACGGCCACTATCACGGCTTTTTTCGCTCCCCTGTGGATGCCGAAGGCCTGGGCACCACCTTTCCGTCCATTGTGGCCTCTTTCAACCACTGATTCCCGAGGTGTTTGCCGTGACCCTTGCGTCTGTTGCTATGTCTCCCCAGGGGCCCCGGGTATCCGAACTGATTGCGGGTTTCTGGCGTCTGCGACATTGGGGCAAAACCACAGCGGAGCTGGTGAGCTTCTGCGAGCAACTGTTGGAGCTGGGTATCAGTACGGTTGACCACGCCATGGTCTACCGCAGTGAAGCGCTGTTTGGCGACGCCCTGACACTGCAGCCAAGCCTGCGTCAACGCCTGCAAATCATCAGCAAGTGCGGCATCCGACCGGCGGGTCACGGTGAGTTTGGTGCCAAGGCCACCAGTCACTATGACAGCAGCAAGTCCAGCATTCTGGCGTCGGTCAACGCCAGCCTCGCCAACTTGCGCAGTGATTACATCGACATACTGCTGCTGCACCGCCCCGACTATCTGATGGATGTGCACGAGGTTGCGGAGGCATTTACCCGGCTCAAGCGCGAGGGCAAGGTGCGCCACTTCGGCGTATCAAATTTCTCTGTGCACCAGTTTGAGCTGCTGCAAAGTGTCTGGCCCGAGGGGCTGGTGAACAACCAGATAGAACTCTCGCCCATGGCACTGGGGCAACTGGAAACCGGCGTGCTGGAGCAGTGCCAGAAGTACGGCATCCGGCCGATGGCCTGGTCTTGCCTGGGCGGCGGGCGGTTGTTGGATTTGCAGGATGCCGCCGGAAGTCGGACTCGAGAAGCTTTGCGCCAGGTGGCCGATGAGGTGGGTGCTCACTCACTGGAACAGGTGGCTTATGCCTGGGTCAGAGCGCTGCCCAGTAAGCCTTTGCCGCTGCTGGGCAGCAGTAGAATTGAGCGCGCTCGGGTCGCGGTTGAGTCTCTGAAGCTGGAATTAAGCCGCGAGCAGTGGTACCACATTTGGCAAGCGGCCAATGGAGCACCCGTGCCTTGAATCACTGCGGGGCGCGCGGAGGCCTGAGCATGCTGGGCTTGTCAATCAAGGGCTAGACCGCGCGCTTGAACAGCAGGCTCAAAGAGAACTGTGCCGTGGCGGCCAGCACGATACTGGGCCCCGCCGGGGTATCCCACCAGTAGGACGCTGCAATGCCCGCCACCACGGCGATCATGCCAATGACACTGGCGCGAACAGCCATGCCTTCCGGGCTGCTGCTCAAACGCCGGCTGCACGCGGCTGGGATCAGCAACAGTGCGGTAATCAGCAGTACGCCCACAACCTTCATGGCAAAAGCCACCACCACCGCCACCAATACCAGCAGCAACAAACGCAGACGCTCACAGGCAATGCCCTCTACCCGGGCCAGGTCCTCGTCCAGAGTGGCGGACAGTAAATCTCGCCAGAAGTAAATCAAGGTGCCAATGACCAGCAGGGCTACTGCGTAGATTGCGGCTACATCGGCTCGTGAGGCCGTCAACAGGTCGCCAAACAGCAGCGCGTAAAGATCCACCCGGCTGTCGGCCATAAGGCTCACACACACCAGCCCCGCCGCCAGGGCGCTGTGGGATAGAATGCCCAGCAGGGTGTCGGTGGCCACCAGTTTCTGCCGCTCCAGCAAGACCAGCAGCAAGGCAATGATCAGGCTGCTGGCAATGACCGTCCACTGCGGTTGTATCTGCCAGAACAACCCCAGCGCAGCGCCCACCAAGGCCGCATGAGCCAGAGTATCGCCAAAATAGGCCAACCGCCGCCACACCACAAAGGCGCCCAGAGGGCCGGTCATAAGGGCCACGCCCATGCCGGCGGCCCCCGCTAAAAGTATGAATTCTGGCATATCAAGGGTGCTGACAAGAGGAGCTGGGCACAACATCGCCGTGCAGGTTGTGCTCGTGATCGTGGTGGTGAGTGTAGATGGCCAGGTCGGTAGCGGCCTGATCGCCAAACATCTGCAGATACTCCGGGTGTGTGCCCACGCTTTCCGGGGCGCCCTGACAGCAGATGTGATGGTTGAGGCAGATCACGGTATCGGTCTGTGCCATGACCAGGTGCAGGTCATGGGATACCATCAACACGCCGCAATGGAGTTCGTCGCGCAGTTCGGAGATGATCCGGTACAGCTCGGCCTGGCCCAGCACATCTACACCCTGGGCCGGCTCATCCAGAACCAGCAATTGCGGCTTGCGCAGCAGTGCGCGGGCCAAAAGCACGCGCTGCAGCTCTCCGCCGGACAGGCCCTGCAGGGGCGAATCCAGCAGAGGCTGGATCTTCAGGCGCTGGCTTTGCTGATGGATGGCAGAGCGGTCGCGGCAGGCCAGCCCCAAAAAGCGGCCGACACTGATGGGCAAGGTGGTATCAATATGCAGTTTCTGCGGCATAAAGCCGATGCGCAGTCGCGCCGGACGTTTCACCAGGCCGCTGCTGGGTTGCAGCAATCCGACCGCCAGCCGCACCAGTGTGCTTTTGCCGGCCCCATTGGGACCAATGACGGTGAGAATTTCCCCCGCTCCCAATCCAAAGGAAACGTCCTGCAGTACGGAGGTGGTATCGTGACTGAAGCTGACGTTGTTGAAAGCGATGACTGAATCCATAGCGACTGACCAGCAGAGAGACGATAGGCGGCGAAGGGTCAGCGCCGGCGCGCTGTGCAGAAATGTTATGATATAGCGTTCTTCCACCGTCTGCCAGAGCAGACTACGTCCGTGCCCATCCTATGAAATCATCTGTATTTGTGCTTTTTCTCTGTATGCTTCTGCAGGCGTGCGGCCGCGCGCCGCAGCCGGACGACGGTAAACCGTTGGTTGTGGTCAGTATCAGGCCGCTGGCGCTGATGGTCAGCGACTTGGCGGGTGATCTTGTTACCGTGCAAAGCCTGCTGCCGGCCAATGCCGACCCGCACAACTTCGCGCTGCGCGTCTCTGACATGAACCGTCTGCGCACGGCAGACACAGTCGTGTGGCTGGGCCCCGATCTTGAGCGTTCACTGGGCAAAGCCATCGGTCAAGTTGACGCGCAGGTACAACTGCAGTTAACCCGGCTGGACGGCATCACCTGGCCGGTGCAGGATGAGGCCCCGCACCCTGAGCACTCGGACGATGACCACCATCACGAGGGTCACGATCATGCCGAGCACCAGGGCCGGGACCCGCACATCTGGCTGAGCCCGCAGAACAGTCTGATCATGATGAACGCGGTGGCCGAGCGCCTGATTCGGTTGTTGCCGGAACAACGGCAGCAGATAGAGGCGGCGCTCCGCGACCAGCAGGCGCGCATTGCCGTGTTTATTGCCGAGACGGACGCTCAACTGGCACCGCTGCGCCACCGGGGTTTTGCCGTGCACCACGACGGGTATCGGCATTTTGTTGAAACCTTCGACCTGCGCCAACTGGCAGCGGTGAGTGAGCTGCCCGAATCTCGTCTCAGTGCCCGGCACTTGAGCAATCTGCAAACGCTACTGGCCGGCGCCAACTGCCTGCTGGTGGATCAGGTCAGCCCTGAGGTGGAGCGGCTGGCGGCCACCCTGCGCCTGCCCATGGTTGTTGCAGATCCTTTGGCAAGCCAGGCGGATACTGCCCATTATCTGCAGTTTTTGCAGGGGCTGCGGCAGGCCTTCGCCCGCTGCCTGGACAGCCCGCCGGGCTCCGCTTGAAGCAATAATTCTGCCCCAGTCCCAAAAGCCGCAGCGCCTTCCGCAACGGCCGTGCGTAATGCATCGGCGGACTTATCAACGGCTTCTTGTAACTATTCAGCTCACGCCCAAATTCGCGCATAGCTGCGTTAAAAAAACGGTCAGCATCGTGTCGGGAACAGGATCAACGCCTGCAAGGCGGCCCGAAAGGGGCGGAGCACAGGGAGTGCGGAGTATTTACACGTGTAAACTCACATTTTTCGCCTTGCTCTGCGCGAATCTGGACACAATCTGAACAGTCACGGAACAAGCTGAATAGTTACGGTTTCTTTTGAGGATCAAATATGCGCTGGCAAGATGGCCGTCGTAGTAAAAACATCAATGACCGCAGAGGTGCACGCAGCTCGCCCAGAGCCGCGGGCGGCGGTGGACTTTTTCTGCTGCTGCGCTTTCTGCCCATGATGCTGCGCAGCAAGTTCGGGCGCATCATCCTGTTGGTTGGCGTGGTGGTAATTTTTGGTGGGCGTATGCTGGGCATCGACGTTTTGCCCCTGCTGACCGGTGGCGGCAGCACGCAGCTGTCCGGCAGCGGCACCTATCGGGGGTCGCCGGAGGAAGAGGAGCTGGCGGATTTTACCTCGGTGATCCTGGGCGAGACGGAACTTGCCTGGCATGAGCAGTTCCAGCAAATGGGCAGAAGCTACCAGGAACCGAAACTGACTTTTTATACCGACAGCGTCTCTTCCGCCTGCGGTTTCGGCCAGGCAGCCATGGGGCCGTTTTATTGCCCTGGGGATAAGGAAATTTACATAGACCTGTCGTTTTTTCGCGATCTACAACAGCGCTACAATGCGCCCGGAGATTTCGCCCGCGCCTACGTTATTGCTCATGAAGTGGGGCATCACGTGCAAACTCTGCTGGGTATTTCGGCCCAGGTTCGCGCACAACAGCAGCAGGTATCTGAAGCCCAAGCCAATGAATTGTCGGTGCGGCAGGAATTGCAGGCGGATTGTCTGGCCGGGGTCTGGGGGCACGTTGCCGCCAATCAGCGCAAGCTTCTGGAGGAGGGCGAGCTGCAGGATGCCCTTGCTGCTGCGGCGGCCATCGGTGACGACCGTTTGCAGCAGCAGGGCCGCGGTTACGTGGTGCCGGAGAGTTTCACTCACGGCACCTCAGCGCAGCGAATGCGCTGGTTTGAGCGCGGTTTCAAGTCTGGCAAATTTGAAGACTGCGATACCTTTTCCCCACAGCAACTGTAAACCGGCGCTTGGCCGCAAGTCACAAGCCCGCCAGCAACTCCCGCACCGCCGCAACATGGCGGCGGCTGACCACCGGGCGAAAGTCAATGTTTTTGAGCTTCAGCTCATATTGCCCCGACGCGACCCGCTCCAGCTTCTCGATGAAGCGAATGGCAATCAGTGCGTTGCGATGCACGCGCACAAATGAGCCGGCAAATTCGTCTTCCAGTTCCTTGAGCGTGTCATCAATCAGGGTTTCACCGTTTTTGTGCATGATGGTGACGTACTTCTGGTCGGCGATAAAACAATAAACCTCGTCCACCGGCACCAGCTCCACACCGCGGCGGGTTTTGGCGGCAATGTTGCGGCGTCGGTCCGGATCGTCCTCACCGCGCTCCAGGGCGGCGCGCTGCACCTTGTTGAATCGGCTGGCCTTCTCCAGCGCGGCTTCCAGTTGTTCCTTTTTCAGCGGCTTGAGCAGATAGCCTACCGCCAGGGTTTCAAAGGCCTCTATCGCGTAGTCATTGAACGCGGTACAGAAGATGACGGCCGGGGGATCGCTCAATTCTGCAATGCGTTTGGCGGTGGTGATGCCGTCCTCGCCGGGCATGCGGATATCCAGCAGCACCACATCAGGGTCAAATTCCTGAATGGCCACCAGCGTCGCTTCACCGTTGACGGCTTCGCCAACCACTTCGTAGCCGTCGATGCCGTCGATCAGCCGCTTGCAGCGCTCACGCGCCAGCAGCTCGTCGTCAACTATAAGAACTTGCATCACCCGTGCGTTCCCAAATAATTGTTGTTGTGTGCTATCTGCGGTAGGACAACAGCGGGTTGGCGTCACGGCGCCGACCCCTTGCCCGCCTTAATTGGCTGCTGCTGTCAATTAAATCAAGTGTAGGACAATTGCGGCGCTTAGGAAGTGATGACCGGCGGTTTTGCGGGGAATCTCACGCTGACGCTGTAGCTGGAGGCATCGGCATTGACCAGCAGAGCGCCTTTTTTACCGTAATGAGCCTCCAGGCGATGGGCAATGTTTTGCAGGGCCAATCCGTTGCCGCGGCCGGTAGACTGCTTGTTGTCACCGAGGGGATTGGTGACCTGAACCACGCAGGTGGTGCCGTCCATACGCACATCAACCACCACGGTACCGCCCTCCGGCAGGGGCTGTACGCCGTGGTAGATGGCGTTCTCAATCAGGGGTTGCAACAACAGGCTGGGAATCAGCACGCCCTCCGGCGCGTCAATGCGCCACTGCATCTGCAATCGGTCGCCAATGCGAATCTGCTCGATACCGACAAAGCGGCGGCACAGCTCCAACTCCTTCTCCAGCGGGATAAGCCCTGGTTCGCTGAGGCTGGCACGGAACAGATCCGCAAGATCCACCACCATGCGCTCCGCCGCTTCTGGATCAATATCAATCAGGCTGGCAATGCTGTTCATGCTGTTGAACAGAAAGTGCGGGCGAATGCGCGACTGCAGCGCTTGAATGCGTGCGGTCAACTCCGCCTGTTGCTGGTTGCGAAGCTGCTGTTGCAGGTAAAAATAGCGCAGCACTATGCCCGCGAACACTGCGGCCAACAACAGATTGGTAAACAGCAGGTCCCAGTCTATGCCGCCGCCGGTGGACTGCACCCAGACGCCCAAAACCGAATAGAGCACCGTCACCGCCATGACCAGGCTGTAGCTGACCGTGCCGGCAAGCATCGGTGGCTGGCGTCTGAACCAGGGGCGCAGTGGGCAGAGGCAGGCGGCACTGGTCAGCACCACCCATTGAATCAACATGGACAACACGCCTAAGCGATGCCAATTGAAGTTGAACAGGCCGCTGTCAAACAACGCAAGCGCAATGGCCAGCAGCTCACCGGCCAGCACCAGGTGAAATACCGCCAGCACATTGCAGAGGTCGGGCAGAAAATCGCCCCGGGTGCGACCGTGACTGTCGATGGTTGCGCTCCTGTAGTGCCGGGGGTGTTTTAGCTGGCCGGCCAAGAAAACTGAATTTTTTTCATTTTACCGGCAATAGCTCTAGACTAGCGCATTTTAATCGCCGAGGAGGGCGCGGGTGCGTCATGCCGCCCCTAACCCCGTCATCAAAACCGACTGTAGGAGCCGCCATGAGCGACAAAGAGCCAACCAGCACCCTTTGGGGAGGCCGATTCAACGAAGCAACCGACGCTTTTGTGCAGCGTTTTACCGCGTCGGTGCAGTTCGACAAGCGCCTGTACCGGCACGATATTGCCGGGTCCATTGCCCACGCCACCATGCTTGCCAGCACGGGTATTCTCAGCGAGGCCGAGAAAGACGCCATAGTGCAGGGGCTGCAAGCCATACAGGCGGATATCGAAGCGGGCCGTTTCGAGTGGTCGGTGGCGCTTGAGGATGTGCATATGAACATCGAGTCTGCGCTGACCCAGCGGATAGGCCACATTGGCAAGAAGCTGCACACCGGGCGCAGTCGCAACGATCAGGTGGCGACGGATATTCGCCTCTACCTGCGCGACGAAATGGACCTGATCGCCGAGGAGCTTACCCGTCTGCAAGTAGGCATACTGCAGTTGGCCGAGCAGGAAGTGGACACCATCATGCCGGGTTTTACCCACCTGCAGACGGCACAACCGGTTACTTTCGGGCACCACCTGATGGCCTGGTACGAAATGCTCAGTCGCGATTATGGTCGCCTGCTGGGGTGCCGGCGGAGAATGAATCAAAGCCCCTTGGGTGCAGCGGCTCTGGCCGGCACCACTTATCCGATTGATCGCCAGCAAACCAGCCAGTTGCTGGGTTTTGACCACCCTACGCGCAACTCTCTGGATTCCGTCAGCGACCGGGATTTTGCCATTGAATTTTGCAGCTTTGCCGCTATTTTGCTTTCGCACATGTCACGCATCAGTGAGGAGCTGATTCTGTGGACCTCGGCGCAGTTCAACTTCATAGACTTGCCCGACCGCTTCTGCACCGGCTCTTCAATCATGCCGCAGAAGAAGAACCCGGACGTCCCAGAGCTGGTGCGCGGCAAAAGCGGGCGCGTCACCGGGCATTTGATTGCGTTGCTCACGCTGATGAAATCTCAGCCTCTGGCCTACAACAAGGACAACCAGGAGGACAAAGAGCCCCTCTTTGACACCGTGGACACGGTTAAAGATTGCCTGCGTGCGTTTGCAGATATGATCCCGGCAATCAAAGCCAACAAACCATCCATGCGCAGTGCCGCCAAGCGCGGTTTTGCCACCGCCACAGACCTGGCAGATTATCTGGTGCGCAAGGGTATCGCCTTTCGTGACGCGCATGAAATTGTCGGCAAGGCGGTCGCTTACGGCGTATCCAGCGGTAAAGACCTGGCGGAGATGAGCCTGGAAGAGCTGCAGCAATTTAGTGGCAGCATTGAGCAGGAAGTGTTCGATGTGCTGACGCTTGAGGGGTCGGTGGCTGCTCGCGATCATTTTGGCGGAACGGCGCCCGCGCAAGTTCGCAAGACCATAGATCTTGCCAAAGCGGAATTGGCCGGTCGATAAACCGAATTGAAAGGGCGGTTAGGCCGCCCGCTTTATCAGACGACGACGACCGAGTTCTCGGCGTGGCCTACGTGCACGCACTTGTCGGCGTCGTGATCCGTTTCCCAGCGTTCGCCATCCAGTACGAAGCGGTACTGGTATTCCTGTCCTGCAGCCAGTTCCAGGGTGGTAGCAAAGGTGCCATTTTTCTGTTTTTTTAGTTGGTTTGCCGTGAAATCCCACTCGTTGAACTCGCCCGCCAGGTAGATTTTTTTGGCCGATTTCACCAGCTCTGGCGGTGCTGTGAACTTCACTTTGCAGACGGGTTTGGATTTAAGATATTTTTTATCGAGACTCATTGTGCTCACCCCAAGATAATATTACACAATAACGTGTTGAACTAAGCCATCCTTTGGCCTGTGTAGGTCAATGCGCCTGGCAGGGTAATGAGACATTGGCTTGCGTTGCCCATACTGCGTGTTTTCACTACCCTGCTCGCCCCATACTGCGGCAAAAACCTTGTAGACTCTTCCTGCGAAACATCCCCGGATTGGTTTGCTACTGCAGAAAACGCAAAACCGACCGCGGTTATACGCATGATAGCGCGGAACGAACTTAAATTCACAAACGTAAGCTCTGCGACTGCCGCAAGGCTGCAACCGCACAAATAAGAACAAAGACTAATTGCCCATCGGGCGAAAAGCAAATGGCCACCCCGAATCTTTCAGCCGGTGCACGCGCATGCTTCGGTAAGCAACGCGCGTTCCACTAACGCACCGAGGCGCCGCAAAGCCAAAGGCTCCGAAAACGGCTCGCTTTGGTGCCGCGCCCACTCCGGTGCCCCGCTTTGGGTGCATGGCGCTCAAGGCTACCCTGGCAGGCTGGGGTTTTGCCGCTGGCAAAGGCCCGCGCGTTTGACGGACAATAGATCAAGCCCACCCGCGAACGGCCTGGGCGGTTCACTGCTATTCCACCGGCGTCTTCAAGGAAGCTGATCATGACTCCGCTGCACAAAGTAACCGGCGCCACAGCGTTTTTTGTTGCTGTTTTTCTCAATGCGTTTGTTGATCTGGGCCACAAGATAGTGGTGCAGAACACGGTGTACAAGCTTTACGACGGCTCCGCGCAGGTCATACTCACGGCCCTGGTAAACGGGCTTATTCTCCTGCCGTTCATCCTGCTGCTAAGTCCCGCAGGCTTCTTGTCAGACCGTTTTGCCAAAACCGGGGTCATGCGCTTCTGCGCCTGGGGAGCCGTGTTGCTTACCAGTTTAATTACCGTGTTCTACTATCTGGGTTGGTTTCAGGCCGCGTTTGCCATGACTTTTCTTTTGGCTGCCCAGTCAACGGTCTACTCGCCGGCCAAGTTTGGTTACATTAAATTTCTGTTCGGCAAGGAGCGCCTGGGGGAGGGCAACGGCGTGGTCTCTGCTCTTTCGATCATTGCCATACTGGCCGGCATATTTGGCTTCTCCGTGCTGTTTGAGCTGGGCTATGCCCTGGCCGACCGCACCACCACCGAAGCTGAAATACTCAAAGCCATAGCACCCGTAGGCCTGGTTCTGGTGCTGTGCAGCCTGGTGCAATTGTGGCTGACCTACACACTGCCGGCAGATCATGCAGCGGCCAGTTCGCGCAGCTTTTCCCTGGGGGCTTTTGCCCGCGGGCAATTGTTCAAGCAAGACCTTGTCCCCCTGGTGCAAAGCCGAGCCATTCGCCTGGCGGTAATGGGCCTGGCGGTGTTCTGGGCGGTAGGGCAAGTCATGTTGGCGGCTTTCCCGGCGTTTTTCAAAGAAATCTCCGCCAGCGGCAACACCATACTGGTTCAGGGGATCCTCGCCTGCACGGGTGTGGGCATTGCATTGGGTTCGATGGTGGCCGGGCGCTATTCCCGCAACTACATCGAGACCGGATTGCTGCCCCTGGGCGCCATAGGTATTGCGGTAGGTCTACTGGTACTGCCGGGCTTGGGTTCCGCCAAGGCCTTTGCCTTGGACTTCCTCTTTATTGGTTTTTGTGGCGGCTTGTTTGTTGTGCCGCTCAATGCACTTATCCAGTACAACGCCCGCGAGCCGGAGCTGGGCCGCACCTTGGCGGCCAACAACTGGGTGCAGAATGTGGCCATGCTGGCCTTTCTGATCCTTACCGCGTGCTTTGCCTACTATGGCTGGACCAGTAAAACGCTGTTGCAGATCATTGCGGTGGTGGCATTGATTGGCTGCTGTTATGTGGTCTATCAGTTGCCGCAAAGTTTAACGCGTTTTGTTCTTAGCTTTATTTTATCGCGTCGGTATCGGGTGGATGTACAGGGGATGAAAAACATTCCGCCGGAAGGGGGGGTGCTGATGCTGGGCAATCACATCAGCTGGATAGACTGGGCCATAGTGCAAATTGCCAGCCCGCGCCCGATCCGTTTTGTGATGACGCGCAGCATCTATCAGAAGTGGTACTTGAAGTGGTTCTTTGACCTGTTTGGCACCATTCCCATTGATACCGGACCTCGCAGCCGCCGGGCACTGCAACAGGTGGCCGAATGCCTGAACCAAGGTGAGGTCGTGTGCCTGTTCCCGGAGGGCAGTATCAGCCGCAGCGGTCATCTGGGAGAGTTTCGCAGGGGCTACGAACGCGCCTGTGCTGCGGTGGGCGACGAGGTCCTTATACTGCCTTTCTACCTGCGGGGGCTGTGGGGCAGTCAGTTTTCCCGCTCGTCTTCGCGCATGAAGGCCGCGACCCGCTCAGTGCTGCGGCGCGATGTGATCATAGCCTTTGGGCCTCCTTTGCCGCGCACTACCCCTGCCGATCTGCTCAAGCGCCGGGTATTCGATTTGAGCATCCGCTCCTGGCAGGTTTACGCCGAAGACCTGCCCACGGCGGACCAGCTCTGGGTCAGAAGCGCGCGGCGCAACGCCGGGCGCACGGTGATTGTTGACGCGGTAATGGGCCAGGAGCTGAGCGGTGGCCAAGCTCTGGCCGCCTCCGCCATGCTTGCCCGCCGCGTGCGCAGCCAAACACACGCGGCCAACATTGGCGTGCTGCTGCCCACCAGCGCGGCCGGCGCCCTGATCAATATGGCGGTGTTGATGGCCGGCAAAACCGTGGTCAACCTCAACTACACCGCAGGTCTGCAAGCGCTGCAGAGCGCTGTGCTGGAAGGGCGCATCGACACTGTCTACACCTCCCATCGGTTTCTGCAGCGTTTGCAGCGCAGGGGCGTTTGCCTGGACCAATTGTTTGAGCAAGTAAACAGACAGGATATGGAAGCTGTAACCCAGTCTTTGGGCCGGTTTGAACGGCTGCTGACCTTTGTGCTGGCGCGCTGGCTACCGGGCGCCTGGTTGGCGAAACTCTGGTGCGCCGGGACCGACGGCCAGGCAACAGCGGCCATTCTGTTTTCCAGTGGCAGTGAGGGCGCCCCAAAAGGTGTGCAACTTTCTCACCGCAATATCGTCGCCAACGTCAAACAGATTGCCGATGTGCTGAACATGGAAGACGACGACGCCGTAATGGCCAACCTGCCGCTTTTTCACGCCTTTGGGCTTACCGTCAACCAGTTTTTGCCCTTGCTGGAAGGTTGCCCGATGATCTGCCACGCGGACCCCACTGACGCGCTCGGCTGTGCCAAGGCCATAACGCGCTATCGCGCCACCATCATGTGCGGCACATCCACATTTCTGAGGCTGTATTGTCGCAATCCGAAAGTTCACCCGCTTATGTTGGAGAGCTTGCGAATTGTTGTGACCGGAGCGGAAAAACTCAGCGAGGAGGTGAGCCACGCCTTCCAGCAGAAATTCAATAAAACACTGCTGGAAGGCTACGGCGCCACCGAAACCACCCCGGTGGTCAGCGTGAACCTGCCAGACAAACTGGAGCCGCAAACCTTTCAGGTGCAGCGCGGCCACAAGCTGGGCTCCGTGGGCATGCCTCTGCCCGGAACCAGCTGCGCCATTGTGGACCCGGACACCCTGGCCGAGCTGCCAACCGGCGAGGCCGGTATGATACTCATCGGCGGTGTACAGGTGATGCAGGGTTACTTGAACAACGCAGGTAAAACCGATCAGGTCATCAAAACTATCAATGGCGCGCGCTGGTATGTGACCGGCGACAAAGGCTATATAGATGCCGACGGCTTTCTGTTCATTGTTGACCGCTACTCGCGCTTCGCCAAGATCGCCGGAGAAATGATCAGTCTGGCTGCGGTAGAGGCCGCCATTGCCCGGCTGCTCGACAAGCCGGAGTGCGAAGCCGTGGTTACCGCCCTCGCAGACCCTCAAAAGGGTGAAAAACTGGTGGTGCTCTGTGACTTTGCCGTGGATGAAGAGGCCCTGCAGCGGGGCTTGCAGCAACAGGGCCTGCCGCCGTTGGCCATCCCAAGCATTTGGCTGCAACTGGATCTGCTGCCCAAGCTGGGGTCGGGCAAAACCGATTATGCCGGCGCCCGCACACTGGCTGCAGAACGACTGGGCAGCTAGTCAAGGGGCCAGTTGGGGAGCTTTTATGGCGGCAGTGGCTTGCGGCTGCTGCAGATAAACGCGCACCAGCTCCCACATCAATTGCAGATGATCATCGCGGTCATTCAGCGCCGGAATGTAATAGTAGTCTTTGCCACCGGCCTCCAGAAATACCTGTTTGTTTTCCACCGCGATTTCTTCAATGGTTTCCAGACAATCGGCGCTGAAACCCGGGCACACCACCGCCACTTTGGCCACTCCCTGCTGAGCGAGCTCGGTGAGGGTGGCGCTGGTGTAGGGCTTGAGCCACTCTTCACGGCCGAACAGCGACTGAAACGAGGTGATGTAGGATTCCTTTGCCAAGCCCAGTTGCTCGGCCACCAGGCGTGAGGTTTTCTGGCAGAAGCAATAGTAGGGGTCACCGTTGTCAAAATAGCGCTGCGGCATGCCGTGGTAGGAGAGCACCAGTTTGTCGGGCACGCCCTGGGTGGCAAACTGTTCGCGGATGCTGTTGACCAGTGCTTCAATGTAGAGCGGGTGATCGTAATAGTCGCTCAGAAAGTGCAGCTCCGGCAACCAGCGCCAGCCGGTCAGTTCTTTGCTCACTGCGTCAAAGGTTGAGCCGGTGGTAGAGGCGGAGTACTGCGGGTACAGGGGCAAAACCACAATGCGGTTGATGCCTTCGTCCTGAAACTCCTTCAGCACCTCGCCAATGGCCGGCTGGCCGTAGCGCATCGCCAGCTTGACCACCGGTTTCTCAATACCCTGGGCCGCCAACTTCGCCTGCAGGCCGTCACGCTGTTGTAAGCTGATCTTCATCAGCGGGGAGCCGTCCTCAGTCCACACGGAGCGGTACAGCTCCGCCGATTTGGCCGGTCGTGTGCGCAGGATGATGCCGTTCAAGATGGGCCACCATTTCCAGCGCGGCAGTTCAATCACCCGCATGTCCGACAGAAACTCCGCCAGGTAGGGTTTCAATGCTTCTTTGGTTGGCGCCTGCGGCGTGCCCAGATTGGTCAATAATATCCCGGTGCGCCGACTGTACCTTTGATGTACGGATTTGTCCTGTCCCCGAAATTGCTGCACGGTCTGCCCCTTGCCAGTTATTTCCGCCATTCTAACCAAAAGGCTGCCGCGCCGTGCGCGATTCTCTTTGATGGCCAGATTGCGAAGGTCAATGGGGCAGCCGGCTGCACGGGGAGGGCGGCCGGCAGGGGAAGGCCGGACACAAAAAAGGCCGCACAAGGGCGGCCTTCGGAATGGCTTGCTTCGGCGCTTTAGATGCCGGATTCGCTCAGCATGAAATCAACTGAAGCGTCGACTTCCTCGCGGGTGCAGTCCGCGCACAGGCCTTTGGCCGGCATGGCGTTGAAGCCGCTGTAGGCATGTTCATATAGGGTTTCCCGGCCCTTTTCCATGCGCTGGGTCCAGGCGGCGTTGTCACCAATCTTGGGTGCACCGGCGGCCCCGCTGGTGTGGCATGCGGCGCAGCCACTGTTGTAGACCTGCTCACCGCCGCGCGGCTCTCCGGCACCT
The DNA here is from genome assembly GCA_964399955.1 of uncultured Cellvibrionaceae bacterium. Taxonomy (GTDB): domain Bacteria; phylum Pseudomonadota; class Gammaproteobacteria; order Pseudomonadales; family Cellvibrionaceae; genus CAYNST01. The sequence goes on along the minus strand of CAYNST010000055.1, from coordinate 648 downwards.
GCGGCAGCCAGCGTTGCGCTGGCGCAGGGTTCGCCGGCCATGCAGATATCGCCGACCGGCTTCAGCCGCTCTTCGATGGACGTTGCCGCATTGACACCGGCAGCCATGGCACCCAGTAAGGCGGCTGCGGCCAGAGTTTTAAGAGTGGTTTGCAAAAATTTCACAGATGAACTCCCGTTAAGTTGAAGAGAAAATTGAGAATTGGCGGGGCATTATACCCCAGCTAACTGAACAGGCCCTGAAAGCTTTGCCTTTGCATGCCTGAGCGCATTTGTTCTCCAGAGCTTGCCTATTTCTTCGCACCTGTTATTATTTGCAACCTCGGTCGGGTGGTGCCGCGAACCTTGCATTGGCAGCACCGCTTTTTTTAACCTGACCGTTACTGCGCACCCGTAGCTCAGCTGGATAGAGTAGGTGGCTTCGAACCACTTGGTCGGGAGTTCGAATCTCTCCGGGTGCGCCAATTCCCCCCCCGTTATTTTCATGTACAACCGCTGCTTTCGAGCCACCGCAGGCGTGAGTCCTGCCGCCTTTAGACTCTCTTGCCGGTATTAGTTGCACCCTTGCGACGTCAAAAATATTCAACGCCGCAGCTAGCCGTTTTTACTCCGCCAAAGCGGCCTTCTGCAGGCCAACCAGTTCACTGAT
>CAYNST010000054.1:0-21339 GCA_964399955.1 uncultured Cellvibrionaceae bacterium | reverse complement strand
CTAAGGTCTCACCTGGGCGGTATGCAAATCTGCCGACGGGCGCACAAGATACCCCGCAGTAGAGCATCAGCCCGGAATCTGCCGCACCTGCGTGTGTTATACAATCCCGTCGCGTGTTAAATTAGCGGGCCTCGGCCACCGGGCTTGTGCTGTTGTGCCTGCACCCCGCCCTTGCCCTGCCGCGCAAGGGTAATGCTACTCACGCTGCAAGCCCCGCTTCCGGTTTGTCACGTATGAACCGTGCATCGGCCCGGGCATATGGCCATGACCGGGTGGGTCTGCCCCAACGCCTTGAACTCTTTGCTGATCGTGGAGGTTAACTTGAATCCTTACCGCTGGTGCTTGCTGTCGGTATTTCTGCTGGTTGTTGGCGCTGGCCGGGTGTATGCCCAGGCGCCGGAAGTGGATGCGCAAACCCTGACGCCCTTGAGCCAGCAAATAGAAGATCTCAAGCAGGCGGCACTGGAGCTGAACCGTGATCTGCTTATTCTGGAGGAAGACCTGTTATTTCCTGCCAGCACCCAGGTAGCGGTTTACGTATCGGTGGATGTTGGCTCCTATTTTCAGTTTGACGCGGTCAAGCTCAGCATCAATGACCAACTGGTCGCCAGTCATGTCTACAGCGACAAACAGAACAGTGCCCTCAACCGTGGCGGTGTACAACGCCTGTTCATAGGCAACCTCAAAACCGGCAATCACGAATTGACCGCCTTCTTCCACGGCCTCGGGCCGCGCGGGCAGGAATACAAGCGCGCCGCGATCTACACGCTCAACAAAGGTCAGAACCCCACCATGCTGGAAATCCGCATCCGCGATTCAGCCGCCAAAATGCAGCCGGAATTCGACTTCAAAGAATGGCATCTCTAAGCCTAGCTTCAAGCCTTTGCTGGCGGTTGCGCAGAGCGGCGTGTGCCTTGGCGGTGGCTGGCCTCTGGCCTGTGGCCCATGCGGTGCCTCCCCCGGACAAGCCGCTGTCAACGGTCGCCGATCTGCGCTACGGGGTAGCGCTCTATCATTATTTTCAGGGCAATAACATTGAGGCCCTGACCGAGCTGATGGTGGCTGATGTGCGCGGCGGTATCCGTGGGCACGGCGACAATCCCGAGATCATGCGCGGCGGCTTTAACCTGGCCTATGGCATGGAACGCACGGCCACGGAGATCTTCACCCGCCTGCTGGCGGACAATCGCCCGCAGGCCACGCGCGATGCGGCCTGGTTTTACCTGGCCCGCCTGCGTTACCTGCGCGGTGATTTCAGTGGCAGCCAGGCGGCACTGGCCAATATCAGCGCCTCACCGGCGCCACTGCTGGCTGAAGAACTGCTGGCATTGCGCGTGAACCTGGCGTTGCAGACCGGGCAGTTGGAGGACGCCGAGCAGCTGTTGGCAGATCCGCGTCTACAGCAGTCCAGTTGGTTGCCCTATCTGCAGTTCAACCTGGGTGCGGCCTTCGCGCGCAACCAGCAGTTTGACAAGGGTGTAACCTACTTTAACAGGCTGCTGTACCTGGACAGCTTTGGCGAGAGTGAACTGGCGCTTTACGATAAGGCCATGACCGCCGCCGGCTTTGCCCACCTGGTCCAGCAGGACTACCCGGCGGCACTGCAGGCCTTCACCGGTGTGCGCCTTGACGGCCCCGTGTCCAACCGGGCGCTGTTGGGCTACGGTTGGACGGCAATGGCCATGAATGACCACGAAACCGCAGTCCGGCCCTGGCAAGTTCTGGCGCAGCGCACCGTGTCCGACAGCTATACCCAGGAGGCGCTGGTGGCTCTGCCCTACGCTTTTGAACAAATGGGTCGGCCTCAGTTGGCCCTGGAGGAGTACCGCAAAGCCGAACTACGCTACCAGACCCACTTGCAGGAGCTGCAATCAGTGGTAGAGCAGGCGCGCGGTCACGCACTGCGCCAGGCCTTGCAGATTGATACAGGCCAGGAAGCCAATTGGCTGAACTACGCAGAGCAGCATCAGCTGGCACCAGAAGTTGTGTATCTGGTTGAGTTGTTTGCCGACGAGGCCTTTATTGGCTTGGCGCAGGAGCTGCGCGATCTGCTGGATATCGCCGACAACTTTGCCCAGTGGCAAGCCAAACTGGTGCTTTACCGGGGGCTGCTGGATGAACGCGAAGCCGACCGTGCGGGCGAGCGCCGAAACCATGCCCAGCAACTGCTGAGGCAGAATCTGGAAGCCCTCACCGAGGGCCGCGACCGGCTGCAGCAAACCGTGCAACAACTGGGCGATGAAGAAAATTATCTGGCTTTGCTGGGGCCGCAGGAGACTCAAAAACTGGAGCGCATTCAACGCGCCGAGCGCAACCTGACCGCGCTGCAACAGGCCGCAGAGCGCGGGCAGGCCGTTCTGGCCAAGGATGAACTGGAGCGGATGGCCGAGCAACTGCGCCTGCTGAAGGGGCAGATGATGTGGCACTCCGCCGAGCTTTTTGACCAGCGTCTGAATTATGCCCGGCGGCAACTGCAAGCCGTTGATGCGGCTGTACCGGCCTTGTCACGGCGGCTGGACCAGGTGGAGCAGCTCACTGACCTAAGCGAAGACGTCGGACCCTACCGTCAAAGAATCGCCCGCGCCGAACAGCGTCTGCAGCGCCGCAGCGCAGAGCTGGAGCAGGCAATTGATGCGGCCCAGGCGGGCCTGCGCGAGCAGATTCTCGCCGTGCTTGCCGCAGAGCAACAACGCATTGAAGCCCACCTGGGGCAGGCGCGGCTGGCCATTGCCCGGCTGCAGGATCGTCAACGGTTGCAGTCTTCGCAGCCTCCGCAAGCGGCCGACGCGGAGGCTGAGCTCTGATGCGCTGGAGACTTCTGCTGCTGGCCGTCTGCTTGCCGGCCTGCTCAACCCTTTATCACGATCCCACCATACTGGGCCGCACACTGGCGGATCTGCCACCGGCGGAGATACCGGCTCGCGCACCCGAGCCTCTGCCGGTTTCCCTCGACGAAGTTGCCGCCAGCTATCAAAGCGCGCTTGAGGTGGTAACGGATGACAGTCTGCGACAGAGCATCCGCATACGCCTGGCAGATTTGGAAATGGCCAAGAGCGAAGACCGCCAATACGCCGAGGCCGAGCAGCAGACGCACTTTGAAGACGCAATAAACTTATACCTTCAACTGCTGGACCGGCCACAGACGCAACAGGACCCCGCCACCGAAGAGCGCCTGCTCTATCTGTTGGCCAAGGCCTACGCCTTGGACGGTCGCGTTGAAGAGTCGGACCGGGTACTTGCGCGTCTGGCAGGGGGCTACCCCGCTTCGCGCTTTGCCGCAGAAGTCCACTTTCGTCGCGCCGAGCGGGCGTTCAGCGACGGGCGCTACGCTCCGGCAGAATCACTCTACCAACAGGTGCTGGACCAGGGCGAGCAGACGCCCTACTACCTCAATGCACTCTACATGCAGGGGTGGTCGCGCTTTAAAGACAGCCGCTTCCGCGAAGGCGTGCAGTCGTTTACCGGTGTTCTCGACCGGCTTCTGCCGGAAGGCGCAGACGTAGAGGATCTGCCAGAGGCTCAGCAGAATATGGCCCAGGATACACTGCGGGTATTGGGCATCACCTTTTCCTACCTCGACGGTGCGGAATCCATCACCGAGCTCTACGCCGAGTTGGGCGAGCGCCACTATCAACCATTGCTGTATCGGCAGTTGGGCAATTTTTATCTGGAAAGAGAATTCTATCGCGACGCGGCCAACACCTTCGCCCAGTACAGTGAGGTGAACCCCCAGTCACATTTGGGGCCGCAATTTGCTGTGCAACGCATAGAAGTGCTGCGCCAGGGCGGCATGGCGCAGATGATGCTGCCGGCCAAAGAAGAATTTGTGCGCAACTACGGGGTCAACAGCGAGTTCTGGCAACAGCAGAGCCCGGAGCAGCGAGAGCGGCTGGTTGTGCCCACCCTGGCCACCTATCTGGATGAGTTGTCCAGTTTTTACCACTCTCAGGCGCAGACCCTGCTGGCGCAGCAAAAGGCCTTTGAAGCCGGCCGCGGTCCACGCCCGGCAGAGCCTGCCGGGCCCTATTTTGAGACAGCGGCAGAGTACTACCAGCAGCACATAGATACCTTCCCTGACAGTCCCCGCCTGGCCGAGGTCACTTTTCTGAAGGCGGAGGCCCATTACCAGGCCGGCGCGCTGCAACCGGCCGTGGATGCCTACGAGCAGGTGGCCTACCAGCTGCGAGACCCCGAACGGGGGGCGGAAGCAGGTTATGCGGCGGTGCTTGCGTTGCAGGAGTTGATTGACCAGGCCGCCGGGGAGCAGCAGGAGCTGTGGAAGGCGCGTCACGTGCTGAGTGCGCGCAACTTTGCCGAGCAATACCCGGGCGATGAACGCGCCCCTACGGTGTTGGCGCGGGCGGCGCAGGACCTGTTTGAAAACGACGACCGCGAGCAGGCCATGGCACTGGCCGAGCGCCTGATTGCATGGCAACCACAGGCCGACGTCAACATTCAGCGCACCGCCTGGCTGATCATGGCGCATAGCCGCTTTGATCTGGGTGAATATGAAACCGCAGAGCAGGCCTACCGCCAGGTGCTGTCGCGCCTTGGCGCGCAAAGCCCGGAGCGTCCCGCCATGGTGGAGCGCATTGCCGCCAGCATGTACCGCCATGCCGAGCTGCTCGCCCAGGACCAACAGCTAGAGCAAGCCGTGCAACGCTTGCTGGCCATCGAAGCCAGCGCGCCCGGTAGCGACATTGCCATTACCGCGCAGTACGAGGCCGGCAATTATCTGATGGATCTACAAAGCTGGAGCCGCGCCGATGCCGTTTTCACGGACTTCCAGCGGCGCTACCCAACCCACCCCCTGAGCGCAACGCTGCCGCCCAAGCGCGTGGTGATCTATCAGGAATTGGAGCTGTGGGACAAGGCCGCCGACGAGCTGGTCAGCATGGCCCGCGACGGCGACGAGACGACGCGCCAAACTTCACTGTACCTGGCCGCCGAGCTGTATCAGCGCGCCGGACGCACCTGGGACGCAGCCCTGCAGTACGCGGCCTATGTCAAGGCTTTTCCGGAGCCGTTTGACCTGGCCACCGAGGCGCGTCATCAGTTGGTAGTGCTTGCTGCCGAGCGCGATGACAACAGCCGCCGGGATCACTGGATGCGTCAGCTTATTGAGTCGCACGACCAGGCGGGCGACCAGGCCACCGACCGCTCCCGCTACCTGGCGGCTCAAGCCGCCAACGAATTTGCTCTGCGTGCCTTTGCCGGTTTCGAGCGCATCAAGCTGACTCTGCCCATCAACCGCAGCCTTAAAGCCAAACAAAGTGCTCTGGAGCAGACCCTGGCGGCGTATCGCAAGGTGCTGGCTTACGAAGTGGGAGAGTTCAGTACCGAAGCCAGCTTCCGTATCGGCGAGGTCTACCGCCAGCTGAGTCAGGATCTGCTGGACTCCGAGCGCCCACCGGGGCTGGATGAGTTGACCCTGGAGCAGTATGAGATTCTGCTGGAAGAGCAAGCCTTTCCGTTCGAAGAGCGCTCTGTGGAGTTGCTGGAAGCCAACGCCCAGCGCGCCTGGTCTGGCTTTTACGATCAATGGGTCAAGCGCAGCTTCCAGGCGCTGGCCCAGTTGCTGCCGGCCCGCTACGGTAAGCAGGAAGCGGTTTTGGAGGTGAGCGATGGTATCCATTAGTAGCAAGCCGTCGCTCTACCGGCTGGCGCTAGCCGCAGGCCTGGCGCTGGCCATGACGGCCTGTGGCAGCCTGAGCCCACGCCAGGACCCCGCAGCCGAACTACCTGCGGAGGAGGAGGGGGGCGGCGAACCCGGCTTCGAGCGGCTGCCGAACCCCTACCTCAGCCAGGCGGGCGATGTTCCCGCCGATGCACAAAGCCGATTCTCAGTGGCGCTGGCGCTGATGCAGGCCGAGGACTATCAGGCGGCACTGGGCCAGCTGCAACAACTGGCCCAGGACTACCCCGAGCTGTCTGGGCCTCTGGTCAACCTGGGGTTGGTCCACCGCCAACTTGAAAGGCCAGAAGATGCAGTGGCTGCGTTGCGTCGCGCCATAGAAGTGAACAAATCGAACATTGATGCGTACAACCAGCTGGCAATTCTGCAGCGCGAGCTTGGGGACTTTGCCCAGGCAGAGTCTTTGTATCTGCAGGCGCTGTCGGTGTGGCCGCACAGCCCGGACAGCCATCGCAACCTGGGCATTCTCTACGATCTGTACATGGGCCGGTTCGACGAGGCTCTGCGTCACTATGAAATGGCGGCGCGTCTGGCGGAGGAACCCGACCGCGAATTGCAGGGCTGGATCGCCGATTTACAGCGGCGCATGCACAATGAGGCCAACTGACATGCAAAAAACTATCTACACTCTTGTTGGTCGGTCGTTTGCCGCAGTGGCGCTGTTGTACCTGCCCGCCGCGCTGGCTCAAGAAGAGGGGGTCATTCAGTTGAGTGATCGGGTTACCGGCAATCAGGAGCAGCCCCAGGTGCTGTACATTGTGCCGTGGCAATCCCCTGCTGATGATTCAATTCTGAACCAGCAGGTGCAGACACAATTGAACCAGGATGTGTTCAACCACATCGAGCGCTCTGAGCATGTGCGCGAGATCAACTACCGGCTGCAGTTGCAGCAAACGGATTAGCGTGCGGGTGAAACATAAAAACAGCAGCACGGCCTGAGATCTGTCCCGCAAGCTTCGGCTCAGGGCGATGGCTTCTGGTTTGCAGCCGGCGGCAAAAGCTGTAATCTGCGCGGCTCGGATTTGGTTGCGTTGCTAAGTAAAGTAATTATCAAGCTCATCCCGTGACTGCTCAGATTGCGTCCAAACTGTGCAGAGCAAGGCGAAACGTGAGTTTTCACCGGTCAAGATTGCCCCGTGGGAGGCCGTTTTTACCGCTGTTGCAAACAGGATGGAGGCCGCTTTTTTCACGCAGCTTTGGGCAAGTTCGAGTGTGAGCTGAATAGTTAAGTTAATTAGTAGTTAAGCCGTGGGCGCTTCACAGTGGCGGGTTTGTTCTGTCGCAGCGCGTGCACATCAAAGGTCTTTGGAGGCAAAAACACCATGGGTTTTTTCAATACCGCTTTTACTTTTTTCCAAAATGGCGGGCCTTTTATGTACCCCATTGCCCTCGTGCTGGTAATTGGCTTGGCCATAGCCATTGAGCGATGGCTGTTTCTGGCCAACGCCAAGGCTTCCAACCGGCGCGCTTTCGACAGCCTCATGCCAATGCTGAAAAAGCGCGACTACCCTGCAGTGATAGAAAATGCCCGCAGCTCCAAGGCACCCATCGCCCGCATCATCGGTGCCGGCATAGTGCGCATGCAGCAAACCGGCGACCGTGAGGATGTAGAATACGCCATGGAAGAGGGCGTGCTGGAAGCGGTGCCGCGGCTGGAAAAACGCACCGCCTATATTGCCACCCTGGCCAATATTGCTACCTTGCTGGGCCTTCTGGGCACCATCATGGGTTTGATCGCCGCCTTTACGGCGGTGGCCAATGCCGACCCGGCAGAGAAAGCGTCGCTGCTGTCGCAGAGTATCTCTGTAGCCATGAACACCACTGCATTCGGCTTGATGGCGGCCATTCCCCTGCTGCTGCTGCACACCACCATTCAGAACAAGACCACTGAAATTGTCGATAGTCTGGAGATGGCGGGCGTCAAGTGTTTGAACATGGTCATCAATACGCCCGCGGGAAGAACCGGCCTGCACGCCGCGCAGCCCAGATAGCCCGCAAGCTCTGAGCCCTGAATAATGCGACTAAAACGACGCGAACGCACCGAAGCGGACCTGGACATCACCTCGTTCATGAACTTGATGATCATTCTTGTGCCGGTGCTGTTGATGAGCATGGTGTTTTCACACATCACCGTGCTGGATCTCAAACTTCCCGATTCCGCCGCCGAGGGCGCCGAGTCCGACTCCGAGAATCAAGCCCTGGAGCTGGTTATTCAGGCTGATCAACTGGTGGTCAACTACCCGGCCGGTACGCCGCTGCGGGCGATACCCAATGCCGACGGGGCTTACAACTTCGCTCAACTGTCTGAGGTGTTGCAGGAGGTCAAGCGCCAACTGCGGGAGAAGGACATAGAAAAAACGGATATCACCATTCTCTCGCCACCGGATACCGATTATCAAACCATCGTCACCGCGATGGACACCGTGCGTTCTTATCGGGCGGTGGTGGTAGCCTCCGTGGTCAATGCAGAGCTGTTCCCGGACGTATCTCTAGGCGATGCACCGGAGCCTGCGGCAGCCGGAGGTGAGCAATGAAGCGGTCTATGCACGCGCGCAACATGGCGCGCCGGCAAAAGCGCGGCCGCAATGTGCCCAAGCTGAATCTGGTGTCGCTGATGGACATCTTCACCATCCTGGTGTTTTTCCTGTTGGTGAACTCCTCCGATGTGGAGGTTCTGCAAACCGACCAAAGCATCAAGTTGCCGGAGTCGGTTGCGGACCGCATTCCCGAAGAGACACTGGTGGTGACGGTCAGCAGCAGTCACATCATGATCAACGGCCGGCCAATCGTAACCACCCAGGCTGCACTTGATGCCGAGGGCGACCAGATCGAACCCCTGTCGCAGGAGCTGAACTACCTGGCCCGCCGCCGGCCATTTGCCTCGGAAGAGGCCCGTGCTGAAGGCCGCGACATCACCATCATGGGCGACTCGTCCATACCCTACAAGTTGTTGAAAAAAATCATGACCACCAGTGCCCAGGCGGAATACCGCAACATTTCATTGGCGGTGAGCCAGGTGCCGGGTGATGATCCGGCAGTGGATGAAGGGGGTTGATGTGGCTGTAAACTCAGCGCCCAATTTCCAGTTACCCTGGAGCAGTCTGGACGAAGACAACCGGCGTTTTCGCCGCATTCTGCTGATTGTATTCGTACCTTTCTTGCTGCTGGGGCTGATCATCCCCTTCATCAATGTGCCGGAACCCGCTCGCGAAGAGCTGGAGCGTTTGCCGCCACAGTTGGCGCGCGTGGTCATGGAAGAGCGGGAGATTCCCCCTCCAGCCCCGCCGCCGCCTCCGGAACCCGAACCCGAACCCGAACCCGAGCCGACGCCGGAAGAAACACCGCCGCCGGTGGAGGAGCCACCGCCCAAACCCGAGCCACGACCACAGCCGCCGCCCGAAGCCGTGCAGCAAGCCCGCGAGCAGGCGAAGAAGACCGGTGTGCTGGCGTTTGCCGACGACCTGGCCGCCATGCGGGATTCGGTGGATGTGAGCGAGGTGCGCAGCAACAACTTGACCCGCAGCAGCGGTGAGGCCGCGCAGGTAGACCGCAACGTGATTACCAGCGGCGCGCAGTCGCGCAGCGGTGGCATAGACACGGCCTCCCTCAGCCGTGATACCGGGGGTGTTGCCATGTCCGGGCGCGAGTCCACCACCGTTGAAAGCCAAATGGAAGAAGTCACAGCCGCCGTCACCTCTGCTCGCGAGGCCGGCAGTGGCAGTAGAAACTACCGTTCAGAGAGCGATGTGCGCCAGAAGCTGGACGCCGCCAAAAGCCGGGTGTATTCCATCTACAACCGGGCACTGCGGCAAAATCCAACTTTGGCAGGCAAGGTGGAGTTTAAAATTGTCATAGAACCGGACGGTTCCGTTTCAGATGCCCAGGTCATTAGCAGTGAGCTCAATGACCCGGATCTGGAAAAGAGGCTGCTGGCAGCCATCCGGTTCATAGACTTTGGCAGTGCCAACGTGCTGCAGACCACGCTGAACTATTCCTACGATTTTTTACCTTATTGATCAGGAATATCACGCGCCAATTTGGTTGCAGCCGGGGCGCGGGCCTGGGTAAAGTGACTGCGGTACCCGCCCTGGGTACCGCAGGTGCAAACCTCCTCAGTCGTCTCTCACCTTATCGCGGTCGCGCCTGCGAGGCCTGACCTGCAGGGGAATTTCGTGAAATTCAAAAACCGCCATAACGAATGCATCGAAACCAAGGACGGGCGCCTGATCTGGCTGTCACGCAGCGTGGCGGTGGCCGTATCTGTCATGGTGCTGGTCGAGAAGGAGCCCCATATCCTGGTGAATCTGCGCGGCACCGGTGTCCCGGATGCCCAAGGCCTCTGGAACCTGCCTTGCGGTTATCTGGACTACGACGAAACCACGGCCGAGGCGGCCATCCGGGAAGTCTGGGAAGAGTGTGGGGTCAATCTGCTGCAATTGCAGGAGGGGGCGACGGTAGAATTTCTCAGCAAGCCCTGGGATATCAATTCCGAACCCACCAACAGCAAGCAGAATGTCACGGTTCATCACGGTTTGTTGACGGAATTGCCGCAACTGCCGTCGGTGTCCAATGTCAATAATGAGCCCAACGAAACGGCGGATATCCGCTGGTTGCCGCTGGATGAAGTGCAGCAGCTGGCTTTCGCCTTCAATCATCAGGGGCGAATTCGCAAATACATAGAGCACTTGGCGGTTTGCACAGAATTTGATTTTACCCCCCGCGTGGCCCATTTGGGCCTGGCCGGCTAGAGCCTGAGCTGAATAGTTACCAGCCTGTTTAGCTGCTGCAAGCGGATACTCCTTTGCGGCCGGCGCGCGTATCAAACCCAAGCCATACAGGCGGGCCCCGGCCCGACCGGTAGGTGCACCAAGGCCTCGGATCAGCTGCAGCGCCGCGCCGTACACTTCAACCCCGCCCAGGCCGCGCGCACAGCCGCAATACATTTACAGACTGGACGATCACCTATGAAGAACCCCATCAGCCGCCGTGGCCTTATTCGTACCTGTGTCTACTCCTCCGCGTTTCTGGGGCTGCAATCCATGGCGGCCGGCACTTTTGCAGAGCAACCAAAGCGTAAGTTGGGTGTTGCCCTACTGGGGCTTGGCCACTACGCCAAAACCCAGTTGGCGCCCGCGCTGAAAATGACCGAGCACTGCGAGTTGCGCGGCGTCATTACCGGCACGCCGGCCAAGGCCCAGGAATGGAAAAAACAATACCAGCTGGCAGACAACAATATCTACTCCTATGAAAATATGGCAGAAATTGCCCAAAACCCGGACATTGATGTGATCTACGTGGTCACTCCCACCTACACCCACCGGGATTTTGCTGTCGCCGCCGCCAATGCAGGCAAACATGTCTGGTGCGAAAAGCCCATGGCCATGACAGTAGAGGAATGCCAGGCAATCATCGATGCCTGCGACAAAAACAAAGTGCGCCTGAGCATCGGTTATCGCCTGTTGCACGAGCCCAATACCCGCACGGTGATCGACTTTGCCGAATCCAAACCCTTCGGCGATATCAAGAAGGTCATTGCCGAGGCCGGTTATTCCGGCAGCGGTGCCCCGCAGGACGACTGGCGCATGGACCGCAGCAAAGGCGGGGGCGCGCTCTACGATATGGGCGTCTACGCGATCAATGCCAGCCGCTACGCCACCGGCCTGGAGCCGCTGGCCATTCGCGCACGCTTTGCCGAAGATATGCCGGACGTCTTCAAAAAAGCGGATTCCACCGCATTTTTCACTCTGGAGTTCCCCAACGGCGTCATAGCTGAGGGCGGCACCAGCGTGGTTCGCGGGTTCAACCGCCTGCGGGTAGAGGCAGACAAGGGTTGGTACAAGCTGAAGCCCATGCAAAGCTACACGGGCGTAAGCGGAGAGACCAGCGACGGCCAGAAGCTGAACAAAACCATAGCCGATCAACAAACCGCGCAGATGGACAACGACGCCTTGGCCATTCTCAACAACACCCCGGTGCGCGCCCCCGGCATTGATGGGCTGCGCGATGTGCGCATCGTGCAGGCGGCGCTGGAGTCCATTCACAAAAACGGCGAGCGGGTGGCAATCAAAGGCTGACCGGCGTTGGCGCGGGGCACCTCCCCGCGCCCCTGTCTACTCGTCGACGGCGCGTTTTGCCCTTCATCCGCTTTGCAGGCAACAACCTACTTCCTGTGCTTCTGAAACACCGGCGCCTCTGGCGGGTCCAAGCGTGAACCCACCAATTTCTGCCGCATGCCTGGCTGGAAAACCTGCCACCGAGACCAGTACCGCCATGAGAGTCAGTGCCTTTGCCAATTTTTTTGTTGTCCTGCTGCTGGTTGGCGGCGGCTTTGGTATGGGTTGGTGGATGCGCGGCCTGGAGAGTCAGGATCCTGCAGGCTCAACCGAATCCCTCTACAGCGGGGTGCGGGCGGCCTATCCTGGCGCTGATTACGATGGGCGGCCGGCAGAGCCACCGCAGCGGGCCAAGCTGCACGATCAAGCCTCGGCCGCCACCAACTCCGCGCCCGCTGCCGCGCCACAGCAACAAGCAGAGCCGCGCGCCGTGGATGCCTTCCGCGAGCTGCTTGATGCCCGCGCCTACAGTGCCGCCATGGATCTTTACACGCGTGTAGAGCGCACCGGCACGACCGGGGAGACGGCAGAGCTGAAGTCGCTGGTTGTGAGTTATCTGGAGAGGTATCTGCGCGACCGCGACGATACCGCGCTGACGGGCCTGGTAGACGCTTTCCTGGCGCGTTATTACGACGATGTGGATGTCATCCTCATTCTGGCGCGCCATCACCTGCAATCCGATTATCCCGCAGAGGCGGCGGGCAGCTTTCAGCTGGCCTTCACCTACGCCTTCATGCCCGCAGAGCAACAAAAGGTGAGTCGTGCCTTCAGCAGCTTTGTTCAGGAGGTGGACGATCTGCTGGCTGCGCAAGCGCATTGGAAAAAACTGATCACTTTTTATGAGACCCTGGCGGTCATGGACCTGAGTCAGCCCATTCACCTGTTGCGGCAGGCAGAGCTGTATCTGGCCAACGGCGAGGCTGAAAACGGCCGCCAGTTGTTGAACCGCCTGACCGGCCAAGCGACGGTGGCGGACGACGCCCGGGCCATGCTCCGGGCGCTGGACGCTGGAGCCGAGGGTGTGGCCGCACGCCCGGCCCGCACGGCAATGGAATCCATCGCGCTGGGTGTGGCCGGTAACCACTATCATCTGCCCCTGCGCCTGAACGACGCCACTGACGTGCGGCTGATCATTGATACCGGCGCAAGCACCACCACCTTGACGCGCAGCAAGTTCGACAGCATCAACCGCTACGGCCAATTCATCGAGCTTGGGCCTCAGGTATTCAACACCGCCAGTGGCGTGGCCCGCGGCACCGTTTACCGCGCCGCCAGAGTACAGATTGGGCGCCATGTGCTGACGGACGTCAAGATCGCCGTGCTGGATTTTGACATGCCACAGGGCATTGACGGCCTGCTGGGCATGAACGTGCTGAGCAATTTCCGTTTTCAGCTTGACCAGGATGAGCAGAGGCTGTATCTAAGGCCCCGGTGATGGATGCCGGCAAAAAGCAAGGCACCGTCAGCTACTCAATCAACCTCTAGGAATACCCTTGGCTGAGCTGCAAAAAACTTCCCCCGCGTTGCGGGCGGGGCTGTTAGAACGGACGTTATACGAATGGAAAACCCTGGCGCTGCTGGGCGGCCCCATTCTGGTGGCACAGTTGGCACAGATGGCCAATGGTGTTGTTGACACGGTCATGGCGGGCCGCGTTGGTGCCGAGGACTTGGCCGGGGTGGGCATTGGCAGCAGTCTGTGGGTGCCCCTTTATCTGCTGTTTGTTGGGGTGCTGAGTGCGTTGCAGCCCATTATCTCCGGCCACACCGGCGCAGGCTCCACCGAGCGGGTAATACCGGTCACCTGGCAGGGAATCTATATAGGTGCGGCGTCTGCGCTGATCATGATTGCACTGCTGACCAACGTGCGCCCGGTGCTCAACCTTCTGCGCATGGACGAGCACAGCGCCGGCATCTCTCAGGGGTATCTTATTGGCATTGCCTGGGGTGCGCCCGCCATGCTGTTGATGGCCGCCCTGCGGGGGCTGACCGACGGCTTGGGCCATACGCGGGTGATCATGGCCTTCTCCCTTTTGTCTACCATGATCAATGTGCCGCTCAACTACGTGCTGATCTATGGCAAGCTGGGGCTGCCAGCCATGGGGGGCATAGGCTGTGGCTGGGCGACGGCGGTGTCCAGCTGGTGTGCGGCGCTGGCAACACTGGCTTATCTGCATTGGAACCCCAACTACCGTCAGTATCATCTGCTGCAGGGCTGGATTCCGCCGCGCTGGGGCGCCATCCGCCAAGTGTTGAAACTGGGCCTGCCCATCGGTTTTACCGTGTTTGTGGAAGTGAGCCTGTTCTCGGTGATCGCGCTGTTTCTGGCGCCACTGGGGCCGGTTGTGGTTGCCGGGCACCAGATTGTACTCAACGTTGTGTCGCTGTTGTTCATGTTGCCGCTCAGCCTGGGTATGGCGCTTACCCTGCGCATCAGCTTCTTGCTGGGCGCAGCAGACCCGCTCAATGCGCGCCTGCTGGCTCGCAGCTCTCTGCTGCTGGCGTTGAGCATAGCTGCAGTCTATGCGCCCTTGCTATTGGCATTTCGCAATCATATTGTGCAACTCTACACCCACGACCTGCACGTGCAGCACATTGCCGCGCAGCTGTTGATGTTTGCCGCGATCTTTCAAATAGCCGATGTATTGCAGGTGGCGGCCATCAGCGCCCTGCGCGGTTACCGCGACACCCGCGTGCCCATGTTGATCATACTTCTCTCCTTCTGGGTCATCTCGCTGCCGCTCGGCTTTGCCCTGACCTTTACGGACTTATTGGGTCAAGCGCGGGGCGCCTCGGGCTTTTGGATTGCGCTCATAGCGGGCTTGGGTTGTGCCAGCGTGATGATGACTCTGCGTTTGTTCTACTTGACTAATAAAATTGGCAAGAGCGCCTGAAACCTGCGGTGGCCGGCCGGCCGGCCGGGCGCTCGGCGGGTCGGCGGGGTCCTTCCGGTCCGGCCTCCTGACCTGTCCCTTCAGTATTTGTGAACTCAATTTTACCGCCCCGCGCAGTGCCCTGAGCCCCTCGTTAGAACCTCCGCCATCGCGGCTGCGCGCCCCTTCTGGTTCTGCACCATAAAAGGGCTTTTAGGCGCGCCAAAATAACCTGGCCGCCCCAATGTGGGCCAATTCATTTGGCCGCCTGGCCTTGCTCCACTGCGGAAATGCTTGTTTCAGCGCTAATTCAGGCGTCGTCAGCGCGAAGCTGCGGCTGCAAACCCACCTTGGCACCAATTCTGCTCTAGCTTGCCGGCAATCATAGCCAAATGTTTAAAACAGCGCGCTAAGACAAATTGCCAATCCAAGGAGACCATCATGAAGTTCACAGAATTAAAACTGGTTAAAAAAACCAGTGCCGTTATTGGGGCTGCCGCATTGATCGCATCGGCAGCCGTTGCCCAGGCACAACAGCAGGCGCAAACCATCAAAGTGGGTGTTCTGCATTCACTGTCGGGCACCATGGCCATCAGCGAAACCACGCTGAAAGACACGGTGCTGATGATGATTGACGAGCAGAATAAAGCCGGAGGCGTGTTGGGCAAAAAGCTGGAGGCGGTGGTGGTAGACCCCGCATCCAATTGGCCCTTGTTTGCCGAGCGCGCCAAGCAACTGCTGGAGCGCGACAAGGTGTCGGTAATTTTTGGTTGCTGGACTTCCGTGTCCCGTAAATCCGTCTTGCCGGTCATTGAAGAAGCCAACGGCCTGCTGTTCTACCCCGTGCAATATGAAGGTGAAGAGTCGTCCAAGAACGTGTTCTATACCGGTGCCGCCCCCAACCAACAGGCCATTCCTGCGGTGGATTACCTGATGAACGAGGAGGGCGTGCAGCGCTGGGTATTGGAAGGCACGGACTACGTCTACCCGCGCACCACCAACCGCATTCTGGAGCAATACCTGCTGAGCAAGGGTGTTAAAAAAGAGGATATTTCCATCAATTACACGCCTTTTGGCCACTCCGACTGGCAAACCCGCGTGTCTGAAATTCGCAGCTTCGGCTCCGCCGGTAAAAAAACCGCAGTGGTTTCCACCATCAACGGTGACGCCAACGTTCCCTTCTATATGGAACTGGCCAATGCCGGTATCAGTGCAGAGGACATTCCGGTTATGGCTTTCTCGGTGGGTGAAGAAGAGCTGTCCGGCTTTGACACCAAGCCTCTGGTAGGCCACCTGGCGGCCTGGAATTATTTCATGAGCGCCGAAGCTGACGAAAACAAGGAATTCATCAAAAAATGGCACGCCTTCATCAAGGATAAAAAGCGCGTAACCAATGACCCGATGGAAGCCACCTATATCGGTTTCAAAATGTGGGTCAAGGCGGTGGAAAAAGCCGGTACAACAGAGGTTGATGCAGTGCGTACCGCCATGCACGGCATGACCGTTCCCAACCTTACCGGCGGCATCGCCGTGATGAATACCAACCACCATCTGACCAAACCGGTGCTGATTGGTGAAATACAGGAAGACGGCCAGTTTGAAACCGTATGGCAAACACCGGGCGGCGTAATTGGTGATGCCTGGACCGACCACCTGCCGGAGTCTGCCAACCTGGTGGCTGACTGGAGCAAGCCGATCAATTGCGGCAACTTCAACATTAAAACCGGTACCTGCTCCGGGCAAAACTACTAACCACAGCGCGCAGGTTTTGGTAGTGGGTGTTGTGACCTTCTGCGCAAAACCTGCCAGCCACCCCCGCAGCGGCAGCTTTCTTCCGGAGGCACCGCTGCGGATCAAGCATTCTTAAAGGTTTTGACGGCACATACTGCGCAGCCACAAGCAGGTGCTGCGCCGCCGTCAGCGTCAGACAATAAAAAAGTGCCCTTTAGCACCTTTCTTTTTGGGTCAGACCATGAAAATTCTTGTTAACGCGCTGAAGGCGCTGGGGCTTGTTTGCGCCCTGTGGGCGGGCACTGTCGTTGCTCAGAGTGACCAGTTCGAGCAGTTGGTTGAGCAGCTCAACGCCAGCTCCTACTCGGACAAACGCGCGGCCATTATCAACCTTCGCAGTGTGGACGACTCTCGCGTTTTGCCAGCCCTGCAAGCCATGTTAAGCGGCAACCTTTTTTATCACCAAGCCAGTCAAGCGTTGGTCACCGCAGTGGAGACCTCTGAAGGCTGGGTCATCACCAATGTGGTCACCGAGGAGCGACAGCAAGCCGTCAACAGCGCAAGCCTGCAAAAAATGCGCATCAACAACAGCGTGCGCACCGAGCTGCGTTCCGCAATTGCCGCCTTGCAATTAACGGCAAAGAGCAAATCCGTTCGGGCGCAGTCGGCGCGCAATTTGATCAAGCGGCCCGAGGCAGAACTGCGCAGCGTAGTGGTGGATGCCATTGCCCGGGAGAGCGACTCTGGTGTGCGACGGGACATGCAAGTGGCGCTGGCCATGATTGATGTCAACTCCGACAACGTGGGCCAGCGGCAGAACGCGGTGGAAGCGCTGGCTCAGTCGGTGGAGCCTGAGGTTATTGCAGTACTGCGCAATCTGGCGCGCCGCGATGAAGCCGGTGCATTCATTGAGCAGAACCGCGCGGTGGCCGAATCGGCGGAAAAGAGCCTGCAGCAGGTCAGCAGCCGCATCAGCTTCTATAAGTTCATTGAAAACCTGTTTTTTGGCTTGAGCTTGGGTTCGGTGCTGCTGCTGGCGGCCATCGGCCTGGCCATTACCTTCGGTGTTATGGGCGTCATCAATATGGCCCACGGCGAAATGATCATGCTGGGAGCCTATACCACCTTTGCCGTACAGCAACTTTTCCCCGGGCTGATTGATTATTCGGTAATCATTGCCATTCCGGCGGCGTTTTTGGTGTCCGGTCTGGTGGGCGTCATCATAGAGCGCACGGTCATACGTCACCTGTACGGCAGGCCGCTGGAAACCCTGTTGGCCACCTTTGGTGTCAGCCTGATATTGCAGCAGGCGGTGCGCACTTACAACGCCAATAATGTACCGGTGGTAACCCCGGACTGGATGAGCGGATTTTATCAATTCAATGCCGCGCTGGGTTTCACCTACAACCGCATGTACATCATTGTTTTCAGCCTGCTGGTGTTGGGTGCGCTGGCATTGGTGATGCGCAAAACCATGCTCGGTCTGCAAATGCGCGCCGTTACCCAAAACCGCGCCATGGCCAATTCCATGGGCATTCGCTCCTCCTGGGTGGATGCTCTGACCTTTGGCCTGGGCTCCGGCGTTGCCGGCATGGCCGGTGTAGCACTCAGTCTTATCACCAACGTTGGCCCCAACCTTGGGCAGGCCTACATCATTGACTCATTCATGGTGGTGGTGTTTGGCGGCGTGGGCAATTTGATGGGCACGCTGGTGGCGGCCATGAGTTTAGGTGTGGTGGGCAAATTTCTGGAACCCTTCACCGGTGCGGTGCTGGGCAAAATCATTGTGCTGATATTCATTATTCTGTTCATTCAGTGGCGCCCGCGTGGCTTGTTCGCCTTGAAAGGCCGGTTTGTAGGAGATTGACATGAAACGGCAATCGTTTATTCAAGGTTTGCTCAAGAACGACAAAGCCTCTCGTTGGCTGCTGATTGTTCTGCTGGCTCTGGCGGTATTGGTGCCGGTGTGCAATTTGCTGGTACCGCAGGGCTCAATGTTTCACCTGCCCACCTACATGGTGTCGCTGCTGGGCAAATATTTGGCTTTTGCCTTGTTGGCGCTGGCGTTGGATTTGGTGTGGGGCTATTGCGGTATCTTGAGCCTGGGCCACGGTGCATTTTTTGCCCTTGGCGGCTACGCCATGGGCATGTACCTGATGCGCCAGATAGGCGAGCGCGGTATGTACAGCCACCCGATTCTGCCGGATTTTATGGTGTTTCTGAACTGGAGTGAGCTGCCCTGGTTCTGGTACGGCTTTGACAGTTTTATTTTTGCTGCGCTAATGGTGATGCTGGTGCCGGGTTTACTGGCGTTTTTGTTTGGCTGGTTGGCGTTTCGGTCGCGAGTGACCGGGGTTTATTTTTCCATTATTACCCAGGCGCTAACCTATGCACTGATGCTGGCCTTTTTCCGTAACGACATGGGCTTTGGCGGTAACAACGGGCTGACGGATTTCAAAGATATTCTGGGGTTCAGTCTCAGCGCACAGGGTACGCGGGTAACCCTGTTTATGTTGAGCCTGGCCTTTCTTGCGGGTGCCTATCTGCTCTGTCAGTACATAGTGCGCAGCAAGCTTGGGCGGGTGCTGGTGGCAGTGCGGGACGCCGAAAGCCGGGCGCGTTTTATCGGCTATCGGGTAGAGCACTACAAGGTATTTGTGTTTGTGATCTCGGCGGTACTGGCGGGTATAGCCGGCGCGCTCTACGTGCCGCAGGTGGGTATCATCAACCCCAGTGAGTTCAACCCGCTGGTGTCCATCGAGATTGTCATCTGGGTGGCCATTGGCGGTCGCGGCACACTTTACGGCGCGGTGCTGGGGGCGGTGCTGGTCAACTACGCCAAAACTTTTTTCACCAGCGGCATATTTGCTGAATATTGGCTATTTATTCTGGGCGGCCTGTTTGTGATAACCACCATTTATTTGCCGCGCGGTGTTGTGGGGGTATTGGACGGGTACTTGGCCCGTAAAAAAGCGGACAAACCCGAGGAGCAAGTGCCTGGCAAGCTGCCCTCCGCCGAGGAGACCACGCCATGAAAAACGCGGTGCAAAGTATTCTCTACCTCAACGGCGTCAATAAAACGTTTGACGGTTTCAAAGCCATCAACAATTTGTCGCTGGATATCAAGCCGGGCGAACTGCGGGCCATCATTGGCCCCAACGGGGCCGGCAAAAGCACCATGATGGATATCATTACCGGCAAAACCAAACCAGACAGCGGCGAGGTGCGCTTCCGTGACACCGTCGATCTGACCAAACACGACGAAGCGCAAATTGCCAACCTGGGCATTGGCCGCAAGTTCCAAAAACCCACGGTGATAGAAAGCTTGACCATCTGGGAAAACCTGGAGCTGGCGCTGGCCGGGCAACGCGGGGTTCTGCAAACCTTGTTTTTTCGGCTGACCGCTACCCAGGCAGACCGCATAGACGAGATTGCGCAGCGCATCGGCTTGATTGAGCGGCGCGCAGAACTGGCCCGCAATCTGTCGCACGGCCAAAAGCAGTGGCTGGAAATTGGCATGCTGATGATTCAGGAGCCGGAGCTTTTACTCGTAGATGAACCCGCCGCCGGCATGACCGACTACGAAACCATGGAAACCGCGCGCCTGCTCAAGCAGATCAGCAAAGACCATTCTGTGGTGGTGGTGGAGCACGATATGGAATTCATTCGCGCACTGGACACCCGTGTAACCGTGCTGCACGAAGGCACGGTCATCGCCGAAGGCAGTTTGGATACTGTCTCCAATAATCAACGGGTTATAGAAGTCTATTTGGGGCGCTGATGCGGCCGGTCACTTGTAATTCTCCAGCTTACGCCGAATCTGCCCACGGCTGCGTTAACAAATGGCCAGTATTCTGCCAGGCACAGGATGGACGACTGCAAGGCGGGCCCGATTGGGGCGCAGCGCAGGGAGTGCGGGATGTTCAAACGTGCAAACGCACACTTTTCGCCTTGCTCTGCACAAATTAGGACGACATCTGAACAGTCATGGGATGAGCTGAATAGTTAAGTTACTCATATTTTTAGGGAAACATTCAATGTTGGTAGTAGACAATGTAGACCTGCACTACGGTGCAAGCCAGGCGCTGCAAAAGGTCAATCTGCAAGCCAGGCCCGGCGAAATAACCTGTATTCTCGGGCGCAACGGCGTGGGCAAAACCAGCGTGGCGCGAGCGGTCACCGGGCGGCATAACGTCAGTGGCGGCCGGGTCATGTGGCAAGACCGGGACATCTCCGGCCTGCCTTCGGCCTTGCGGGCAAAAATGGGCATTGCCTACGTGCCCCAGGGGCGAGAAATATTTTCGCAGTTAACCGTACTGGAGAATCTGAAAACCGGTTTTGCCACCTTGCCGCGCGGACAGCGCAAAATTGACGACGAGATCTTCAGCCTGTTCCCGGTGCTGCGGGATATGCTGCACCGCCGGGGCGGCGACCTGTCCGGCGGCCAGCAGCAGCAACTGGCCATTGCCCGGGCACTGATCATGCAACCGCGCCTGCTGATACTGGACGAACCCACCGAGGGTATTCAACCGTCCATCATCAAGGATATTCACAACGTCATCAGCCTGTTGCGCACCCGGGGCGAGATGGCCATCCTGTTGGTGGAGCAGTACTTCGAGTTTGCCCGCAACCTGGCTGACGCCTATCTGGTCATGGACCGGGGCGCGGTGGTGGTCGGCGGGCGGACAGCGGACATGGACGAGCAGAAGGTGCGCAGTTACTTGACCGTATAAACATGGGTTGGCCGCAAAATTCATTTGCTAATTCAACCAGGGCCTACTAAATTACTGGGCAACCGGTGTGGTGTCGCCACCCGGCCAAATCTCCTGTGCAGTCCTGCGCGTCCGGAGGTTTATCTCCTGCGATCAATTCAATCCTTAGGGTCTGTTGACGTTTCATCATCGCCTCTGTTGCACCTGAAAACGCGCCA
>CAYNST010000053.1:0-21409 GCA_964399955.1 uncultured Cellvibrionaceae bacterium | reverse complement strand
GTTGGCTTTTAACCAATTGGTCACTGGTTCGAATCCAGTACGACCCACCATTTTTTTCTTCGCTTCACCCTAATTCTGACGCTAAATAGGTCCACCGGTTGTCATATAATGGCACCGCGGTGTCCAAGGCACGGCGAATCGAATTGATCTACCAGGTGGCGCGATGAAGCTAGACGACAATCCTCTTTCCTCTGATGAAGCGGCGCTTGCCCGTGCTCAGGCATTGGTTAAAACCTACCTTGACCAGATCCCGACGCAGCGGCAGCTGTCACCGGAGTCAACCGCGCAGATCAAAACTCAGGTCAAGGCGTTGCTTCTGCAGCACAATGCCGTCCTGGTTGCGCACTACTATACAGACCCGCAAGTCCAGGCACTGGCTGAAGAGACCGGTGGCTGCGTGGCCGACTCTCTGGAGATGGCGCGCTTTGGCAGAGACCACCCTGCCCAGACCCTGATTGTCGCGGGCGTTAAATTCATGGGCGAGACGGCCAAGATTCTAACGCCGCATAAACGCGTATTGATGCCCACGCTGGAGGCCACCTGCTCGCTGGATATTGGCTGCCCTATAGACGCGTTTTCGGCTTTTTGCGATCAACACCCGGACCGCACTGTGGTGGTATACGCCAACACCTCGGCTGCCGTCAAAGCGCGTGCCGACTGGGTAGTAACTTCCAGCATTGCGGTTGATGTTGTGGACTACCTGGACCGCAGGGGTGAGAAGATCCTCTGGGCGCCCGATCAACACCTGGGCGGCTATATCAAATCCAGGACCGGCGCCGACATGCTGCTGTGGGAGGGTTCCTGCATTGTGCATGAAGAGTTCAAGGCCCGCGGTGTTGAGGAGTTGAAAGCACTGCACCCGGAAGCGGCCGTTCTGGTGCACCCGGAGTCGCCTGCGGCAGTGGTTGAACTGGCCGATGTGGTCGGGTCCACATCGCAGCTGATCAAGGCCGCCCAAACCATGAACCGCGAAGCTTTCATCGTCGCTACCGATCAAGGCATCTTTTACAAGATGCAAAGCCTGTGTCCGGAAAAAACCTTCTACATTGCGCCCACCGCCGGTTCCGGTGCCACTTGCCGCTCCTGTGCCAATTGCCCGTGGATGGCCATGAGCTCGCTGGAGCGCCTGAGTCAGGTATTCAACCGCCGGGACAACGAAATCTTTGTCGACGCACAGCTTGCGCAGCAGGCCATGGTGCCCTTGCAGCGCATGCTGGACTTTTCCGCCGGCAAGCGTTGAGGGTTGGTGCCTCCGTCAATGCTGGGCTTTAAAAACGGATATCCCAGCGGTGAGGGTTGGCCCAGAAACGGGGGTTGTTCCAGTTGCGTTGACGATTGTAGGTTTCCAGGTTGTAACTGAAACTGCGCGCCGCCACCTGCGGCGCCAGTTCATCCTCCACAAAGCCCAGCCCCACAAAATCCTTGAGTTCCCACTGCCGGCACTGCCCGGCGGTCAGCGCCCAGATCCTGCTGCAGAGCAAATTCTTCAAATGGCCCAGATGCTGGCGAACCAGTGGTTTGTCCACCTCATCAAAATTGTAAATTACCCCCAGATCAAAACGCTTGACCAAAGGCAGCGGCCGATGCGCGTTGTGATGCTCGCAGTCGATGCCATGCTGCCGGCAATAAGTTTTCAGTGCCTGCCAAGGCTGCGGCCCCACAGCCAGGACGCTTTGCGGCCCAATGGGACCAAGAAAGCTTTCTAGAAGGGCATCGGTTGACATGGGGTGATCCTGGTGGCTGACGGTTGGCGTTTATGCTAACCGTCCGGGACCCGCTGCGCCAGTGCCGAGCCAACTCAAGCTCCACTGCCCTATCCCCGGCTCATTGCCATCTTTCTAATGCCCCACGGTCTTCCTCCGCCCAGCCTCTGACCCTTGGCGCTTTGTCTCGAGCTTTCTCAGCGGGCATAACCGATAGAGAATTTTGCGCCAGGGGAGGCAGTTGCAGCCACTGCTCGGCTCGTCAAGCTGGCGGCGAGGAAAATATAGTTGGGCTGCCAGTCCACATAATGCCGCAGGCGCCAAAATAAATTCTTCTGTATAGCGGGTAAGCGGCCGCATACCCCAAAGACTGCGAAGCGCAGGGGGTAGGCTGCCGTCGGGTTGCTTGCAGGCAAAAAAGCCGGTCTCACCGGGCCTTTGGGCGGGCGCGCAATGCCACCCGCAGATCTCTCTGCCTGCGGCTGGGCGGTTTGACAAGGGCGGAGCCCATATCTATATAACTAAGGGTAAAGCGACTCGTCAACTCAAAAACTTGAGTTTATCGCGATGCAGATCGCGGATTTGAGAGAAGTTCATGCTGCCCAATATGTCCAGATCAACCCAGAGGCGCTTCCTGACAGCGGAGCAGGGCGCTGCATACCCCGTATTTGACTTGAGCGGGCAGCAGCAGCGCGCCCAGGCGTTGCGCCGGTTGCTGACAGAGGCCAGCGATGCGCTGGCCAGTGCCTTGGGCCGGGAGCTGAGACAGATGCTGAGCTGCGACAGCCTGCGCGTTACCTGCCAAGACTGGCAAACCACGGTACCGGAGCTCGCCGAATTCCGCCTGCTGGCCTTCACGCCGGATCAATGCGACGAGCCCGCGCTACTCGGCCTCAGTCGTCGCTCGCTGTTCAGTTTGACAGAAGTATTTTTTGGTGGGCAGCCACAGAAGTTGACCGACAAACAAATTGAGCAGCGTTCATTGTCCGACACAGAACGCAGGCTCTGTAACCGCATGCTCAACTTATTTTTGAAGCAGATCTGTGGCCGCATGAATCTGCCGCTGGCTGACTGGCAAAGCAATTGGTTGGAGCCCGGTGCGGCCGCCTCCCACAATGCCTTCTGGTGCCCGATGACCGTGGCGGGTGAGGCCTGGTCGGTAGACCTGCACTTCGCCTGGCCTCAGGCCAAAGCCTGTCCTATACCGCCTGCGGACCAGGGCGGGACGGGGGAGTTCAAGGCGCGCATGGAGAACCGATTAAAACGGGTGGCCACCACCCTCAAGGTGGAGGTGGCCAGCCTCAACCTCAACCTGGCGGCACTTGGCGAGTTGCGCGCAGGCCAGATACTGCCGCTTGATCTAAGCGGTGAAATCAACGTGCGCGCTGGCGACACCGACTGCCTCAAAGGCGTGGTGTGTGAAGACGGCGATCGCCTGGCATTGAGAATAACCAAGGTAGTTGGAGAGCATAGATGAGCGATACCAAGGATTCTTCAGGCGCTGACCTGGACTTTTCCGATGACGACGGGCAGAGTCTGGAGTCCCTCTTTGGCAGTGCGGATGATGCATCGGCAGGCCGCAAGGAGGAGTCTGGCGCCGGTCGCGAGCTGTCCGTGTTCAGCAAAATCCCGGTACGGTTGACCCTGGAAGTCGACAGCGTCGAGGTGATGCTGGGAGACCTGCTGAACCTTGCGCCCGGAGAGGTCTTGCCGCTGGATAAAAAAACCGACGAACCACTGGATGTTCGCGTCAACGGGCAATTACTGGCGCACGCCGAAGTTGTGGTCGTTGACGGCCGCTACGGGCTGCGCCTGACGGAGATTCTGGAAGACATCGCTCTACCGGGTACGCGTCACCGCTCATGAAATGGCTGATTGTCCTGATACTTTTGCTGCCTGGCTGGGCTTGGGGGCAGGAGTTGCCCCTGTTCTCCATAACGGACGGCGACACCACCCAGGATTTCAGCGTCAAGATCCAGATCCTGCTGTTGTTGACGGCACTGTCGTTTTTGCCAGCCATGCTGCTGATGTTGACCAGCTTTACGCGCATCATCATTGTGCTGGCCATCCTCCGGCAGGCGCTTGGCCTGCAGCAAAGCCCGCCCAATCGGGTGCTGGTGGGTATTGCACTGGTGCTCACCTTGTTGATCATGCGGCCCGTGTGGACGGATATCTACACCAACGCCTTTGTGCCCTACGAGCAGGAAGAGCTGACCTTGACCGAGGCGGTCAACCGCGCCGCAGTGCCGCTGCGGGCGTTCATGTTTTCCCAGACGCACGAGTCCGATCTTGAGCAGATGCTGCGCATTGCCAACGAGCCGCTGGTCTCCAGCCAGGACGATGTGCCCTTCACAGCTCTACTGCCTGCGTTTGTGTTGTCGGAGCTTAAAACCGCCTTCCAAATAGGTTTCATGCTGTTTATACCGTTCCTGGTCATTGACCTGGTGATTGCCAGCATCCTGATGGCCATGGGCATGATGATGCTTTCGCCACTGATTGTGTCCCTGCCGTTCAAGCTGATGATATTTGTGCTGGTGGACGGTTGGGCAATGACCGTCGGCAGCCTCACCGCGAGCTTTGGATAACGCCATGAGCCCGGAACTGGCCGTTTCACTGATCTTTGAAGCCGTACTCAACATTGCCATCATCGTGGCGGTGCTGATTGGGCCGGGCATGGTGGTGGGGCTGATTGTCAGTGTGTTTCAGGCCGCCACGCAAATCAACGAACAGACTCTGAGCTTCCTGCCGCGCCTGATGGCCACCCTGGCCATGCTGGTGTTTGCCGGCAACTGGATACTGGAGCGCATTTACAGCTTGTTTACCTTGGTGTTTGTCTCCATCCCCGGGGCGGCCGGGTGAGTCTGGTTGAACTGAGCGGCGCCGACATCACCTCACTTCTCGGTCGCCTCTGGTGGCCATTTTTGCGGGTTGGCGCCCTGCTGTGGACCATGCCGCTGTTTGGCGATGTGCTGACGGCGGTCAAGGTGCGCCTGTTGCTGGCTGTGGCGCTGACGGTGCTGATGGCGCCCATGCTGCCGGCCATGCCCAGCGTTGACCCGTTTTCTGTCAGTGCCATTGTGCTGGCCATGGAGCAAATAATGGTGGGGGCTTTGCTCGGCCTGATGTTGCAGATATTGTTTGGCGTCATGACCAAAGTGGGGCAGATACTCTCCCTGCAGATGGGTTTGGCCATGGGGGTGATGAACGACCCGGTCAATGGCCAGGGTGTGCCCTTGTTGGGGCAACTTTTCCTGATTCTTGCGTCCTTTTTGTTCTTTATTTTTGACGGCCACCTGGTGGCGTTGGATATTCTGGTAGAGAGTTTTTTCACCTGGCCGCCCGGCAACTCCATTTACCAACTCGATCTCAACCGCATACTCGCCCTGTTTGGCTGGATGTTTGCGGCCGCTCTGGTGCTGGCCTTTCCGGCCATGGTGGCCATGCTTACCGTGAACATGACCTTCGGCGTGATGAACCGCTCTGCGCCCTCACTGAATATCTTTGCCCTGGGGTTTCCGCTGGCAATGATCATGGGCCTGTTCAGTGTAACCTTGACAGTGGCCGGTGTACCCGGTCGTTACAGCGAATTTACCGCTCATGTGCTGGATGAGATGCGACTGCTGGTGACCGAGGTGTCGCCGTGAGCGAGAACAGCACCCAGGATAAATCCGAACAGCCCACGGAAGCCAAATTAAGAAAGGCGCGCACCGAAGGCCAAATTGCCCGCTCCAAAGAGTTGCAGACGGCGGTGCTGATCATCATGGCCGGGGTACTGCTGATGATGTCGGGTTTTGTGTCCGACTTTGCCTATCAGTTAATGACGCAGACCTTTGAGTTGGACCGCCAGGCGGCGATGGATCCCAAACAAATGCTCATTCGTTTCACTGCCGCCGTCAAGCTGGTAGCCGGTGCCTTTCTGCCCATGTTCCTTATTCTTTGGGTTGCGGGAGCACTGTCCGGCATGATCCCCGGCGGCTGGCTGGTGTCCGGTAAATCCATCATGCCGCAGGCCAAGCGCATGAACCCTATGTCGGGTATCAAGCGCATGTTCTCCACCAACAGTCTGGTTGAACTGGGCAAATCGTCGCTGAAGGTGGTGGTTTTGGCCGGCATCATGGTGTGGATGCTGCGCAGCCATGCCAATGAAATTCTCTCGCTGAATCGGCTGCCCCTGGGGCTTGCGGTCAGCACCGGCGTTGGCCTGCTGGCCATGACCCTCGGTGCCATGGGTGTCGCTTTGCTGCTGATAGCCCTGCTGGACATTCCCTACCAGCGCTGGTCCACCAACAAGAAGCTGAAGATGAGCAAGCAGGAGGTCAAGGACGAGCACAAAAACACTGAGGGACGGCCGGAAATAAAGCGCCGCGTCCGCGAGATTCAAATGCAGATGTCCCGGCGGCGCATCGACCAGCGGGTGCCGGAGGCCGATGTCATCATCACTAACCCGACCCATTACGCGGTGGCCATCAAATATGCGCCCGACCGCTCGGACGCCCCCTACGTGATTGCCAAGGGGGTGGACGCGCTGGCGCTGCGCATCCGCGAAGTGGCCAAACAGCACGACAAAACTATACTGGAACTGCCGGAGCTGACCCGCGCTATCTATTATTCCACACGCATTGATCAGGAAATTCCCGCCAGTCTCTACAACGCGGTGGCGCGGGTGCTGATGTACGTCATGCAGTTCAGTGCCTGGAAAAACCGTCGCGGCGAAAGGCCTGCGCCCTTGCCCAGCTTTCACATACCAGAATCTTTGAAAAAATAGGTGAGCATCGGTGAAACTTAATCTGACTCAGACGTATACCGCTATCCCTATTCTGCTGATGGCCATATTGGCCATGCTGGTTTTGCCGCTGCCACCCTGGTTGATCGACGCCCTGTTCACCTTCAATATCGTATTGGCGGTACTGGTGTTGCTGGTGGCGGTTTCCGCCAAGCGGCCGCTGGAGTTTTCAGTTTTCCCCACAGTGCTGCTGGTTACCACCCTGATGCGGCTGAGCCTTAACGTGGCGTCTACCCGCATCGTGTTGCTCAACGGCCACACCGGCCCGGACGCGGCGGGGCAGGTGGTGCAGTCGTTTGGTGAAGTGGTTATCGGCGGCAATTATGTGGTGGGCCTGGTGGTGTTCATCATTCTGATGATCATCAACTTTGTCGTGGTAACCAAGGGTGGTGAGCGCATATCCGAGGTGTCGGCGCGTTTCACCCTGGATGCGCTGCCAGGTAAACAGATGGCCATTGACGCAGATCTCAATGCCGGCACCATCGACCAGCACCAGGCCCGTCAGCGGCGCCAGGAGATAGCTGGAGAGGCGGACTTCTACGGGGCGATGGACGGCGCCTCCAAATTTGTTCGCGGTGACGCCATTGCCGGCCTGATGATTCTGCTGATCAACCTGCTGGGCGGTCTGGCCATTGGTGTCTTTCAGCAAGGGCTCTCCGGCGACGAAGCCTTCCGCATCTACGCGCTGCTGACCATTGGTGACGGCCTGGTCGCTCAAATTCCGTCGCTACTGCTGGCCACCGCAGCGGCCATCATCGTCACCCGGGTCAATGATGAATCCGAAATGACGGATCAGGTGCGCCAGCAGTTACTGGCGTCGCCCCGAGTGGTGACTACCGCCGCTATCGTGATGACCGTACTCGGCATTATTCCCGGCATGCCGATGCTGCCGTTTCTGATATTTGCCGCCGTGCTGGGGCTGGCCGCCTGGAGTCTGCACCGTTCGGTGCCGGAGCTAGAAGAGAGCATAACTGCGGGGCAGGAAATCACCGAACAGCTGCAGAAAGACCCACCACTTAGCTGGCAGGAGTTGCCCTACGTCGACAAGATTCGTGTGGAACTGGGCTACCGCCTGGTGCCCCTGGCGGACAAAGAGCACAAGGCCGAGCTGCCGGCGCGTATTCGCGGTACCCGTAAAACTCTGTCGGAGCAATTGGGTTTGCTGCTGCCGGAAGTGCGCATTCGCGACAATCTGCAGCTCAAGCCCACCGAATACCAGATAAAACTGGACGGTGTGGTGGTGGCGGCAGGCGAGGTGGAGCCAGACAAGCTGTTGGCCATCGAAAGCGGTGAGATTTACGGCACCATCGACGGCGAGCTGGTGGTGGAGCCGGCCTACAAGATGAAAGCCGTGGCCATTGCTCCAGAGCTGAAATCCCGTGCACTCAATCTGGGTTATTCGGTGGTGGATTCCGCCACGGTGATTGGCACCCACGTGGGCAAGGTAATGCGCGAGCATCTGGACGAGTTGTTCACCCATGACGATGTGCTGGCTTTGAACAACCGGCTCAAGGAGGTCTCCGAGAAGCTGGCGGAGTCGCTCAATGCGCAGTTGAGCCCCATTCAGCAGTTGCGGGTCTTTCGCCCACTGTTGGCGGATCAGGTCAGCCTGGTGGATATTCGCACCATTGCCACCACGCTGATTGACAGCGCCGAGATCACCCAGGACCCGGTGCTGCTGGCCGCCGATGTGCGCTGTGCGCTCAAGCGCAGCCTGATCCGACAAATCAACGGCGACCGTGCCAGCCTAAGCGTGGTCACCCTGGCCGATGAGCTGGAGCAGGCACTGAGCAAGGCACTGCAGCAAGCCCAGCGCAGCGGCAAGGTCTCGCTGGACAGCTTCCCGGTAGACCCACAGTTGCTGAGCCGCATTCAGCAGGCCATGCCGCGCATGAGCGAGGAAATGAAGCGCCGCGCGCTGCCGGCGGTGCTACTGGTACTGCCACAGCTCAGGCCCCAGCTGGCCCGTTATGCGCGTACTTTTGCCCAGGGGCTGGCGGTGGTTTCCTACAACGAAGTGCCCGATACCATGCACATAGATGTGGTGGGTGTGCTGGGTTAATCCGATCTTGGCTCAAGCGGCCGTAGTCGCTCTGCCACCCGCACGCAAGTGGTGCAAATATTTACATTTATTGCCCCATTCTGGGTTGTAAGACTGCAGTAAGCTACTAAGATTATTGATGAATCTGATGTCAGACAAAGGCAAACTGTTGCAAAAGCACAGGACGCAAAGCCACCGGTCTACCGGCCCAGCAGGGCCCATGACAGCGGGGCTGCCGGACAGGTTGGCCGCTCATTGACCCGGGGTTGTCGCAGGGGAAAGAAGCGGCGAAGGCTTCCTCCGCCCAGGTCTTCCCAGGATGTTCAATCGGGAAGCACTGGGGTCCTTTGCTTCACGCCTGCGTCTGTAGAACGTTATCTCCGCAACAGGTGAGACATGACGCACCACAATGCACCACTCCATCCGGCAAGGCCCCTCCGCAAGGTGGGATTAACCTGCCTGCTGACACTGGCCGTCAGTGCAATCCAGCCGCTTGCTGCAGAGCAGCATCGAGTGGCCATGGACAAGGTCCATTGGGTTTTAAAGAGCGACCGCTTTCTCTGCAAACTTGAACTGCCGATGAAATCCTTTGGCGCGCTCAGCTTTTTGCACCCGGCGGGTCACCCGCTGGAGCTGCGCTACACCCCGTCCTACCGCACGCCTGCGCAGGTACAGGTGGCTGCGATAACGCCTCCCTGGGTACAAGAAGTACGCAGCCAGGCCGAGCTGATGATCGCCGCACAGGGCAGCTACAAACTGCCGGGTGCAAGCAGTCGCTCGCTGTTTGATGCGATGGGGCAGGGCCTGTGGACCCTTCTGTATCTGGACGCCAAAGAAGTGCTGGTGCCCACCATTCGCTGGCATGACCTGGCCGAGCCTTTTCAGCGGTGCGAGCGGCAGTTGTCGCCACTTTCAATAAACCAGGCGCGCGATACCGATCTGCACTACCGGTCCGGGCAGCGGGCGCTTAGCGAAGCGCAGTTGGCGGAAATAACCCGGCTGGCGCGTTACATTAAAATAGATAACAAAATAAATAAATTATTGGTCGACTCCTATACTGACAACACCGGTTCATCTACGGCAAATCTGCAAATCTCCCGCGAGCGCGCGGCCGATGTGGCTGCGGTTCTAGTCGATGCGGGTGTCGATGAAAGACTCATTGAACAACGTGCCCACGGCAGCCGTTATCCGTCAGCGGATAACAGCACAGCCGAAGGCCGCGATCGCAATCGCAAAGTGACTATCCGAGTTATTAGACACAGCGAGGCCAAACCGTGAAAACTCAGCTGCTCATTATTCAGCAGGATCTGCTTTGCAAAACGTTGCAAGCCCAGTTGCGCGCCGCAGACTATGAAGTACGCATCATTCGCAATGGCGAGGAGCTCTGCAGCCGCAGCGCCAGGCAGGCTGACCTGATACTGCTGGATCTGGCCCACTGCACCAATGCGCCGGCGGTGATGGCACAGCTGGCCAAGGCTTGGCCCAACTGCCCGGTCATTGCTCTGGTGGATGTGAGCCAGAGCACCCAGGCAGGCGAGGCCATGAGCCTGGGTGCGGTGGACTATCTGCTCAAGCCTTTTACCGCCACGCAACTGGTGGCGGCGGCTGAGCACGCGCTCAGTCTGCGCACGCCCATCCCCAATATGGTGGTGGCCTCCGCCGCCAGCCAGCAGGTGTTGCTGTTGGCCAAGAAAGCCGCACAGACCAATGCGTCCATTCTCATCAGTGGCGAGTCGGGGACGGGCAAAGAGTGTCTGGCGCGTTTTATTCATGACCAGTCACCCCGCGCCAATGGTCCTTATGTGGCGGTCAACTGTGCCGCCATCCCGGAAACCATGCTGGAGTCCACCCTGTTTGGCTTCGTCAAGGGTGCCTTCACTGGCGCTCACCAAGGGCAGACAGGTAAGTTCGAAGCCGCCAACGGCGGCACTCTGCTGCTGGATGAGATCTCCGAAATGCCTCTGGCACTGCAGGCAAAACTGCTGCGCGTGCTGCAGGAGCGCGAGCTGGAAAAGCTGGGATCCAACCAGAAACTGCCGCTGGATGTGCGGGTGATTGCCGCCACCAACCGCGATCTGCGCCAGCAAGTGGCCGCCGGACTTTTCCGCGAAGACCTGTTTTACCGTCTGGATGTGCTGCCGCTCAGTTGGCCTGCGCTGCGTCAGCGCAGCGAAGACATTCTGCCCCTGGTGCGCCATTTTCTGCAGAAGTACGCACCGGAGTCGGGTTTCGAATTTCACCCGGACGCTATCCGCGCGCTGCTGGCCTACCCGTGGCCGGGCAATATTCGCGAGCTGGAGAACACCATTCAGCGTTCGCTGATCATTGCCCGCGGCATGGTGATTCAGTGTGAAGACCTTATGCTTCCCGATGCTGCGGCAGCTCAGCCACAGCCGCAATCCAGCCTGGAGTCGTCGCGTCGCAGCGCCGAGTTTCAATATGTACTGGATACCTTGCGGCAGTACAACGGTCACCGCAAGGAGACCGCAGAGGCACTGGGAGTGACCACCCGCGCATTGCGCTACAAATTGGCCGCCATGCGCGAGCAGGGCATTGATACCAACCGACTCGTGAGAACGGGCTGATAGGAGTACCTGTTAATGGCCATAGACGCTATCAATACCCAAGCACTCATGCTGCGCAACATGGATCAGATGCGCAACGATGCCATTGCGCTGCCCGCACCCATCAACGCTGCGGCCCCGCAGGTAAATTTTGGTCAACTGATGCAGTCCGGGCTGCAGGCGATTGACCAGCAGCAACACGCAGCCGCGCGTTTACAGGCGGCGGTTGAAACCGGTGAAAGCGACGACCTGGTGGGCGCCATGGTGGCCAGTCAAAAAGCCGGGTTGGGCTTTTCCGCTCTGGTGCAGGTCAGAAACCGGCTGGTTTCCGGCTTTGAAGAAATCATGCGGATGCCGATTTAAGGTGATGAAGAATGCCTAAACAGATCAGTAGCTTCCCGGCGGTCGCCAATGCCGTCGCCCACCGCAGTGGTGCAGAGGCTGAGAATGACAGCGGCGTGCAGGCGGTGCTGGGCCACTGGCGGCGCTGGCTGGGGGACTCCCGCTCGCTGGCGGCAGCGGCCCTGTTGGCCGCAGTGGTTGCGGGGGGCATAGTCATTATCCTGTGGACCAGCGGCGGGCAGATGGTGCCGCTGTTTGGCAATCAGGAGCAGTACGATACTTCCGCCATTGTCGAAGTTCTGGATGCCGAGCGCATCAAGTTTGAGATAGACAGCCGCAGTGGCAACGTTCTGGTCAGCAAGGACAAAATTGCTGCGGCGCGCATGAAACTTGCCGCCCGCGGTGTCAGTGCGCAACTGCCGGTGGGCATGGAGAGCCTCAACGGTTTGTCGTCCCTCAGCACCAGCCAGTTTATGGAATCCAATCGCTACACCTATGCGGTGGAGGGGGAGCTTGCCCGATCCATCATGTCACTGAGAAACGTGCGCAACGCTCGCGTGCATCTGGCCGTGCCCAAGCGCACCCTGTTTGTCGGCCGCGAGGAGCAGACGCCCTCGGCCTCGGTGGTGGTGGATCTTGTGCACAAGCTGGATGAAAGCCAAGTCGAGGCCATTGTCAACATGATCGCCGCCAGCGTGCCGGGCATGAAGCCCGGTGCTGTGTCGGTAGTGGACCAAAGCGGAAAGCTACTGTCCGCCGGCCTGGGTGAAAATGCGCCCGGGCGGGTCAGCAACAAGCAGATGGATTATGTGCTGCGCTTGGAGGAAAAGGTCAGCCGCAGCGCCAGCGAAATGCTGGAACCCATGCTGGGCGCCGAAAACTTTCGGGTGCGCATCTCCGCCGATGTGGATTTCTCCAAGATAGAAGAAACCCGTGAGACCCTGGGCAACGAGCCGGTATTGCTGAGCGAGACCACCATGTCCGACCGCGCCACCGGACTGCAGGCGCTGGGTATTCCCGGCGCGCTTGCCAACCAACCGCCCGTGCCGCCGCAGCCGGGAGCAGAAGGCAATGCCGAGGGCGCAGAGCCGCAAGGCAGCAACCGGGAAGAGACCAACCGGCGCTACGGTACCGGTAAAGCGGTGACTCACACCCGCAGTGAAGACGCCCGCATTCGCAAGCTGTCGGTGTCTATCCTGGTTAACGACGCCGTTGCCGAAGGCGGTGCCTGGGCGCCTGCGGACCTGGAAAAAATGCGTGAAGTGGTGCGTGCCGCAGCCGGCATCGACCCGGCGCGGGGTGACACCATCACCCTGCAGAGCGCGCCCTTTGTCGCCCGTGTCGCACCGGACGGTGGCGCCGAGCTGCCGCCTGTTTGGCAGGATTTAAGCTATTGGGAAAACTACATCCGTTATCTGGTGGGTGCACTGCTGTTTTTGCTGCTGATTATTTTTGCGGTTCGCCCGCTGGTCCGCTCGCTGACCCGGGAAACCGGCCGCACCATCTTCCCCGCCGCGCGCGAGGAAAAGCTGGCGGACGAGTTCGAGCCGCGCCAGGCGGAGGCCGACGAGCCGCCCAAAGTGGAGCTGACCGGTCATCAGCCGGCGCCGGCCATAGGTGCCGACAAGGTGCCAAATCGCAACGTCGCCAACCTGCCACCGCCCGGTTCCGAACTGGAGGTGCAACTGCAACACCTGCGGCTGCTGGCCGAGCAGGAAACCACACGAGCCGCCGAAGTCATCAAAGCATGGGTGCATGAAAATGGACGCAAGACCAGTTGATTCCTTGAGCAGCGCAGGCAACAACAGCCTGGACAAGGCCGCCATCCTGCTGCTGTCGATGGGTGAAGACGCCGCCGCCAAAATACTGGGCCGGCTGGGACGCGAGGAGGTAACCCTGCTGTCCAACCACATGGCCCGCATTTCCGGAGTGTCGGTGGATGACGCGCGCGCAGTCATTCAGGAGTTTTTTGGCTCCTTTCAGGACCACAGTGGCATCAGTGCCGCCACCCGCGGCTATCTGGAGCGCACTTTGGACAAGGCCCTGGGGCGGCGCCTGGCCAAGGGCATGATTGACGGCATCTATGGCGATTCGCTGAAAGAAGAAATGCAAAAACTGCAGTGGGTTCCGGCGGATGTTCTGGCGCGCTTTTTTGGCACCGAGCACCCGCAGATGCAGGCGCTGATGCTGGCCTTTCTGCCCTCGGACACCGCAGCCGAGGTCTTCTCCAAGTTGCCCACCAGCGCCCACGACGATCTTTTGTGCCGTGTGGCCGGCATGGCGGAAGTCAATGACCAGATACTTAACGAATTAAGGGGTGCGGTGGGCCGCTGCATTCAGTTTGTCTCCGAAAGCAGCACCGCCAAGGTCGACGGCATCAAGCAGGCGGCGGACATCCTCAATCGCTTTGACGGTGACCGCGCAGGCCTGATGGACATGCTCAAACTGTACGATGAGGGCATTGCCCATTCCGTATCGGAAAACATGTACGACTTCATGACCCTGGCGCGGCAGTCCAGCGATGTGCTGCAAATTATTGTGCAGGAGTTGTCGGACGATGTTCTGGCAATGGCACTGAAGGGTTCGGACCCGCAGATTCGCGATGCGATTATGGGCATTTTGCCGAAGCGGATGGCGCAATCCTTTTTGGACAACATACAGAACCTGGGGCTGGTGCCGCTCAGCCGGGTGGAGGACGCCCGCCGGGAAGTGATGCGCAATGTGCGCGAACTGCATGAGCAGGGCGTGATCAAGTACCAGATATTCCAGGAAAAGGTTGTGGATTAAAGTCATGACAAACCTCACAGGTAGTTATCGTCGCCATCGCTTTCAGTCGCTCAGCGCCATTGAAGCTCAGGCGCGTGGTGAGCAGGATCCATTTCAACTGGGCTATGAAGAAGGCCTTCGCCAGGGGCAGGAGCGCGGTTTTCAGCAGGGGCTGGAAGACGGCCGGGTGCAGGGCGAAGCGCAGGGTTATGAGACGGGCTATCAAA
This sequence comes from uncultured Cellvibrionaceae bacterium, assembly GCA_964399955.1. Taxonomy (GTDB): domain Bacteria; phylum Pseudomonadota; class Gammaproteobacteria; order Pseudomonadales; family Cellvibrionaceae; genus CAYNST01. The sequence continues at coordinate 6,983 of CAYNST010000053.1, read as the reverse complement.
AGGGGCTGCTGGAGGGCGAGGCATTGGGGCAGCAGGCGTTCAACCAGGCCATGGCACCGCTGCAGGCCATTGGGCGCGCACTGGAAGAACTGCGCCAGCAGAACCTGGCCGATCACACAGAGCATTTGTGCGGATTGGTGGAGCAGGTGGCGCGCCGCGTGATTCACGCTGAACTCAGCCTCAACCCCGACCAGTTGCGCAAATTGGTCGAGGACGCCCTAAGTCGTATGGACACCCGCAAGGGCGAAGTGACGGTGTTTTTATCACCGGACGACTGTGCGCGGCTGGCGGAAATTGGCACCGATCGTATCGGCGGCTGCCCGCTCCAGGCCGACGAGTCCCTGAGCATCGGCGACTGCCGGCTGGAGAGCGACCAACAACAGCAAACCGTTCGCAGTGAAGAGCGCCTGGCCGCCTGCGTTAACAAGGTGCGCGAGGAACTCTCCGATGGGTCCGCTTTGGTGGCGCCATGAGCGCTTTGTCCGAGCAACTGGCGCGCGCCGCCAAACGCCTGGATGAGCTGCCTGCAGAGGCGGTCAGTGGGCGTTTGGTGAGGGTTACCGGGCTGACGCTGGAGGTAGTGGGTTGCCGGCTGTTTATTGGTCAGCGTTGCCTGGTGCAGACCCACAGCGGTGAGCCGGTGCTGGCCGAGGTGGTGGGATTTAACCGCGAGACCGCGTTTCTCATGCCATTCAGGCCGGTCAGCGGGCTTTACGCCGGGGCCCGGGTAGAGCGCGTCGAGCACGAGTGGGGCCTGCCGGTGGGCGATGACCTGCTGGGCCGCATATTTGACGGGCTGATGCAGCCGCTGGACGACGGCCCTGCGCCGCAGGGGTTGCGCATTCCTTTGAAAGTGGCTCCCGCCAACCCCCTCAAGCGCAAACCGGTGCGCGAGCCGCTGGATGTGGGGGTGCGGGCCATCAACGCGCTGCTCACGCCCGGCAAGGGCCAGCGCCTGGGGCTGTTTGCCGGAGCCGGCCTGGGTAAAAGTGTGCTCTTGGGCATGATCACCCGCTACAGCAAGGCCAGTATCATCATCGTCGGCCTGATTGGCGAGCGCGGCCGCGAAGTGGTGGAATTCATAGAAGACGCACTGGGCGAGGAGGGCCTGCGGCGCTCGGTGGTGATAGCCGCACCGGCGGACCAGTCGCCCTTGATGCGATTGCGCGCCGCAGAGGTCTGTCACCGCCTGGCTGAATATTACCGCGATCAGGGCCACGACGTATTGTTGCTGCTGGACTCGTTAACGCGTTATGCGCAGGCGCAGCGGGAGCTGGCACTGGCCATTGGCGAGCCGCCGGCCACCAAGGGCTACCCGCCGTCGGTGTTTGCCAACCTGACGCAGCTGGCCGAACGCGCCGGCAACGGTGTGGGTGCGGGTTCCCTGACCGCCATCTACACGGTACTGGCAGAGGGCGACGACCAGCAGGACCCGATCGCCGACGCGGCCCGCGCCATACTCGACGGGCATGTGATCCTCAGCCGCGAGCTGGCCGAGGCCGGTCATTATCCCGCCATTGATGTGACCGCCTCCATCAGTCGGGTTATGCCGCAGGTCACCGGGCCGGAGCATCAACAATTGGCCGCCAGCTTCCGGCGCCGTCTGGCGCGCTACCAGTCGGTGCGCGAGCTGATTCCGCTGGGCGGCTACCAAGCGGGCCAGGATGCGGAACTGGATCAGGCGGTACAGAGCTATCCGGCACTTGCGGCATTTTTGCAGCAAAAGGTGAATGAACCGGCACTGTTCGACGATTGTTTAATTCAACTGCAAGAGATACTGACGTAATGCTGAACCGATTTTTGCAAATGCAAGAGGACCAGTTGGCATCACTGGCGGTTGAGCGGCAGGCCCATGAACAGCGCAAGCTGCTTGAACAGCAGCGGCTGGAGCAGCTTCAGTTTTTTCAGAATTCTCTGAATCAACACTGCGGCACCCATGCGCTCAGTTTCCAGAACCGCACCGCCATGCAGGGTTTGTTGGGTTTGCTGGTGGACTCGCAGGAGCAGGAGCTGCTGTTATCCGACCTGGAGTTGCAGGCCAAGCAGCGGGAAGTGCTGAACCAGTTTGGCAAGGTCAAGGGGCTGCAGCAATTGCAGAAAAGGCAGGAGCGGCGCAAAACGCTGCGCGATAAAAAGCAGGAGCAAACTCAGCTGGATGACTGGCTCAACGGGGCTCGCCGTAGCGATTGAGCGGCAGCCCGGTCAGCTCGGCCAGCGCCATGCGCTGCTGGGCCAGAAGCTCGCCGTTGCGCTCGTTCAAAGCCTGGCAGCGTGCCAGCTCCAGTTCCAATTGCCGCCAGCTGCGTTCCAGTTGTGAGGCGGCGGTAGAGGGCAGTTTGGCCAAGAGGCGCTGCATACCCTCTGCATCGGGCGCAAGCCCTAACGCCTTTAACGTCTGTATGCGCACACGGGCGTTGTTCTCCAGCAGGCGTAACTGCGCAGCAATGTTTTCTCCCACAGTAGCCAGATTGTCGCTGTCCTGACGCGCCAGCAGGCGCTGCTGCTCGGTCAGCAGAGGTAACAATGCAGCGCAACAGCTAACGTCTGCCTGAATGCCGCGCACCAGATTGCCCAGATGTTCTCGCGCGCTCATCGCTGATGCATGTCCAGCACGGCTTCGGCCAGCAGGTCCGGGTCCAGCGCCAGGTCGCCCCGGGCAATCGCCAGGCGCACCTCGCGCACCTTGTCCATGTCCACATCCGCGCTCTCCTGCAGGGCCCTGCGCACCGAGGTGCTCTGCAACTCTGCAGCCACCGGTTGCGCCGGTACTCGGGCCTTGCCGCCGGGAGATGGCGTGCTGCCGGTGGTAGTGTTGAGTATCGGAGTAGTCTGGCTGATTTTCATAATGTGTGACCCGCGTGAATAATCAATACTAGTTGAAAGCGACCGCAACGGTGTAAAAGTTTAATGTAACCGTTTATTTGGCATAGAAGTATCTTCGGCGCCAGGGGAAAGGCTTGCGCTGCGGCGGGGTTAAACCGCTGCAGGCGCCAACATACATGACAGAATGGTAACTATTCAGCACATCCCGTGACAGTTCAGATTGCGTCCGAATTTGCGCAGAGCAAGACGAAAAATGTGAGCTTGCACGTTGAATACGCGACACCTCCTGAGCTCCGCCCCTTATGGACCGGCCTTGCAGGCGTTCCATCCTGGCCCCTGATAGGATGGTGACCATTTTCAACACCGCTAAGGGTAAAGTCGGGCGTGAGCTGAATAGCTACACCGATTCGTCGTCTTCTGCCATGTGCACCCGGTTGCGCCCATCAGCCTTGGCTTTGTACAGGGCAATATCGGCACGCTTGAAGAGTTCGTCAAAGCTTTCACCAGGCTTGCCGCAGGCGATGCCGATACTCACTGTAACCTTCACCGGGCGTCCTTGCGGTTCGAACCTGTGCTGCGACACAGCCTGTCGTAACTTTTCGCCGATGGCCCGGGCAGCATCGCCGGAGACCCCGTCGCAGACCAGTACAAATTCCTCTCCGCCCCAGCGAGCTACGCGGTCTTGAGCCCGAACGTTGCGGCCAATGAGGTCCGCGAACATCCGAAGAATTTGGTCACCCGCGTCGTGACCCGCACTGTCATTGATGCGTTTAAAGTGGTCAATATCAAGCACCATCAAGCTTGTTTTAACTTGCTCCCGACCCGCTTTGTGGCGCCGCTCCAGCGCCTGCTGCAGGCCCGTGCGGTTGAGCACCCCCGTCAATGCGTCGGTAGCGGACAGCACCTGATACCCTGCAGATTCTTTGCGCAGGTCCGAATACCGTTTGCGCAGATACAGCCCGACCGCCGCCAGCAGAGCGTAAGCCAGGTATGCCCAGCCGGTACGCCAGGGTGGCGGGGTGATATAAATTCTGATCTGCGCGTCATCACCGCTTGATACACCCGCACTAGTCATGGCGCGTGCCCGGAAGGTGTATCGACCAGGATCCAGATTTGTGTAGGTGGCGGTGCGCGTGGTGCCTACGTCGTTCCACTCCCGGTCAAACCCATCCAGTTTGTACCAGTAGCGGTTCTGGCGAGAGGCGTTGAAGTTGAGTGCGGCAAAATCGAAGGCGAACATCGCGTCTTTGTAACTTAACGTGAGTTCGCGGGTGTGCTCGATCGCCTTGGTCAGCGGTGACTCAGACGCGCCCACCGTCACCTCACGATTCAGAATGCGCAAAGCGGTGACTACAACTTTGGGCGGCGTCTGAATCTGCTCGATATGTTCCGGCGCAAAAACCGTTAGCCCTTCCGTACTGCCGATGTAAAGTTCACCGTTGTCCGCGAGAAGTGACGCGTTGCGGTTGATATTGCTGCCGGCCAGTCCATCGGATTTGCGAAACACTTTGATGGCAAAACTGTCGGGGTGGATGCGCGCAAGCCCTGCAGGTGTACCGGCCCAAATGTAGCCTTGCCGGTCTTCAACCAGGGTAGCGACATGCGCGGCAGGCAAGCCTTCGGCAAGACTCAAGTTGCGGAACCGTCCGCTGGTTGTATCCAGCACACTGATGCCTCCCTCGGCGGTGCCGGCCCACAGGCGACCGGCCTGGTCTTCTAGCAACGCAATCACATTGTTGTTGGCGAGCGATTCTGGATTGGCCGGGTCGTGGCGATAATGTTGAAAAGTTTGCTCGGCTTTGTTGAAGCGATTCAGCCCGTCCTTGGTACCCATCCATAGCCGGCCGTGGCGGTCGGGCAGAATTTGCCAAACGAAATCGAAGCTCAGTGAGTTGGGGTCCTGGGGGTTATGGCGAAAGTTGCGAAAGCTGTCACTGTCGCGCAGATACTGGCTCACACCACCCCCTTGATCGATGGCGCCAATCCACAGGTCGTCGTCGCGGTCCCGGACAATGTTCCATATGTGCGCGCCGATCAGGCCGTCTGCTTTGCCGGGTTCAGGGTAGTAATTCTTGAATTTGCCCGTGTGCTTGTCAAAGCGATGCAAACCACCGGACCAACTGCCTACCCACAATGCACCATCGCTGTCCTCTGCCAAGCCGATAATGGCGCCAAAGCGCAGGCTATCCGGGTCCTTGGGGTTGGGCTCATATCGGGTAAACTGCCCGGTGTGCGGATTGTAGGCGTTCAATCCTTTCTCCGTTCCAATCCAAATCAGGCCATCACTGCCCTGCAAAAGAGCCAGTACCCCGTTGTGATCCAGACTGTTGGGATCATCGGGTTGATGTGTCAGGGTTCGGAAGCGCGCCTTGGCCGCGTCGTAGAAGTTAACACCGGTCGGCACCACCCCTACCCATAGATTTCCGTCGCGGTCTTCGTAAATACGCCGCAGCTGATTGGAATTGAGGGTGGTGGGATCGTAGACATGGTGGCGCAGGTGGAAGAACCTGTCGCTCTCTTCGTGGTACAGAGCCAAGCCACCGTGATCAGTGGCTATCCAAAGGTTGCCGCGACGGTCCGAATGAATGTCGCTGATAATGTCACTGCCAATCGTGTAGGGGTTGCCGTGCTCATGACGGTAGGTTTTAAAGCTGCGACCGTCCTCCAACAACCTCGCCAAACCAAAGCCGCGGGTGGCAATCCAGATTCGGCCTTTACTGTCCTCAGCGATGCGATCAATAAAATCGTGCCCGAGGGAGCTGGGGTCTGCCGGATCGTTGCGCCAGTGTTCAAAGCGTGCCGTGGCCGGATCAAACCGGCTGATGCCGCCGCCGGTCGTACCAATCCACAAGCGATCCTGGTTATCGACAAATAAGGTGGAAATGCCATTTGCGCTAAGACCCGTGGGGTCACTGGCGTCGTGTGTGTAGTGCCGCGCTGCACTGCGTTCATCGTTGAAAACGGTAAGCCCGCCGCTGGTGCCGATATAGAGATTGTTGCGGCTGTCCACGGCCAGCGCCGTCACCAGGCCCGACAGCAATTTCAAGCCTGTACCACCTTGGGCGCGAATGGTCGTGAAGTCATCGGTTTCGCGGTTGTAACGACTGAGGCCACCACCCGTCGCCAGCCACAGCACTCCGTCGCCATCCACTCGCATGTCGCTCACCCAAGTGCTGGCAAGGGCGCGCGGATTTTTGGCGTCAGCCTTGTAAAACTTGAATGAGTGGGCATCGTAACGAGCAAGACCAGAATCGCCACCAAACCAGAGAAAGCCGGTGTCGTCCTGAACTATGGCAAACACCACGCCAATGCCACCCTTCTCATTCTCCTCTTCACTGGCCAATAGGCGCTGAAAACGCATGTTGGCGAGCATTTGCTGCACATTGGCTTCACTCTGAGCCTCCGCGAGACCCGTACTGGCCAGGCTGAGGATCATGACGCACAACAACCACGCAGGCATCCCGCACAGCCAACCTCGGGCTGAACCAGAAATCCAAGTGGACGACCAAGACGACGCCGCCAAGACGCCAAGCGTCCACAGGGGGCTCCTCAAGAACGATTTGTTGCTCGCTCGGCACCTACTGGGATAGCGGGCCGTTGCAGCGCACGTGTGTGATATCAATGCTGAATTACCTTGGCCTACGGAGACAGCGGCTAATTTTGTGCCTCTTTGAACTAAAGCATAGCCCAAGCACAGGAATTCAAAGAATTGGCGCTCGCTTATGCGAAAACTGCATAAATTGTGGCTGAAGCGCTAACAATCTTTCTGGTTGGCCCAATACTGATAGGTTTTTTGATGGTGTGCTATAGCGGGAGCATAGTCTGCCGGACGCTCATTGCAGATGACTGAGAAGCTCACTTCCGGTGAGCCAGCGTGAAAAACCTTCAGTGTGCAAGACTGTGCCGTAAAGGTAACTTGGCAGCCATTGCTGATGCTTTAACGCAGAATGTATTGACTCGGAGGGGGGCGGGCCTTCCATAAGCCACCAGTTGTGGCTTAATACTAAAAATGACGAGCATGAAACGCTCGCCTCACGAAAATCTCAACCCGCTGATTCTCAGCCAGGGCAGCCGGTACCCGCCGAAGTCGGACACCTCCGTACTTATGTCTTGGATGTCTTTGAGCATCTGGGCGACGTTGCCAGTGATCATTGTCTCTG
>CAYNST010000052.1:19205-21666 GCA_964399955.1 uncultured Cellvibrionaceae bacterium | reverse complement strand
CTAGGGGTAACTGCAGCCCAGGCTTTGGACTTGCAAAAAAAACCCCCAATAAAGGGGGCTTGTTCGAATTGGCGGGGTTTGTCAAAGAGCTTCCTGATCAACCGCTGCGGCCTTATCTTCTTCAGCGGCGGCGCGCTTCAGAGTTTCCTGCCGGTTTTTCTCGGTTTTCACATATTTCATTAAATCCGTTGCGTACTTGGTGTACTTCTCATCTTTGCTGGCTTTTTGCAGCGCCGCAATGGATTCATCAAATTGCTCCATATACATATAGGCGGAGCCCATATACATGTGAACTTCACCGTCGCTGCGCAAGCCGCCCTTTCTCAGGGCCTCTTGAGCGGCAGAGATAGTCTTTTTGAAATCTTCTGCGTCCAGGTAGATGGCCGCCAGCGTCGCGTGAAGTCGACCGGTATCCGATTTTTTGGCGGCCTCTTCCATGATGGGAATCGCTTTACTTGACTCCTGCGCCTGCGTCAATGACACGGCCCAGACTTCCAAATTCTGCGCCGTGCGTGGCACAGCCTCGGAGTTCACACCCGCGCTCATAACCTTGGAAGCCAAAAACGGAGTTTCTTGTGACATGAACATGAACGCAAGGTTACGGAACTCATTCTCGCGCTCAAGCGCACCGGCCTGGTGCAAGGCATCCATTAGCGCCAACTGCCGGGTTTCCTTACCATTCATACCGTAAAGCGAGGCCAACTGTGCAACTACTCGAGCATTGGTGTAGTTGACGGCCAACTTCTCTGCCGCTTTTTCTGCCGCAGGATAATTCTCTTTATCAACCAATATGGCCATTTGCAACCGCAGCCAGGGCTCGCGCGCCACTTCGCCCCGACCTTCGACGATGTTGATACTGCGCTCCACTTCCGTCAGCGCGCGGTCGCGCTCGTTCAACTGGTAAAAGATCTGCGCGCGGTAGTAAAAATAGTCGTCGGGCACTGTGCTGGGACACATGGCCTCCCAGCGACCAAAATAATCCAGCGCTTCTTTGTATTGCTCCACCGAGGTAGACAGTTGGGCTATCTGATACAGCAACTGGGTTTCCAGTGCTTCGGGGATATGGGGCGACTGGCCCACCACCCGCTTGAAATATTCAATGGCCTGCGGCAGGTTGTCCAGATTGTATTGGATGAAGGCTGCGCGCTGGTACAACTGTGCCAGTTCATACTGGTTGCAGTCCTCGCAACCGTCCATCAACCGCTGCAATCGGGGCCAAGCCGCTGTATAGTTTGGCTCAGGCGCGTTGCCGGATCTGTCTTCCGGCGGGTTGGTCAAGTTGTCAACCTCTGCCACCCGCTTGAAAAAGCTCTGTGACAAAGAACTCAAACGGCGCCGCTCCGGCGGGGCCTTGCAGCCTGCCAATTTGATGTCTGCAGTTTGCGCGTGGGCAAGGTTACCCACCAGTGTCAGCCCGCCCAATTCAATGCTGGGCAGGCTCGCGGCGCTCAGCAGACAGACAAATCCCATCGCGCCTAGTATTTTAAGTCCTGGCCACCTTTTCATAATAACCACTCTCACTATTCAGCCATTTCGAAGACAAATTTGTACTGCACTCTTGGCACGTCCACTGGCTGTCCGTCTACCACTCGCGGCCGATATTTTAGCCTCCCGGCGGCATTCATTGAGGAACGTTCGAATACCCGGTCCGGGCAGTCGGCAACGAAAATGTCTTTGGTAGCGCCGTTCGCAGCCACAGTGAATTCCACTGTGCAATAGCCCTGAATGCCACGCTGCGCGGCGCGGCGGGGATATTCAGGCTGAACAACCGTAAGCGGAATCATCTCGCCGTCCCCGCCAAAACCACTGGGTCCAGCTATTTGCGGCCTGTCGCCAAACGTCGGGCGAATATTGATTCCACCTTCTGTAGGCTCCAAATTATCAAACTCGAGATCCGGCATATCCGGCGGCGCGGCATCCGGTTCTTCTGGGCGCTCGGGCCTGCGAAGATCGCGCTCGGTCTGAATCTCGCGGTCGGGCATGACAATTTCGGGAATGCTGTAGCTAGGAACTTCCTGGGGCCCTTGCATACTGGTTTGAATCAGTACGTGCATCAAAAGCAACAAACCCAGAGTTACCGCCAGAGCCATTGCGCCCGCTGGAAGAAGTCTAGCAATGCTCATTGTGGTTAATTCCCCTGCGCTGCAGCAATGGAGACGTCAGCTACCCCGGCTTGCCGGGCGGCTTGGGCGACTGCATTGAGTGTTTTTATGTTTGCTCTGGCATCGGACTGAATGATGACCGGGCTGTTGGGGTTTTCGGCCATCAGCAGCTCGATCTGATCTCTCACCAAAGACTGATCTATCTCGTTTTTATCGATCCAGATCTGGTTTTCGGAATTGATTGCCACCAGTATCTTGGCGTTTTTCAGGTCCGCAGTGTTGGCGTCGGGACGATTGACCTCTACTCCGGGCTCCTTGATGAAGGTTGCCGTCACGATGAAGAAAATCAACATGATGAA
>CAYNST010000052.1:0-19105 GCA_964399955.1 uncultured Cellvibrionaceae bacterium | reverse complement strand
GATGGTGTGCATGAAAACTGTCGGAATTGCCACTATCAGACCGCAAACGGTGGTTACAAGTGCCGCAGAAATACCGCCGGCCATCAGCTTGGGATCGCCCGCACCAAAGTCGGTGATGGCCTGGAAGGTTTGAATCATACCAACCACAGTACCCAGAAGACCCATCAGCGGAGCGACCATGGAAATGATCTTGATCATATTCAAGCCGCCTTCGATGGCTGGGCGCTCTTTCAGTATTGCCTCTTCAAGCTTCAGCTCCATGGTTTCACCGTCCAACCCTGGGTTGTCCTCAGACACTTTCAATACCCGACCCAGCGGATTGTTGGTGTTGGCACGCTTGGACTTGAGCTGTTTGTTGACCTTGGTGGTGAGTGACTGCAGAACAATGAAGCGCCAAATAATCAAGAAAAGACCGACACCCCCGAGACCAATAATGATGATTGCGCCGACAATGCCGCCTTGCCTGTACCGCTCCATCAAGTCCGGCCGGTCAACCATGATCTGCATGATCTGTCCGCCCAAAGGCATGGTCGGGTCAACGGCCACCTGGCTGAAACCGGAAGTGGCGTTTTCCAGATCGCCGGGGTTGGGAAGCCCGCCCGGCTGACGTGCGGGCGCTTTCAGGCTTTGTGAAGTCGGATCAAAAAACAGGTAGTCGCCGTTTGACACTGCGCCGTAGTTACCAATTCGTACCACTTCCTGCTGAGAGGTCTGACCATCGGCGCTGGACACCTCGGTGGTGAAGCGCACGATCCGCCCGGATTCAACCGTCTCGCGTTGAATTTCATAAACCAGCCGCTCAATTTCTTCGATGGTGGGCAACGTCGTCTCACTGTCCATTTTCTGCGACAGCTCGGCAACGAAATCACCACGGTTTTGCAATTGCAGGCTCACCAGCGAATTTCTCAAGCTGGCCTGCAAGTCACCGGCAGCGGTCTTCAGATGGCCAAACAATTCAGCCAATGACCCCATGCGCTCATCGCGCTGGGCGCGCAGCGTGGTGATCTGGCGGTCCTGCTCCTCATACTGGGCTTCAAGTGTGGCGGAGCGTTCTTCTTCCTGGTCACGAGTGTCTTCAGCCTGCTTGAGCAAACCGGCGCGGTTGTTTTTCTCGCGCATGAATTCGGCTTCACGCTGCTGATGCTCTTTGCTCTCGGTAACACGGCTCTGCTGCATGAGTTGCAGCAGCTCTTCCATGGATGTGGCGCGATTGGTTTGCGCTTGAGCAACCCCAGACCACAAGATAGAAGCCGCTAGCAGGCCAATAAATGGGGTTTTGATGTTCAAGAATCTCATTGTGCAGCCTCCGGAGCAGAAATGGGCAGAAGCATAATGTCGTTTTGCGCCTTCTTCTGAGCAATGCGGATGGCATTTCTCACCGGATTGCGATAGTCACCGCCGCTAAGCTCTGTCCATTGCTGAGTGGTTCTGTCCCAGGCTCCGGTTTGTGAACCGTCCATTGTCTGGTACATCAGGGCGATGCGGCCGATTGCGATGATGTTCACACGCAGGTCTTCGCCGTTGATGTTGAGCGTGGTTTCATAAGTATCAATTTTGCGGGCGTATTCCGCTTCAATGCTGTAAATCTCCAGCACTTGGCGGAATTTTTCAGCGATGCTGACATCGGCATCGGCCATCATGTCGCGCAAGCGGCTGATGCGGCCCAGGCGAGCCTCCTTGCGGTAAGGGGCATCCAGTTGCACAAACTGATCAATGGCTTCCAGCATGTCCAGTACCAAGGGCTGGATCTGGCGCTGAATGACGGTGATCTGGCTGATGGACTCTTCCAGGCGGCTCATGATCTCACGCTGGCTCTCAAGCTGGCGCTCAAGCTGGCGGTTATAGATGCGCAGCCCTTCAATGGTTTTGTTTACCTGCTTGAAAGACTGGATCAAGCTGTTGGTTTCGTCCTGAAGTTGGTTAATCCGCACCTGAGACTTCTGGGCCTGGGCGACTTTCGTCTGCCCAACGGACACAATAGCGTCCAGGGACGCATCTGCCTGAACGGCGCTCGCAAACACGGCCCCGGCAGTTATCACTGTGGACAGCGCCACAGCTTTGATTCGCTGCTTCTTCATATTCCCCCCACATCGGGTGCTAGCATTAGAGAGTTGCACCGGAGTCTCACCCTTAGAGTGTCGAATCCAGATATTTTGATTTATAAAATCGGGTCGAAACTTAGGAGCTGCGCATTGTAAAAGGAGAAATTCCAAACATTCAATGCTTTATAAATGTAGGAATACGCAGCCTGACCAAAACATTACCATCGGTAACAGTTTCTCCTGCTGCAGCACAGGAGAAGTAACACACAGGTAACACTTGGGTGCTTTTCAGTCTTTGTTATCCGCCAACCGGCGGTCCATCTGGATGAAGGTGTAATCATAGGCATGCCGACCATCGGCACGATTCTCCTGCCGGCTCACCGTATCCCACTGGCTGGCGTCTATGGATGGAAAAAACGTGTCGCCTTCAAGCTTGGCATTCACCAGAGTTAGGTAAAGCCTGTCGCACAAAGGCAGCGCCTGCTCAAACACGGCAGAACCGCCAATTATCATTATTTCTTCTGCGCCGCGGCTTCTGGCATCGGCATACGCCAGAGCAAGCGCTTGATCCAGAGTTGCAGCAATGAGTGCCGACTCTGCCTGCCAGGTGGGTTGATGCGTCAAGACGATGCTGGTTCTGCCCGGCAGCGCCTTGCCAATGGACTCAAACGTTCGGCGCCCCATAACCATCGGCTTGCCCAGTGTCAGCCGTTTGAAATGCGCCAGATCAGCGGGTAGGTGCCAGGGCAGCTGGTTGTTGATGCCAATCACACCGCCTTCGGCGGCTGCTACTATGACAGAGACTTTGATGGTTGGTTCAGGCATGGTATCAGACTGCGATTGGCGCAGGAATGTGTGGGTGACACTGATAGCCCATCAACTCAAAATCCTCGACGCTGAACTTGGCCAAATCGGCTATATCAGGGTTCAGCTTCATTGCCGGCAGTGGATGCGGCGCGCGGCTCAACTGGAGCTCTACCTGCTGCAGATGGTTGTTGTAGAGGTGAGCGTCGCCTAGGGTATGAATAAAATCGCCGGGTTGCAAGCCGGTGACCTGTGCGACCATCATTGTCAGTAACGCATACGAGGCAATATTGAAAGGCACGCCCAGGAAAACATCGGCGCTGCGCTGGTATAGCTGGCAGGACAGTCGTCCGTCCAGCACGTAAAACTGAAACAGGGTATGGCAGGGTGCCAGTGCCATTTTACCCGCATCTGCGTTGGCCTGGGGAGACAGCGCCTCATCGGGTAAAAAGGCCGGGTTCCAGCTGGAGACAATTAGCCGCCGAGAGTTGGGGTTGCATTTTATCTGCTCAACCACCTGGGCAATCTGGTCCACCGCCTGCCCGTCCTGCGTGGGCCAGGAGCGCCACTGTGCGCCGTAGACCGGGCCCAATTCCCCCGCTTCATTGGCCCACTCATTCCAGATTTTTACACCCTGCTCCTGCAATGCACGCACATTGGTTTCACCGCGCAGAAACCATAACAGCTCGTGAATTATTGACTTGAGATGACATTTTTTAGTGGTAACCAGAGGAAAACCCTGCGCCAGATCAAAGCGCATCTGATATCCGAACACACTTCGGGTGCCCGTGCCTGTTCGGTCACCTTTATCCACCCCGCAATCTCGCACGTGGCGCATCAAGTCCAGGTACTGCTTCATCGATCCACCTGCTTTTTACCCGCTTTTCTACCGTTGCTGGCCGAACCTGCCTGCGCGCGACCAACACCATAGGCCCAGGCCAACAGGGCCGCGCCCACCAGAATCATTGGCAGGCTCAGTAGCTGGCCGCGAGTCATCCAGCCAAACAAATCAAATTGAATGTGGGCGTCGGGCTCGCGGGTGAATTCCACGAAGAAGCGGAACACGCCATAGAGCAGCAAGAACAACGCAGACACGGCCGCCCTCGGCCGCGGCTTGGCGGAGAACCAGTAGAGTACCGCAAACAGGACCAGCCCTTCGAAAAAGGCCTGATACAACTGTGATGGGTGCCGCGCATTGGTTGGGTCACCGGGAAACTGCATGGCCCAAGGAACATTGGTAACACGACCGTAAAGCTCGCCGCCAATGAAGTTGCCGATCCGGCCGAATAACAGCCCGAGGGGAACAAAGGGGGCAATGAAGTCCATGATGTCTATGAAATTGTGCTGAACCTTGCGAGCAAATAACAGCATCGCCAAGATCACCCCCAGCAGCCCTCCGTGAAAGGACATACCGCCCTCCCACACCCGCAAGATCATGGCCGGGTCCCGCATCCAGCCTTCGAAGTTGTAGAAAAAAATGTAGCCGACACGCCCCCCCAGGACAACCCCCATGGCGACGTAGAAGGTGAGGTCTTCTACCTGTTGCGGCCGCATAATGGTGTTTCGGGTGCGACTGCGATGACTGGCCAATAACCAGGCCAGGCCAATACCCACCAGGTAGGTCAAACCATACCAGTGCACGCTGAGCGGACCTATGGTGTTCCCGGCGATGGTGAAAGGGCCAATGGAGAAAGCAACGGGGTCGATCTCTGGATAGGGGAGCATGGCTGAACAATCCGGAATTCGTAGGGCCGGCATAATAGCATGCGCCGGTTGGCTCGCATAATGGCCAGATCACAAGGAAAACCGGCGGGCCGTCGCAGCCGGGCGACAGCCGCACGAGCAAACAGAAGGCCCTCAACGCCGCCAATGAGGGGAACCTTACCCCCGGCGGATCAGCCCGGCAGCCGCGGCTTTAGCAGCCGCTCCAGCCCTACCTCGCGGAAGGTGTCTTCCAGCATACGGTTAACCGACTCGGTGTCGGGCAGCACAATGACCTGATCCAACAACTGCCTGGCGCGCTCCAGTGTAATATCGCGGATGACCGATTTCACGCGCAGAAGGTTGGTGGCGTTCATGGACAGCACATCGTAGCCCATGGCCACCAGCAGCATCACGGCCGCTGGGTCACCGGCAAGTTCACCGCAGATACCCACGGGCACGCCCTGACTGTGACTGTCCTTGACCACACTGTAGAGGGCACGCAGCACCGCCGGGTGCAAGGAGTGGTAAAGATCGGCAACCCGGGCGTTGTTGCGGTCCACGGCCAGCAGGTACTGGGTCAGATCGTTGCTGCCAACCGAAAGAAAGTCTGCCCGCGCCGCCAGCTCTTTGGCTTGATAAACCGCCGATGGCACTTCGATCATGACACCGATGGGCGGCATTTTCAGATCGTAGCCTTCATCCAGCAACTCATCGAAGGCTCGGTGAATCAGCATCTGGGCTATTTCCAGCTCCGATATCGACGAAATCATCGGCAGCAAAATGCGCAGATTGTCCAAACCTTCGCTGGCTTTGAGCATGGCGCGCACCTGCGCCAGGAAGATTTCCGGGTGATCCAGCGTGATGCGGATGCCGCGCCAACCCAGAAAGGGGTTGTCTTCGGCAATTGGGAAATAAGACAGTGCTTTGTCGCCGCCAATGTCCAACGTGCGCATGGTCACCGGGTGAGGTGCAAAAGACTCCAACTGCTCGCGGTAGACAAGCCGCTGCTCTTCTTCCGAGGGGAAACGATCCCGCAGCATAAAGGGCACCTCGGTGCGGTAAAGCCCTACACCCTCCGCGCCGCGCTCCAGAGATAGAACGGCATCGGCCATCAGCCCGGCGTTGACCCATAGCGCAACGCGGTGCTTGTCCAGCGTTTCGCAGGGCAGTTCCTTGAGCTGTTCAAGGCCTGCAGATAACTGCAGGTCCACCTGCAGAATGTCCTGGTAGTGCTCTTTGAGCGCCGCGCTCGGGTCGCTGTAAACCGAGCCGTGATAACCGTCGACGATCAGCTCGCGGCCATCCAATTTGGTATACGGCAGATCCACCGCCCCCATTACCGTGGGAATGCCGATGGAGCGCGCAAGAATGGCGATGTGCGAATTGCCGGACCCGCGCACAGACACCAGGCCGGCCAGCTTGTCGTGGGGAACTTCCCCCAGCACGGCAGCGGTCAGCTCTTCGCCCACCAGAATAGTCTGATCCGGCCATACCCGAACCTTTTGCGCGGACTCCTGCAAGTAGGCCAGCACACGACTGCCCAAATCCTGCACATCGGACGCGCGCTCACGCAGATAGGGGTCGTTCATGCTGGAGAAGGTCTTTACGTGCTCCAATATGACCTCACTCCAGGCGTACTGTGCCGAAAGCCCTTCGCGAATGCGCTCCGTGACTTCACCGCCCAGGGAGGCGTCGTCCAGCATGCCCAGATAGGCATCAAACAACACCTGCTCTTCTTTATTGAGCCGGGTTTTCAGCTCTTTGCCCAAGCGTTTTACGTCCTCCCGCACAGCGCCCAGGCAGCGTTGAAAAAAGCAGAGCTCGTCGTCTATGTCGTCACAGGTCTGGTAGGGGACGGCAGTCAGGTCGGCCAAGGGCGATATGACCATTGCACGGCCAATAGCCACACCGGGGGCACCGGCTACGCCACTGAAGCGCGCCTCGCGCGGCACCGAGTTCTTGCCGATGGTGGACAGTGCGCCGGTTGCCTCGGCATGGGCGATAACCCCCGCCAACTGCGCCGACATGGTTACCAGAAAAGCTTCTTCACCCTCGTCGAAGCGGCGCCGCTCCGCCTGCTGCACCACCAGAACACCCAGCACATTGCGGTGATGAATGATGGGTGCGCCGAGGAAGGCGCTGAAACGCTCTTCGCCGGTTTCGGGAAAGTACTGGTATTTGGGGTGGGATTCTGCCTGGTCAAGATTGATGGGTTCTTCGCGGGCGGCCACCATGCCCACCAGCCCTTCATTGCGTGCCAGCCGCACCTGGCCAATGGCCTCCTGGTTCAGGCCGTCGGTGGCCATGAGCACGTACATGCCGCCCTCACGCAAGTAAACTGAACACACCTCGGTGCTCATGGCGGCTTTTACGCGCGTCACTATGATACTCAGGGCCGAGTTCATGTCCCGTGCGGAGTTAACCTCCTGCACAATGCTTCGCAGCGAGTTCAGCATGCATCATCCTCTACGGCATGCCGCTCTTCAAAGCGGGCATGCAAGGGGGAGAGCTCTCTCAGCGCGCGGCGGTAGACGTCACGCTTGAAAGCCACAACCTGATTCACAGGATACCAGTAACTTACCCAGCGCCATTGGTCAAACTCTGGCGTGGCATTACCGCCCAGATCAACCCGCTCGTCGCCCCCCAGCAACTCCAGCAGGAACCATTTTTGTTTTTGGCCTATGCAGACGGGCTCCTGCTGACGCACGAAGCGCGTCGGCAGCCTGTAGCGCAACCAACCCCGGGTTACACCCAGAACAGCGACATCCTCAGGGCCAAGCCCCACCTCTTCCTGCAGTTCGCGGTAAAGAGCTGCCTCTGCGCTCTCGTGGTGCTTGATGCCGCCTTGCGGGAACTGCCAAGCATTTTGTCCACCCACGCGCCGGGCCCACAGTAGCTGGCCGCGCGGACTGGTTAAGATTATTCCGACGTTGGGCCGAAAGCCATCGGCGTCTATCACTGGAGCCTCGCTGAAGATGTTGTTGTTATAATACTGGAAGTTATTGTTTCATAAACAAACCAAATACAGCAATTTCTGCCAGCGTGCAAGCGCGGCGGGCCACAGTCGCCGGCGACTTGCTGCGCATTGCGGCCCCAGCCGCCCTTTTGCCGGCAACCAATATGGAGTACCGGCGGTGACCCTAGCCCTGTTTGACCTGGATAACACGTTAATTGCTGGCGACAGCGACCATCTCTGGGGCGAGTTCCTGATAGAGCGTCAATTGGTGGATGCGGCGGCCTACCGCAAGGCCAACGACCAGTTTTATGCCCACTACCAGGCCGGCACACTGGATATTCACGCCTACCTCGCTTTTGCGCTGGCCCCCCTCACCCGCTTCAATGCAGACCAACTGAAGGATATGCACCGTGAATTCATGGCCGCAAAAATTCAGCCGATCATGCTGTCCAAAGCAACGCAGCTGATCAACCGGCACAAAGATCTGGGGCACACGGCTGTTATCATCACTGCCACCAACCGCTTCGTCACCGAACCCATTGCACGAACTTTGGGTGTGGAGGAGCTGTTGGCATCCGAGCCGGAAATGCTGGAGGGCCGCTACACCGGGCGGGCGGTGGGCGTGCCCTGCTTTCAGCACGGCAAGGTCACCCGCCTGCAAAGCTGGATGACGCAGCACGCTGTAGACCTGCAGGGCAGCTACTTTTACAGTGACTCCGCCAACGACATTCCCCTGCTGGAGCAGGTAACCCACCCCTTCGCCGTGGACCCCGACCCACGCCTGCGCGCCTATGCCGCAGAGAACAACATGCCCATTATCAGCCTCAGAGACTAAGCCTCGTGCACAAAAACGCCTGGACCCGGTTGCGCCGCCTCTCGTCCGGCCTGCTGCTACCCATATTGATCATAGTGGCCACTGCGTGCGAACGCACGAGCAATCCCTTTGATCAGCCCACCGGCGCACAACCGGTCGAGCCGGTTGTGCCTGCCCCCCAACTTGAGGTGCAGCCCGAGGCTGCCGCCCCAGCGGCGGACATTGCCTGGCAGCAGGGCATGGCACTGCTGGGAGAAAGCTTTCGACAGGTTGAACAACTGCAGCCACAGGTACAACACCTGCTTGACGCCCCGTCTGCCGAGACTTTGGCCCTTGCCCACCAGCAGTGGCAGGAAACGGTGCAGGCCTACGAGCGCTTCTACGTATTCACCCGCCTGGGCCTGGTGCAGCCGCGGGTTTATGCCGCCCTGCTGGACCAGCACCAGTCGGTGGGCGCCTGGCCCGTGCAGCCGGGTTTTCTCGACCGCTACGGCGAGTACGCGCACTCGGGCATTGTCTTTGACCTGGACCTGCCCATCACCGAGCAACGCCTACGCGGCCAGCACGGCCTGACGGATGCCGCAGATGTGGCGCTGGGTTTTTACGCCCTGCAGTTCATACTTTTTGGCGAGCGTGATGGGCGGGACATTGCCGATCTGCAACCCATCTCTGGCCTGGCAGAACAACAACGCGCCGAAGGCTATGTGCATGAGAAGGAGTTGCCCAATAATCGCCGACGTCAATTGGCGCAACTGCAAATCAGTCTGATCCGCTCGGATTTGATGCAAATGGGCACAAGCTGGCAGGCGGCGCGCCCAGCCTTCGAGACCATGCTGCCAGCCCAATGGGTGCAAACCATGCTGAGGGCGGCTCAGGCAATGGCGACAGAGCAGATGATGGCGCTGACGGAGCACAGTCACTATGCCCAACAGCCCGATGACGAAATTGTATGGATGGGCAAGCAATTGGCCCGGCGGTTCACGGCACAACTGCAGGGCTGGCAAAGCGTGCTGGAGCTGATGCCCAACCGCACTGCCGAACCCTTGGTGGCACCCACAGCCCATGCCGTGTCCCAGCTACAGCAGTGGTCCGACACTGCCGACAGCGAGACCCTGCTGCGCCAGACCCATCAGGCTTTACGTACCCTGGCCGGCAGCTTGCAAACCATCACAGACCCGCGACAAAAAATGTTCACTGTGCCGGCAGAATCCGATAAAACTGCGCCTTGAGGTAGCGGGTTTCGGCTATGGCCGGGTGCACGGGGTGATCCGCGCCCTGCTCGCCACTGTGAAACAACTGGGCCTCGCGGTCATTGGCACGCGCTGCGCCGCGTACAATTTCTACCAATGCCTCGGCCGTCAGCGGCATGGAGCAGGAGGCCGAAACCAGCATACCCCCCGGTGACAGCAGGCGAATGGCCAACTCATTCAGGTGCCGGTAGGCGGCCTCTCCGGCTTTTTGGTCCTTGCGCTTTTTGATGAACGCCGGCGGGTCCAACACCACCAGATCAAATTGTGCCTGCTCGTCCAGCAGGCGCTTCAGTTCATCCACCGCCCGCCCCCGCCGCACTTTGACCCGATCAGCCACGCCGTTCAGCGCGGCATTGCGCAGCACACCGTCTGCAGCCTTCTCCGACGAGTCGACGCATGTGACCTCGGTAGCACCGGCGCACGCCGCCTGTATACCCCAGCCGCCCATATAGGAGAACACATCCAGCACCTTCTGCCCCGGCGCCAGACGCTGCAGCAGAGCACGATTGGGCCGGTGATCGTAGAACCAGCCGGTCTTTTGCCCGCTGGTGGACGGCACTTGGAACCGGCAGCCGTTTTCCTCCACTTCCAGCCACTCGGACACCTCGCCGTGCACAGATACCGCGTGATCCAGCTCTTCCAGCTCCCTTGCGCCGTGGTCATTGCGCAAGATTACACCCCGCGGAGCCAGCACTTCATCCAGCGCCGCCAGCAGCTCATCCTGAAACGCTTCAAAACCGGCCACCGAACTTTGCACCACCAGATGGTCGCCAAAGCGGTCAATCACAATGCCGGGCAGATAATCCGCATCCCCATAGACCAGGCGGTAATATGGCTTGTCGTACAGGCGCTGGCGAAGGGTTAGCGCCTGCTGCAAACGCTGACAAAAGAACGCGCGGTCAAGGCACTGGTCGGCATTGCGACTGACCAGCCGACCACAAATCAACGCCTGCGGATTGACGAATGCCAGCCCAAGCGGCTGACCGCCAGCAGACAAAACCCTCACCTGCTGACCGGCCTGCAAATCCTTCAGGGGCGTCTTGCCAATATTGACCTCATTGGAGTAGATCCACAGATGACCTTTTTTGATCCGGCGGTCGGCCTGGGCATTGAGAACGAGCGAAGCAACATCTGACATCAAGAGTATTCCAGCGGGGGATGGCGGCAGCCGAAGCCGACTGCCGAGAGGGCAAGCGGGAGTCAAACAGCCAGGGGCTTCAGCATATACTTGGCATGACTGTTTGGACTGCCGCCGGATTCATACAGAGCAGGGTAAAAAAGGCGGGTTTACACAGGTAAAGATTGCGCACTCCCTGTGCTGCCCCCTTCCGGGCCACCCCAGCAGGCAGCCCGCCCTGTTGCCCACAGGTTGGAGATCGTTTTCGCCTATAGCCACGGGGTGCACGTGCCAGTTGCCAGTTTTATTCGCTGGTAGTCGCCTCGTAAGCTTCTGCGTCCATGGCGTCGTCCAGCTCCGCCAGATCGGTGGCGCGCACCTTGAAGAACCAGCCGTCATCGTAGGGCGACGCATTGACGGTTTCCGGCTCGTCGGCAAGCGTCTCGTTGATGGCAATGACCTCGCCGGTGACCGGTGAAAAGATATCCGACGCCGCCTTGACCGACTCCACCACGCCCGCCTCCTGACCGGCATCCACCTGGCTGCCCACTTCGGGCAGCTCCACGAAGACCACATCGCCCAGAGCGGACTGAGCGTGGTCGCTGATGCCGACGGTAACGGTGCCATCGTCTTCAACGCGGGCCCATTCGTGGCTAGCGAGATACTTCAGTTTTGCGCGAACTTCACTCATGCCAACTCCTCTTGATTAAGTAGATTTGAAGCCTTAGCTGGGCTGCGGCAGGGCCACTCAGACAACTGCCCGACCATTGCGATAGAAATACGGTTTAACCACGTTAACGGGCACTTCTTTGTTGCGAATGATCACCTGCGCCTGGTCCTGGGTGGCAAGAGGCACCCGGGCCAAGGCGATGGAGCAGGCCAGGGTGGGCGAGTAGGTGCCGCTGGTGACAACACCGGCGGTATCGCAGCCGGGAATTACCACCGGATAGCCTTCCCGCAGTACGCCGCGCGTGGGCAATACCAGCCCCACCAGTTT
This sequence comes from uncultured Cellvibrionaceae bacterium, assembly GCA_964399955.1. Classification (GTDB taxonomy): domain Bacteria; phylum Pseudomonadota; class Gammaproteobacteria; order Pseudomonadales; family Cellvibrionaceae; genus CAYNST01. The sequence continues at coordinate 7,421 of CAYNST010000052.1, read as the reverse complement.
GAAGGCGATGCCCTGGGCCTGTTCCCGCTCCAAGGCTTGCCGACCAATGAAGTCACGAGCCTCGGTCCAGGCAATGGTCCAACCCAGGTTGGCAGCAAAGGGCGACACGGTTTCATCCATCTCATGCCCGTACAGCGGCATGCCGGCCTCCAGCCGGAGCGTGTCTCGTGCGCCCAGGCCGCAGGCGCGCACGCCCGCAGCGGCAAGCGCCTGCCAGCAGGCCGCCGCATCGGCGGCGGGCAACATGATTTCGTAGCCGTCTTCCCCGGTATACCCCGTACGAGCCAGAAACCACTCGGACTGTTTACCCGCCAGAAAGCCCGCGTGAAAGCGTGGCAAAGCAAGGGCGCGATCGCGGCTGTCCGGTTCAACAATTTGACTGAAACGCTCACCGGCATTGGGGCCTTGAACGGCAATCATGGCCAGTTGTGGCTGCTCTGTCACCTTGACCTGGAAGCCGGCCGCCTGCTGGCCAAACCACGCCAGATCTTTCTCCCGCGTGCCACAGTTGACCACCAGACGGAAGCCGTCAATCATGCGGTACACAATCAAATCATCGATCACGCCGCCATCGTGATTGAGCATGACGCTGTAGAGCGCAGCGCCAACATTGGTCAAACGGGCAACATCGTTAGCCAGTATAAAACGCAGATAGGCTTGCGCCTGCTCACCGGTGACGTCCACCACAGTCATGTGCGAGACATCAAACATGCCGGCGTCATTGCGCACGGCCTGATGCTCCTCTATTTGAGAGCCATAGTTGACCGGCATGGACCAGCCGGAAAAGTTGACCATTCGTCCGTCCATGGCGCGGTGCAGTGCGGCCAAAGGTGTTTCATGCGGCATGGGAAGTTCTCTGAGGGGTGGAAACGGGGGGCATTTTAGCAGGATTTGTGCAGGCACTGAACCAGCGCAGCAAGTGCCGCCGTTCTGGCTGGCGGCGGTATCAGCGGCGACTGTACTGGATACTGTAGGCAACCGGCACCATGGAGACGATCACCAGCGTCAGCGCCGGCAGAGCGGCGCGCGCCCATTCGCCTTCCGATGTCATCTCAAACACCCTAACGGCCAGGGTGTTCCAGCCAAAAGGCCTCAAAAGAAGGGTGGCCGGCATCTCCTTCATAACGTCCACCAGCACCAGAATCAGGGCCGTCATGATGCCGGGGGTGAGCAGCGGCAGATAAACCCGCTTCAAAACCTGCCAGTAACCCAGCCCCAGGCTGTGCGCCACTTCCTGATAATTCGGTTTAATGCGCTCCAGGCTTGCCTGCACCGGCCCCAGGCCAACCGAGAAAAAACGGATAAGGTAGGCCAGCACCAATGCCAGCAGGCTGCCCACCAGAATCTGCGCACCTGCGGTGCCGGAAAAGACGCTGAGCAGGTTGCGGTCCAGAAAGGTAAAAACCATGATGACACCGACTGCCAGCACCGAGCCCGGCAGCGCGTATCCCAGTGCGGTCAGGCGCAGCACCGCAACCGACCAGCGAGAGTGTGACCAACGCTGACCAAAGCTGACCAGCAAAGCCACACAAACCACCAGTACCGACGCCATCACCCCCAGCAGAAAGGTATGCTGCACCAACGCAAAAAATTGGAAGTTCAAGCCACTGAAGCGCGTGTCCACCACCCAGACTATCAACTGCCCCAGCGGAATCAGGAAGGTCAGCGACAGAATCAGGCCGCAGTAGCCGGCGGCAAGCGCCCCTCGCCCCCCGGACAGAACTATGCGCTCCTTGGTGCCTGGGCCGGCCTGCTGCCGGCGCTTGTTGCCGCGGGCCTTTTGCTCAAGCAGCAGCGCCAAGGCCACAAACGTCAGCAGCAGGCTGGCCAGTTGGGCCGCCGCCTGCAAATTGAAAAAGCCGAACCAGGATTTGTAGATTGCGGTGGTGAATGTGTCGAAATTGAACACCGACACTGCACCAAAATCCGCCAAAGCCTCCATCAGCGCTAATGCCATACCGGAAACAATAGCGGGGCGCGCCATGGGCAGAGCCACCTGCCAGAAGCTTGCCCAGGGGCCGCGCCCCAGGCTTCGAGCGGCGTCAGTCAAGGCGCGGCCCTGCTGCAGAAAGGCGCTGCGGGCCAGCAGATACACGTAGGGGTAGAGCACCGCACTCATCACCAGCACTACCCCGGTAGAACTGCGAATATCCGGGTACCAGGCATCTGCGCCAAACAGCGTGCGCCAGAGCGTCAGCACCGGCCCGCTGTAGCTCATCAAACCCAAAGCGACAAAAGCCACGACATAGGTGGGAATGGCCATGGGCAATACCAGGGCCCAATCAAACAGGCGGCGACCGGGAAAGTCGCACACAGCGGTAAGCCAGGCCAGGCTCACCCCCACCACCATCACCACCACACCCACCCCCAGCATAAGCACCAGGGTGTTCCTCAACAGCCGACCAAGACCGGTGGCAATCACATGTTGCCAGATCTCAATCTGCGACGAATGCCAGCTGAAGACGATAATCAGCAGCGGCATCAACACCAGAAAAGCCATCAGGTACAGTGGCAGCTGCCACCAGGCGCTGTGGTGCATGAATCAGCGGTAACCCGCGCGGTCCATCAAACGTACCGCCTCCGCCTGCCTGCGTCCCGCCACTTCCACGTTCAGCGTTTCTGCTTTGAACTTACCCCAGCTCGCCACCAAGGGCGATGGCTCAACCTCAGGGTTGGCGGGATATTCCTGGTTCAGCTCGGCAAAACGGTACTGGGCTTCTTTGGAAGACAGCCACTCCAACAGTTTTTGCGCCTCGGTGGGGTTCTTCGCATGCTTGACAATGCCTGCACCGGAAATGTTCACGTGTACGCCGCGATCATCCTGATTGGGCCAGAACAACGCCAACGGCAGGTCTGGCTTCTGAACCTGCAACCGCCCGAAATAATAGGTGTTCACCAGGGCCAGGTCACATTGCCCGGCAACAATAGACTCCATGGTGACTTCGTCATTGCTGTAAGGCTCTGTCGCCAGGTTGGCTACCCAGCCGCGCACCACTTCTTCGGTGCGCTCCTCACCCAAGGATTCAATCATGGTGGCGACCAGACTCTGGTTATAGACCTTCTTGGATGTGCGCAGGCAGATGCGCCCACGCCATTTGGGATCCGCCAGGCCTTCGTAAGTAGACAGCTCATCCGTCTCAACTCGATCAGTTGAATAGACGATGGTCCGCGCACGCAGCGATAGGCCGAACCATTCATCGTTTTCTGCGCGCAGATTGGCGGGAATATTCCGATTGAGTTTCTCGGATTGGGTGGCCCGCAACAAACCCATCTCAGAAGCTTGCCACAGGCTGCCGGCATCCACCGACATGAATATATCGGCCGGGGTGGCGTTGCCTTCGTTTTCCAGCCGAGCAATCAGGGGACCCGCGCCATCGGTGATAAAACGAACGTTCACACCGGTCAGCTGCGTATACTCGTCAAATAATGGCTTTATCAAGTGCTCTTTACGCTCGGAATAGACCGTAACCACCGGTTTATCCTGCTCTGTCGCCGACCTGCCGCAGCCAGACAAGAACAGCAGCGCACCCATGACGCAACCCGCCAAGGCTTGCAGTTGATTCATAAGACTTTCTCCAAGAAGAAATGGCAAATAATAACCATTTGCATTAAGGCCCGCAATGCGTATTGCCAGAATTTCCCGCAGCGTTCACAGTTTTGCCTGGGAAGGCGCTTCGGGGCCACCCTGCCGTCCACGCAACCCGAGACGACTGCAAGGGTCAGAGAGGGCGGTTACAGCACGCGTATGTTTTTTGCTTGAGGCGCAGCATCATTGTGCGGGCCAAGTACAATACTATGAACCAATTGCGCCTGCTTGCGCCCAGACAACTCCCAGGGGGAAGCTCCAATGTCCAAGAAGAAGTCGCTGCTGTGGCTGATCGTCGCCTTACCTCTATTGTTGCTGTTGGGCGCCGCAGCTCTGGTGTTGACGCTGAACCCCAACCGCCTCAAGCCGGTGCTCTACCAGGCTGCAGCGGAGCGCGGCATTGATTTGCAGATAGCGGGCGACATCACCTGGCAGTTGATGCCCAACATCGGTTTTGGTCTTGGACAGGTTAACGCAACTGCAGCCGCAGACAGTACCGGCAGGCCGCTGGCAACCATCGTCGAAGCCAGTGTTTCAGTGCAATTGTGGCCGCTGTTCCGCAGGCAAATATTGGTAGACGGCATCACTTTGTCCGGCGCCGTGGTCAATGTGATGATCGATGCCAATGGGCAGAGCAACTGGTCCAGCATAAGCTCGGATGCGGCCCCTGAGGCACCAGCTGCCACCGATGAGCCAGCGGAGGATGGGGAGTTGCCGCAACTGGAGATTGCCCGCATCAACGTCAGCAATCTTAACCTGAACTATGACGACGCCCAGACCGGGCAAGCTTTCACAGTGGAAGGCATCAGCCTGCAAAGCCAAAACCTGGCGCTGGACGGCAACGAATTTCCCGTAGAGCTGCGCTTACTGGCCCAGATGCAGGACTTGCCGGCGATTGCTTTAGAGTTAAGCGGGCCGGTGGCACTCAATCTGAGCGAGCAGCTGCTCACCACCCGCGACCTGGCAATTCGAATCAACAGCGGTGATGCCCGGGCGCAAATGGCACTTACCAACGAGCTGGCCTGGGGTGGCGACGCACTGAGTGTGTCGGGGAACATTGTGCTCAACCCCATGGCGCCTCGCCCCTGGCTGACAGCAATGGGGCTGGATGTGCCTACTCAAGACCAAAGCAGCTTAAGCAATTTCAGCTTCAGCACTCCGTTCACCGTCAACGACAACCGCATTCAACTAAGCCAGGTTCAGCTGAAACTTGATGATACCGAGCTGGCCGGCAACTTTAATCTGGCCACCGGAGATGTACTGGGCATCTCCAGCCATTGGCAGGGCACGCGCATCGATCTGGACCGTTATCTGCCGCCCGCCAGCGAAGAGCATGAACCGGCACCGGCAGAGCCGGCCGCCGAGGCTAGCCCCCTGCCGCTGGAATTGCTGCGCACTCTGAGCCTGGATCTGGCGCTCAACTTCGAGCAGATTTCATTTATGGGCCTGAGTTTCAATCAACCCTCTGTGCAAGTCACCGGCAAAGACGGCGTCATTCAACTGCAGAATTTGACCGCCCAACTTGCGGACGGCAGCATAACCAGCAGTGGCAGCCTGGATGCCCGCGGACCTGAGGCACTGCTGAAGATGAACCTGACCACTCAGGGGGTAGATATCAACACACTGCTGGTGGCGCTGGCAGAGGTTGATGTGCTGCGTGGCAGCGCCGATGCCCGCGCCGGTATCAGCAGTCGCGGTGCAACCACCGAGGCACTCATTGGCAATCTGAACCTGGAGGCCGACGCCACTTCCTCCGGCCTGCGCCTGGTGCCGGTCAACCTGGAGCAGCGTTTCTGTGAAGCCCTGGCCCTGCTGCAGGGGCAGCCGCCGGCAAAATTCGACTGGCCAAATCAGACAGATTTCGAGCCCATAAAAATGCGCATCCGCCTGGCAAACCAGACTCTGAACCTGGACGGCCTGGATGCTCGAATTGCCAAAATCATTGGCAAGGCCGAAGGCGTCTTTGATTTGGACAGCGGGCAGTTCAACCTGCCGTTCAATTTGTCTCTGGGCGGATTTGCCGGTAGCATCCCCGGATGCCTGCCCATCACCGAGGCATGGCGCAATCGCGCATTGCCCATTCGTTGCAAGGGCCAGATTGACAACATCGGACCGGCCACCTGCCTGCCGGACCGCGAGCTGATCACCACCATGATCAAAGACCGCGCCCGCACAGAGGTGCGTCAGCGGGTTGATCAGCAGCGCGATGTCATTGAAGACAAAGCCGAGGTGCGCGCGCGAGAACTGCTGCAGGAAAAACTTGGCGGCGAGCGCGGCCAGGCCGCAGAAGAAACTTTGAAGGGGCTGCTGAAAAAGCGTTGATCACAGATGACATCCCACAATTTCAGCAAGCGGCTGCTGCATTGGTTCGACCTGCACGGGCGCAAAAATCTGCCGTGGCAGCAATCAGTAACCCCCTACCGGGTCTGGGTTTCCGAGATCATGCTGCAGCAAACCCAGGTGGATACCGTCATTCCCTATTTTGAACGGTTCATGGCGCGCTTTGCCGATGTTGAGAGCCTGGCTGCTGCCCCGCTGGACGATGTGTTGCACCTGTGGACCGGCCTGGGTTATTACGCCCGCGCCCGCAACCTGCACACGTGCGCACAGAAGGTGGTGACTGACCATCGGGGAGAGTTTCCGGCGGAGCTCGGCGAGCTAATGCGCCTGCCAGGTATAGGCCGCTCCACCGCCGCCGCCATTGCCAGCATCGCCTTCAATCAGCCCACCGCAATACTGGACGGGAACGTCAAACGGGTGCTGGCACGCCACTGCGCCGTGGACGGCTGGCCGGGAAACAATGCTGTAGCCGTCAAACTCTGGCAAGCTGCAGAAGCGTTCATGCCACTGCAGCGCTGCCGGGACTACACTCAGGCCATCATGGATCTGGGCGCCACCGTCTGCACCCGCAGCAAACCCCGCTGCCAAGAATGTCCGGTGCATTCCGACTGCCAGGCCTATGCCGCCGGCACCCCCACCGCCTACCCCGCCTCAAAGCCTACAAAGGCCAAACCCAGCAAAGACGCCTACCTGTTACTATTGCAGTTGGCCGACGGCCGGGTTTTGCTTGAGCAGCGCCCCGCGCTGGGGATTTGGGGCGGCTTGTGGAGCCTGCCTGAGGCAGACCTGCAAACGGATCTGCAGACCTACATCAGCCAGCACTTCGGCACGCCTGCCAGCCTGCAGCCCTGGCCAAGCCTGCGCCACAGTTTCAGTCACTACCACTTCAACATTCATCCGGTGCATGTAACACTGCAATCCACCCGCTCTACAATTCGCGAAGGGCATAAGACCAGTTGGGTCAATCCACTGGCGCCCATTCCACTGGGCTTGGCGGCACCCGTAAAGGCATTGCTGACCCACTTGCAGCAGCCGCTGGCCCACCCCACTTTTGCACAGCAACAAACGTTGGCACTATGACTCGAACCGTATTCTGCAAAAAATATCAGCAACAACTGGAGGGCCTGAACGCACCGCCCTTCCCCGGTCCCCGCGGCCAGGCAATCTATGAGCAGGTTTCACAGAAGGCCTGGCAGGACTGGTTGGCGCAACAAACCATGCTGATCAATGAAAAGCACCTGAACCTGATGGATAAAGAGCACCGCCAGTACCTGGCGCTGCAAATGGACAAGTTCCTCTCCGGCGAAGAGTTTGATCGCGCCGAAGGTTATGTCGCGCCCGAGAAATAATTCAACCCAAGCCACTTGACTCGAACCAGAAGAGCAGGTTTAATACGCGCCTCGCTCGGTTGCACCCGTTAAGGGTGGGTCTCGCAGCGACGCCCGGATAGCTCAGTCGGTAGAGCAGGGGATTGAAAATCCCCGTGTCGGTGGTT
>CAYNST010000051.1:10675-21877 GCA_964399955.1 uncultured Cellvibrionaceae bacterium | reverse complement strand
AGCCGTGAGGCAACTCTGGTTGGATAAGCCGTGTGTTGCAGAGGATCCAGCCCTAAGGCGGTGGCGGTAACAGATCGGGAAGTCAAACCTGCTAGAAATGAGATGAGCCAAAAAAAACCCGATGCCGGAGACCCTGCATCGGGATTGGACTTGACTAGTCGTGGGGGGCCTAGATGTGGCCGCCCATACCGTAGTTATGAATCATTCCTCCAACACTGCCGGTGAGTCCCATCAGGTTGGTTACGTCAGCAAAGATGCCATAGTGATCAGCGCCAATCCTTCTGTGACCCGTGGTTATGCCGCTGCCGGAGGCAACAATTATGGGGCCGTCGCCAGGTGTGTGGTCTTGGCCGTCCCCCATTTCGCTAACCACCAGTACCACGGTGTTGCTGTAAAGACCTTCCGCAACCAGGCGATTGATAATATGAGCAACGCCTTTGTTCATGTATTCGACGAGGTAGGGCAACTGACGAACACCGTTGGCATGGTTGGCCTGGTGGTGATCAGCTGGCCAATCTGCTACTCCGTCTGCCGTGCCGTCAGCGCCAATCCAGCTGGCCTGAGTTTCATTGAACTGGATGGACACCACGTTGGTCAGGCCGCATTTGAGTGCAGCCACGGCAATGTCGCCCTGTGCGCGGTACATATTGAGCGGGCTGGCGCCGGCAGTCAGGGTGGGTGCGTCACAGGATCCACCGCCACCACCGCCACCACCACCAGTGTCGCCACCCGTGTCCATAGCCGCTCGCTCCTGCTCTAGCCTGACCCGCTGCTCCAGTTGCTCCAGTGCCGCCAAGTGCTCACCCAGCCTGTCGCGCTCGTTCATGCCAAGCTTGTTGCGTAAGGCGTCAATGGCTGCCTTGTTGGCGTCCACCACCCGCAGGCGTCGGTCGTAGACGCTGGGGCCGCTGGGTGCGCCGCCGCCACTGCCCGGTGCCGGCGCAGGTGGTGCGCTGCTGAAGATGCGGCTGAAGGCCGTGGCAGGCACATCTATCAGTCCCACCGGGTTGCCGTTCAAGAAGTTCATGCCGCGGTCCCCAGTGCCTTTGCAGTCCACGCCCAGCTCAATGGACGAATAAGGCGTGGTGTTGCCAACCACCTTGGCAACCTGCATGTTGAAGCTGCTGGCGTTGGCATCGGCACTGTTGTAGGACTCCGCACCAGCGCAGATTTGCAGGTTGCCGTGGTTGCCGGGTTTGCCGATGGTCATTTCCCGCATGGCCACACCGGGCAAGTCTTTGATCGGGTCGCAAGCCACGCTCGTACCTGGAGCCCAGGCGTCGTCAGGCGCCCCATTCGGATGGTAGATCATGATCAACTTGGGCGACTCGCCCTGGGCTTCGGCAAAGCGGGAAGCAAATACACCACCCACAATTGTGGAAGCCTTCAGCAGGGATGTGGACACCCCTGCCTTGCCAATCATGTCCAAAAACCGCCGGCGGTTTTGGTTGATTTCTTTCTGAGTTCTTTCAAGTGTTTTATTCATTTGCATATTCCTGAGCAATCTGTCGGATACCGGGTGCTGCTTCCGCTATTTGCGGAAGCGCACAAGCTCCAGTGTGCCAATTTTCTTGAAGACTTCTTTGACGTTGCTGTTACTGGAGACGTACTCGTCAACCAGCAGGTCTTTGGCGCAGGCAAAATCTTCAACTTGCTCTTCTGTCAAAAGAGGTTCCGCTGCTACACCGCTGATCTGGTAAACCGCGTTGGGGTCCAGAGGCATTCCGGTGGTGTAGCGGAAGGCATTGACGATCAGGCACTCACGGGTTGCAGGCAGAGTAGCAATCTTCTGGCCCAGGTCTTTAGACCCGTTGAACTCTATAACGTCAGTGCCTCGGGGTGAGGCAGTGCCAATCAGCTGACCACTCGCGTCAATCGGCAAACCTTCCATGCCGTTGGGGCCCAAACCGCGCATGGTCTCGCGGAAGCGGCCAACCTGGTCAAAGTCATCAATACCCATCAACGGGTTGATGATGGTCTCATGGCAGGAAGCACAGGCCGGAGCGTCAGTGATGATTTCGAAATGCCTGCGGCTGGTCAAGGTGCCGGATTCTTCCAGTGCAGTGACTTCTTCAAGCTGTCGCGCACGGTCTGCGGCCAGATTGTCCGGTGGCGGATCAATATGGTGACACAGCATCAGTTCACGAATGTCTACCGCCCGGAGGATAGGGCCCGACTTGTCTGGACCGGCATTGGCCGCCATAAACGCGCCAGTGGTGATCACGCCGCCGCGGTTCGGCGCCGGGGTGGGCTGCCAGCCGTTGCCGCTATAGGAGCGAATGTCGTAAAAGTCTGCCAGGTTGCGGTTAAGCATGGCGTAGTCGCCGCCGTAGAAGTCTTCAAACGGCACGTCGTCGTTGTAGAAGATGTGTCGGAACAGCTGACGCACTTCTTCGGCCATATCGGCTTTCACTTCGTCAGTAAAATCCGGATGATCGGGACGATTGGCGCGCAGAACGTCAGCGGAGCGCATCCAGGTACCAGCAAAGCGGCCCATGTGCTCCTGGCCTCGTGGCGTGTTCAGCATACGCTCGATCTGCGCGTCAATCTGCGCCTCAGTGGACAGGCTGTTAGTTGCGGCGGCCTGGTGCAGCATGTCGTCCGGCGTGCTGCCGGTGTACATGTAGGCCAGCGCTGCAGCAAACTCATAGGAGTCCAGCACGTAGGCATTGGCGTCAGCTTCAGCCAGCGCGGCCACGTTCTGCAACCCATAGGCCGGATTGGTCATGGCTTCCGCGACCGGCACACCCGCTTCGGAGCGGTACAGGAACTGAGGGGCGCTCATGGCAGCCGTCAGCGCCACCACCAGGCCATCTTCCGCACCAAACTCTTCGAATATGTCGCGGTAAAGGGCGGTTTCATCCTCGGCCAGCGGACGGCGGAACAAACGCTCGGCAATGGGCATAAAGCGCTCTAAGCATTGTGCTTCCGAGTTACAGCCGGCACCCACACGCTCAGCCGCGCCGGGAGCCAGTTTCTCCGCAGTCAGGGAGTAGGTTTGCATTCTGTTGTTGCTGACGATGGTGCTTGCCTGCACAGCATAGCCGCTGCGTGTCAGGGTCTCATCACTTGGAACGTCGGCGTCGGTTATGTCACTCTCTGCGGCCAGGCCCAGGTCTACCAAAGAGTTTTTATACTCATGGGCACTCAGTAGCTTCAGGTTTCGTGCGCCGTAAGTGACAGGGTTGTCCGCGTTGCAGGAGATTGTAACAACCGAGTCGACCTGCTGACGGATGTAGGCAGTGATATCGGCAGCGCATTGTCCAACACAGGCATCGGACATGCCCAAAGGCATGGTGTCATGAGTGGCGCGGAACAGTTCTTCGTCGGTTTGACTCTCAAAGAATTGTGGGTCGCCATGACAACCTTGGCACCGCTGCTCAGTGTAGAGCGTCTCACCGGCTGCAGCATTGGGTGTGAAGTCACTGTAGCTGACCATACCCATGCCACCGCCCGAAGAGCTGGATGAGCTGCTGGATGAGCTGGAGCTTGAAGACGAGGAACTGCTAGAGCCTGAGCCGTCACGGTAGGACCACAAATAAGCGGCGGTATCTTCAGCACACTCATCTTCGCAGGCAGCGGCTCCGCCAAACGCAGGCATCTGCTCATGAATATAAGTAGCCAGCTCCGCTTCATCCGCGTAGGAGAAGTTTGCCACACTGAATGGGAAAGGCCCGACAAAAGTACCATCCATGTTGTCGTTATGGCAGCTGGCGCACTGCGCGGCAAACAACACAGTACCGTTGGCGGCATCTCCACCCATCTCGACACTACCCGACGAGCTGGAAGATGAAGAGCTGCTTGAGCTGGAAGACGAGCTGGAGCTGCTTGAAGAAGAGCTTGGCAGTGGCTCGCCCGAGCTGGAGCTGCTTGAAGAAGAGCTGGAGCTGCTGGACGACGAGCTGGAGCTGCTTGAGCTGGAAGGCAGAGGCTCGTTGGTGGGCTGCAGTTCGAAGTAATTCAGGTTCTGCTCGCCGCTGGTGAAAGATAGGCGCACGGTGACGTTGCTGGCGCGAATGGCCACGTTGTCGATGGTCTGGTCGTTGAACGTCTCCCAGCCGCCGCCGAGGCTGGTGGATTGACCTACGGCATTGCCGTCCACGAGCACTTCAATCACCTGGCCTGCGGTTGCGGACGCGGTGCGCAGCACCATGTCGTAGACACCGGGTTGAATGCCGGTCAGGTCGTACTCCACCCACTCACCCGCATAGACATAGCCGATGGCACAGGTGCCATCCTGGTCAGTGGTTTCAACCAGATCCACATCGCCTTCGGCGCAGGGCCCAGACATGGCGCCTTCGCGCGCGGGATCAATCTCGTTGAAGCGCACGTAATCCTGCGCCTGTATGCGCAACGCCGTCGGCATTGCAGGGGCGCCCGATGAGCTGCTGGAGCTGGAGGAGCTGCCGGTATCGGGTGACCCGCTGGAGCTGGACGAACTGCTGGAGCTGGATGATGACGAAGAGCTGCTGGATGAGCTGCTTGAGCTGGTCTCATCAACTGGGGGTTCGTCACTACTGCCCCCGCACGCGTACAGCGCGCTTGCTGATATCAGCAACCCGGCTAGTTTTGTGGCCCGAGCAAATCCGGGCAGATGGTGGTTTATTGGCATATGCTTGTTCCCTATATGGCCGTACAACTTGAACTACTGGTTTAGAGTGTGGTGAAACTGAATTGAATTTGGTAAGAGGCAAAGCACCGTCGAATAGTTTCAGGCACCTTCGAAGAGGCCCTGCACATGAATGAAGGGAGAAGACTCTGCATCTTAGGAGATAAAATACGGTTGATTCAATTAAAAAGCGTATGGAACCTGGCTATTTTTAGAGCAATTCGGAATTATGAGACCGGCTTCACTCTTCAGGGTTGTTTGCGCAGCATTTGCGCCTTCTAAGGCAACTATGTCTGGAGGAGCGCAGCTTACCCGAAAGTTGCCTTAAAAGACGAACAAGCTGAGAAATAAGGCAATTATGGCGCGAAATGCTGCTTGCAATGCTTGACGTCAGCGCCGCTACTCCGACTGCCGACACAGATAGGGCGCCAGGAGGGCTGAATGGCACGCTTGTAACTGTGATCAATGATGGCGCCCGGTGAGCCCAGGCTGCGCCTGTCGGCTTGAGGAGTGGTAGAGGCGGCGATGACTGTTGTGGTCTGGAGCGGCTATGGCCCCGGAGTCACCGCAGCAACTTGATGGCTGTAGCCGTAACTATCGCCCAGCTGGCGTTGAAGAGAAGCACCAGCACAGGTGTTAAGGAGCCCAAGCCCAGGCCCGCGATGCCGTACCGGGTCTTGAAGGGGTAAATGACCAGCAGCTGTACCAGACTTGGCAATAAACTAAGCACCAGGGCTTTGACGAACAAGTTACTGCGCAGGATCGGCAACAGAAAGGCAAGCCCCCAGATCCCGCCCCAGACGATCAGCGGGTAGAGCCAGTGCGGGGAGAGCGTTGGCGCGATAGACACCCCCAGGGAGTGGGCAAGGCCATAATAACCGCAAGCCCAGACGGTCAGGCCGTAGGCTGCGCCGCCAATGCAGCCGGATGTAAAGCACAAAGGTAGTTTCTGCATGAACCAAGGCCGACGTTGCTGGTAAGGAAAGCATAGTCACTGGCTGCCAATTTGCGAATACCCGCCCTGCTGCTTCACCCGTGGTTGGGAATGACCTCTATGAGCGTGATGTGCCGCCGTCGAAATCTTTAACACTTTTGCTGCGGATGATGCTCCACCACGGCCCCCGCTCTTTGCTCCTGCCTCTCCTCTCAAGCTGATCAATCTGAATGCGTATGAAAATGGCGGCTGGAATAGCACTCCCTGCGCCTGTTTTGCGAGCAAGCTTGGATTTTTGCCGTTGGCCACGGTTTTGTGGTGGCCAGGAGCAACACGCGGTGACGTTGTGGCAGGTTTGTTGCTAGCCGGTTTAGAGTGGAGCGGCGTCTCCATCTGACTATAAAGCTGTGTGGTGAAATTACTTAACAAGAGATCCAACAAATTTAATAATAACAGCGGATTATTGTTCATCGGGCGGCATGATTCCCAGTCATGGCGCTTCCCAATTGCGTTGCAGGTTGCGGCTGACTTACAGCCGACGCCGCAGCGCATGAGAGCACAAGGGTCCGCAGCTCATAGGGAACTCATCTATGAAAGTCGTTAAATTGGGTGCTGTGGGCCGGAAGGGCACTGCCAGCGTCATGGATGCCGCCTTTTTTGGGGTGGTCGCCAAAAACTCAGTGGGATTCATCGAAACGGTATTTTCATGCCTGTCACGAAAAATACCGGTAGTGATACTCAAGGGCTCGGAGGACCCGGCCCTGTTGTCCACGATGCACCTCAGTGAAACAATTGATCCTGACTCCGCCGGCGGCTGGGCGAGCTTGCCCTTCAAGCCAGACTTCTCCGACGAGGTGGCGCAGATCGCGTTCACCTCAGGTACAGAGGGTAAGCCGAAAGGCATACTGATCACCCATGCCAACCTCGCCGACATGGTTGAGCGACTCAACAGCGTCATGCACATGGATAGCTCGATAAAAGAGTACGTGGGGGTTCCCGTGTATCACTCTTTTGGATTTGGTCGGTGCAGGGCGGTGGCAACTGTAGGTGGCAAATTTTTTATTCCACCGCAAGGATTTAATCCGCTGGAAATAAAAAACATGTTGCTTGAGCAACAGATAAATGCCATTTCGGCGGTGCCAAGTCTGTGGCGGGTGCTCTTTGACTGTGAAGAGATATTTGGAGAAGAAACCCGACGCGTGAAATGGATAGAAATTGGCAGCCAATATATGAGCGCCGAGGAAAAACTGCGCTTGAAAGCGCTCTTCCCCAACGCCGTCATTGTGCAGCACTATGGTTTGACTGAAGCGTCACGCGCAACCTTTTTGCAGATACATAAAGAAGACGCTTTTTGCGCACTTGAGTCGGTTGGCTGCCCGGTAGGGGATACGCAAATAAAAATAACGGCGGACGGCTGTATTGCTATTCGCGGATCTTTGGTGGCGGGTTATTGCCTGAACGAGGGCCGCAGGGACTCCTTGGTGGACGCTGCAGGATGGCTGGTCACCCGAGACCTGGGCGAGTTGCACGGAGGCTATCTCAAATACAAGGGGAGGGCGGACGACGTTATCAATTGCGGTGGCGTAAAAATTTCTCCAGATGATCTTGAAAACCGAGTGCGAAGCATCTCAGGGCTGAAACAGGGCTTTGCCTGCTGCCGCATCCCGGATGCCCTGCGCGGGCAGAGTGTTCTTGTCTGCTACACCGGCGAGCTGGCAGCACACAGCGCATCGCTTGAAGCCGCCGCAGTACAAGCACTGGCTGAGCTGAACGTTACACCCGGTAAATCGCTCAAACTGATGCAGGTTGACCTGCTGCCCATTACGCCGACGGGCAAAGTCAAGCGCAAGGAGCTAACCCAGCTATACGTTGCGCAGCAGGCGCTAAGCAAGCAAAAGTCTGCTGCTGCCACAGTCAGCCCTGCATTGCCCCCGGGTTTGTCGGCGAGAGAGCAAGAGCTTGTTCAACTGTGGAAGGACCTTCTAAATCTGGAGACCCTTGAGGTTGACGAAAGCTTTCTGGATTTGGGTGGCGACTCGCTGACGGCTATCTCCGCCATAGTCAAAATGAAGCGGCTGGGCATACCCGAAACAACTTGTCGGGGCATACTGCAGGGCAAGTCCATCGCCGAGATTGTTTTGGCAGAACAGCAGCTGACGCAGGCGCGGGCAAAACAGCCGGATCTCACCCTGCCAAGAGCTCGCGCGCTGAAGGATGCGCTCAGCATCAAGGTGGTGCGCGGCTTACTGGTGTTGTTGGTTATCTTTGCTCATTGGGCGGAGGGGTTATTCCAGCGTCTTCCAGAGTCCATGGCGGGCCTTTGGAGCCTGTTGGCGCCCGTTTTTTCGTTTGGCACTCCCGGCTTTGCCATTATGTACGGTCTCGCCATGGGTTACAGCGTCTACCCACTCTACTGCAGGTCGCCCACCCGCGTCCGAGGTTTGATCTGGCCAATTTTCAGTGTGTTGTTTTGCGGTATTTTGCTGTTGGCTGGTGCGGAGTTGCTTCAGCGGCATGTCACTGACGGCGTGCAAAATATTACCCAGGTGGCCAACAGCTTCTACAACGTCCTGAGCTATTACCTGTTGGCCACCTTGAGCCTGTATTTCTGGTTTTGGATATTGAAAGCCAGCCGGGCGCCGGTGCTTGCGGCGTTGATTGGCGCACTGCTGCTGCACCTTTTCTACCTCAGATTCATGGCTCCCCTGACTGCAGTGCCTGCTGAAGGTTTCATCGAGCTGGGCAAGCTGTTGATTGCCGCCAAGTACAGCTATTTCAATATGACCAGTGGAGTGTTTCTTGGTCTGGGAGTGGGTATCGCGCTCTCAGGCAGCAAGCAGTTTTCACTTACAATGCCTGCGGCGATTTGGCTGGGGGTTGCCACCATACTCTGTGCCTGGTTGCTGTCGGACATAACCGGAAACGCGGCCAGTTGGTTCATCTGGCCGGGCGATACCGTCCAGTCCTGGAAATGGCTGTTTTATTTTGGCGTGTGTGTGTTGCTGTTGGTGGGAATGGATCGGCTGCTCAACTACTATCACCGGATGCCGTCTGTTGCAGCTCGCTTGCTCAATGTGCTGGCATGTTTTGGCCTGCTGGCTTTTCCCTTGTTTGTCATGCACAAGCTGGTACTGCCCATCAAAGACTTATTGGAAGTTGTGGGGCTAAGCGGTGTTCTGGCTGTGGGGCTTTCAATGGGGCTTTTTGTAGGCTTGAGTGGATACATGCTCTACCGCAGCTATCGCCTGCAATTTGATTGATAAAGCAAGGTTGCGCGGGCTTGGCTGGCGCGCCTCAAACATATGGCGGGCTTGCCCCTGTGCCGGCAAGCCATTGTCGCTTTGTATTTGACATTTTCTCTTCCGGCCTCTAAGGTCCGCGCAGTTTCTGGTGCCCTGCGCGGTTCGTTGCGCAGGCTTAAATGGGAAGTATGGTGAAAAACCAACGCTGCCCCCGCAACGGTCAATGGCGCCTGCCATAAGCCCGACACCAGCCAGAGGCGTGTTCGTCAATGGAGCGGAGGGCTACCATGTCGGAGTGATTTTGAAGACATGGCTGCCACCGGTCGCTGGGCTTTTGGCGCGCTCTGTCCTGATTATCCCCGCACTGCCTCCCTCAATGGCTTGATTTGCATTAGCTTTTGAGGATTGTCATGAAAGTTTTTCCTGTTTTGCTTGCGCTTTTAGGCGCAGGCATTTGTCTGTCAACCCACGCCCAGGAACGCCTTGACGAGATCGTTGTGGTTGCTTCGCGCAGCGAGATGCCTTTGCGCCAGGTGGGCGCCAGTGTGTCCTTGATCGGAAGTGAAGAAATTGAGCTGAGGGGTTATCCGCTGCTTGCCGATCTGCTGCGCACGCAGCCGGGTATTGCCGTCAGCAACGCCGGTGGTCCGGGCAAGCAAACTGCCTTGCGCATTCGCGGCGAGGAGGCATTTCGCACTCTGGTGCTGATCGACGGCGTCAACATGTCGGACCCGGGCGGCTCTCAGGTGCAACCGCAAACCGAAAACTTCCTCTCTGGCAGCGATATCGAGCGGGTGGAGATTCTGCGCGGGCCGCAGGGTTTTATCTACGGCGCTGATGCAGGCGGGGTGGTGAATATCACTACCCGTAGCAGTGCCCCGGGCTTCAGCGGGCGGGTGGGGGCTGAGTTGGGCGCGTTTGACACGCGCAAGCTGGACGGCTTCCTGGCCTACGGCGGCGACCGGGGAGATGTTTTTGTTTCTGCCCTGGATTTTTCCACGGACGGCTTCAACGCCTTTGATCCCTTGACTTTGGATTCGGATAACGTCAGTAGCGAGTACGATCACGACGAAACAGACGGCTACCAAAACACGACCTATCACGCCAAACTCGGCTGGAATATCCTGCCCAGCACCCGTGCACAACTGGTGCTGCGGGATGTGAGCGGCCGCAATGAGTACGACAATTGCCGGGACGCGAACAATTTGGCGCATCACGACTGCGTCGGCCTCTACCGGCAGTCCACCGCCAAAGCAACGTTTGATCACAAGGGGGAGGCGCTTGGTCAAAGTTTTGGTCTGACGCAAAGTGATATCAGCCGCGAATACCACGATGCGGATGCACCCTCGACTTATATGGAGGGTCGGCTGCAAAAGGCCGAGTATCTGGCGCAGATGACCCCAACTGAGTGGCTGGCGGTTCTGCTGGGCACGGACTACCAAACCGAGCAGGCCAGTGTGGTGGACGGAGAAAACCGCGAGCGGGATCAACTGGGCGGCTTTACGGAGTTGCAGCTGGCGTTTGATCAGCACCTCTATTTTACCGCCGGTGCCCGCTACGACGACCACCAGGACTTTGGTGAGCACCTGAGCGCCCGGCTAACGTCCGCTTACATCCATACCCTGAGCCCCGCAAGCAGCCTCAAGTTGCGGGCCAGTGCCGGCAACGGTTTTCGTGCTCCCAGCCTGTATGAGATCACCTACAACCGCACTCGTGGCAGCGGTCGGGCGGCAGAGACTGCGCTGACCGAAGAACAGAGTCGCGGTTACGATCTGGGCCTGGAATACCACCGGGATGGCGGTGTCGGTGCTCAGATCGTCTGGTTTGAGCAGACCATTGAAGACGAAATACAGTTTGATCTGCTGGACTTTTCCGGTTATGTGCAGGCGGACGGCCGCAGTCATTCGCGCGGTTGGGAAATTGCGCTTGAGCTGCCCGTCGCCAGCTATCTGCGCCTGGACGCCAATTTTACCCGCAACCACACCCAAACCGCTGCGGGGCTGCCGCGCAACCGGCGTCCGGGTAAACTGCTGAACATTTCGGCTTTTGTGTATCCTGCTGCGGGGTTTACCCTGGCCGCCCACAGCCGTTGGGTGCGTGAAGCCGTGCACGGAGAGACTGCGCTGGACGATTATCAGCTGGTAGACCTTAGCGCAAGCTGGGCGGCAAGTGACCGGCTGGAGGTTTATGCGCGGGTGCAGAACGCGCTGGATGAAGACTATCGCGAGATTCCTGATTACAACACTGCGGGCCGATCCGCCTTCGCCGGCGCACGTTTTTCCTTTTAACTCAGCAGGAGCACAGCAGCATGCAAGATCAATCCGAGAAGAATGCCCGACACAAAGCCGCCATGGAGAAACATAAAGCCAAGGTGGACGGGCGCATAGAGCAGGCGCAGACCGAGCGCGGTGTGGCGC
>CAYNST010000051.1:0-10575 GCA_964399955.1 uncultured Cellvibrionaceae bacterium | reverse complement strand
AAAGCCAAGGTGGACGGGCGCATAGAGCAGGCGCAGACCGAGCGCGGTGTGGCGCTGCTGCTGACCGGCAACGGCAAGGGCAAGTCCAGCTCGGCCTTTGGCATGGTGCTGCGGGCTTTGGGGTACGGGCAAAAAATTGGTGTGGTGCAGTTCATCAAAGGGCAGATACTCTCCGGCGAAGAGATCTTCATCCGCGATCACTGCCCGCAGGTGGCGTTTTACCAGATGGGCACCGGCTTTACCTGGAACACCCAGGACCGCACCGGCGACATCGCCGCTGCGGAGGCCACCTGGGCGCAAGCCTTGCCCATGCTCGCGGACGAAAGCTTCGACCTGGTGGTGCTGGACGAGATCACCTACATGCTTGCCTACGGCTACCTGAACGAAGCAGAGGTTGTGGCCGCCATTCAGAACCGCCCCCGTGAGCAAAGCGTGGTGGTCACCGGTCGCGGCGGCGGCACGGAGCTGCGCGAGGTGATGGACACCGTCTCCGAGGTCAAGGACATCAAACACGCCTTCAAATCTGGCATCAAAGCGCGCAAGGGCGTGGACTACTAATGATTGCAGTCCGTTCGTCTTCAGTTGCGTGCAAATGAATACAGCTGTTGCACTGATGGTGCAGGGCACCACTTCCGATGCCGGCAAATCCACGCTGGTGGCGGGGCTCTGCCGCCTGCTGGCGCGCAGGCAGGTGCGTGTGGCACCCTTCAAGCCGCAAAATATGGCCTTGAACAGCGCGGTTACCGCCGACGGAGGCGAAATTGGCCGCGCTCAGGCGGTGCAGGCGCTGGCCTGCGGACTGGAGCCGCACACGGATATGAACCCCGTGCTGCTGAAGCCCTGCAGTGACACCGGTGCGCAGGTGATTATACATGGCAAGGCGCTGCAGAACATGAACGCCAGCCGTTACCACCAGTACAAGCCCGTCGCCAAACAGGCGGTGCTGCAGTCCTTTGCTCGGCTGCAGCGGGGCTACCAGGTGGTCATTGTCGAGGGCGCGGGCAGCCCCGCCGAAATCAACCTGCGCGACGGCGACATTGCCAATATGGGCTTTGCCGAGGCGGTGGACTGCCCGGTGGTGCTGATCGCCGATATCGACAAGGGTGGCGTGTTTGCCCATATCGTCGGCACGCTGGAGCTGCTGTCGCCCAGCGAGCGCGCCCGGGTGGTGGGTTTTGTCATCAACCGATTCCGGGGAGATATGGCCTTGCTGCAGCCGGGCCTGGACTGGCTCACCGCGCGCACAGGCAAGCCGGTGTTGGGCGTGCTGCCGTATTTGCAGCAGTTTCACCTGGACGCAGAAGACGCCGTTGACCGCCAGCAGAACAGCCCCGACGCCCGCTTCAAGGTGGTGGTTCCGGCGCTGCCGCGCATCAGCAACCACACGGATTTTGACGCTCTGCGGCTGCATCCGGGAGTGGATCTGCAGTTCTGCAAAGCGGCGGGTGAGTTTGCTGGCTGCGACCTGATCATCCTGCCCGGCAGTAAAAACGTGCGCGCCGACCTTGCTTGGCTGCGCGATCACGGCTGGGATAAAGTGGTGCAGCGGCACTTGCGCTTTGGCGGCAAGGTTATTGGCATTTGCGGCGGTTATCAGATGTTGGGGCGCTGCATTGACGACCCTTCAGGGCTGGAAGACGCAGCCGGCGCAACGAACGGATTGGGTCTTCTGCCGCTCAGCACACGGATGCACGGGCAAAAGGTTCTGAAGCAGGTGCAGGGGCTCCTGCGGTTGGACGGGCGCGAGGCGCGCATCAGCGGCTACGAGATTCATAACGGCCACAGTCAGG
The DNA here is from genome assembly GCA_964399955.1 of uncultured Cellvibrionaceae bacterium. Taxonomy (GTDB): domain Bacteria; phylum Pseudomonadota; class Gammaproteobacteria; order Pseudomonadales; family Cellvibrionaceae; genus CAYNST01. The sequence goes on along the minus strand of CAYNST010000051.1, from coordinate 8,785 downwards.
TTGATGCCCAGCACAACGCAGTTATCCGTCTGAGCGATGGCCAGATCGACGGCTGCGTGAGTGCCGACAATCAAGTATTGGGTACCTACCTTCACGGCCTGTTTGACACGCCTGAGGCAAGCAACTGCCTGCTGCGCTGGGCGGGGCTGGTGGAATCCAGTGCGCCGGACATGTCCAGCGTCAGGCTGCAGGCGCTGGAGCGGCTGGCCGATACGCTGGAGAGCCACCTGGATCTCGCGGCATTGGACGTGCTGCTGCAGCAGAGCTTGTTCAAGCCCGCTCCGGACACTGCGCTCCGGTGATGCGCCCGCTGACCAACGTCAACCGGGTCTGGCCGCTGCTGTATGCCGCAGCACTCGTCACCCTGCTGGTAAGTCTTGCGCTGGCGTTGTGTTTGGGGGCGGTGGCTTTTGCCCCCGCAGAGCTGTGGGCTTGGCTGGTCGGCGGCGGTGAGGCGCAAACACGGTTGATCGTCGGCGAGTTGCGACTGCCGCGGGCGCTGTTGGCGGCAGAAGTGGGCGCACTCCTGGCTGTTTGCGGCGCCGCCACCCAGGGGCTGTTCCGCAATCCTCTGGCGGACCCCTCGTTGATCGGTGTCAGTGCCGGTGCGGCGGCGGGTGCCGGTGCAGTGATTGTGCTGCTCAACCACTTGCAGTGGAGCCTATGGGGTTTGTCACTGGTGTCCATGGGTGCCTTCGCGGGGGGCATCCTGGTGGTGGTGTGCGTTTACCGGCTGGCAAGTGGCCCGGCGGGCACCTCGGTGGCCACCATGCTGCTGGCGGGCATGGCTTTCACCTTTCTTGCCGGGGCGCTCACCAATTTATTGGAGTTTGTAGCGGACAACGACATGTTGCGCCGCATCAGCCTGTGGCGCATGGGCGGCCTGGACGGCGCGGATTTTGGCCGGGTAGCGCTGCTGGGCGCCGTATGCTTTGCCATTGTGCTGGTCTTGCTGCGCCAGCAGGGCCCGCTCAATGCGCTGTTGCTGGGCGAGTCGGAAGCCCGCCACCTGGGGGTGGATGTGCAGCGACTGCAGCGCACCGTCATAGTTTGCGTGGCCCTGGGTGTGGGGGTGTCCGTCGCCTTGGCCGGTACCATCGCCTTCATCGGGCTGGTGGTGCCGCACATGGTGCGCATGCTGGTGGGGCCCAATCACCGCTTCCTCTTGCCACTCAGTGCCTGCATGGGGGCGGTGCTGTTGGTGCTGGCGGACACCTTGGCGCGCACTGTTGTGGCCCCCACTGAGCTGCCGGTAGGGCTGGTAACCGCCTTCATAGGCGCCCCGGTGTTCATCTCGCTGCTGCGCAAGCGCCAGTACTATGGCATGAGCTGAGGCCGGCATGAGTGTATTGAAGCTGCAATCGGTAAGCGTCACCCTGCAGGGCGAACGGCGTCTGCAGGCGGTCGACTTTCAGCTGAACGCCGGAGAGGTGGCGGTCATCATCGGCCCCAATGGAGCCGGTAAAACCACGTTACTGCGTGCCCTGATCGGTGAGACTGCATTGAGTAGCGGGCAGATCCTGGTTAACGATAAACCACTGTCGCAGTGGTCGGGGCGGGAGCGCGCGCGACAGATGGCGGTGCTGCCGCAATCCAGCCACCTGAGCTTTCCCTACAGTGTGGAAGAAGTGGTAGGGTTGGCGCGCATGCCGCACAGCAGCGGCAGCAGGGCAGACAGGCACATTGTGGCGCAGGCGCTTGCCGCCATGGATTTAAGCCACCTCAGCCGTCGACTTTACCCGCAGCTCTCCGGCGGCGAAAAGCAGCGCACTCAGCTTGCCAGAGTATTGGCCCAGATCTGGCGCGCGCAAGACGCGCCGCAGCGGTTGCTGATACTGGATGAGCCCACGGCGTCCCTGGATCTGGGCCATCAACAGCAACTGATGCAAACGGCGCGAGAGTTCGCCAAGCAGGGCGTGGCCGTGTTGATCGTAATGCACGATCTGAACCTTGCGGCACGCTTTGCCGACACGCTGCTGGCCCTGTCGAACGGCCGGGTGCTGGCGCAAGGCCCGGTGACAAGTGTGCTCACCAACGCCCTGTTGCAGCAGTTGTTCGGGGTAGAGCTTGAGATCATCCAACATCCGTACAGCGGCCAGCCGCTGCTGATTTTTTGACAGAGGCCAAGGCCATGAAAGAACTCATTTTGGGCGGCGCTCGCAGCGGCAAAAGTGCTTATGCAGAGCAAGCGGCATTGGCCAGCGGCAAGGCGCCGGTCTATATCGCCACGGGCTGGGCTGGTGACGACGAAATGCAGCAGCGTATTGTCCTTCATCAAGCCCGCAGAGGTACACAATGGTTGCTGGCGGAGGAGCCGATGCACCTGGCGCAGGCTTTGTTGGCGGTGGATGCCGAAGACCGCGCAGTTGTCGTAGACTGCCTCACTTTATGGCTCAGCAACTGCCTGCACATGGGCGACTGGCCAGCGGCCAAGGCGCGGCTGCTGCAAGTGTTGCCAGATTTGAGCGCCGATATCTACCTGGTGAGCAATGAGGTAGGCAGTGGCATAGTCCCACTGGGAGAGCTGCCCCGGCGGTTTGTTGATGAGAGTGGCTGGTTGCACCAGGAGTTGGCCCGGATATGCGATAGAGTCCAACTGGTGGTAGCCGGCCTGCCACTGACACTAAAGGATGCATCATGATTGAAGACGACAAAGACCTTGTCTGGCTGCAGGCGCCCGCGCAGCCGTTGGACGAGACGGCGCGGTCGCAGGCTGAGGCACACCAAAGCCAGCTGACCAAACCCCAAGGCTCGCTGGGCCGGTTGGAAACCCTGGCGCTGCAGTTTGCGGCCTGGCAGGGGGTTGCCCGGCCGCAGCTGAGCCGAGTCTGCGTGCGTGTTTACGCGGCGGACCACGGCGTGTGTGCGCAGAAGGTGTCGGCTTTTCCGCAGGTGGTCACCACGCAAATGATTACCAATTTTTTAGCCGGTGGTGCGGCCATCAGCGTGTTGTGCCGCTCGCTGGGCGCGGATCTCAAAATCTACAACCTGGGTACCGCTCATCCAGTGGCGCCGCTGGCCGGCCTGCAGGATCATCCCGTCGGCGCCGGCACCGAGGATTTCACCCAGCGGCCGGCCATGACGCGGCGGCAACTGGTTGAAGCGCTGGAGGTGGGCGCGTCCTCCGTGCCGGACGACGCGCTGCACGTGTTTATTGGCGGGGAGATGGGCATAGGCAATACGACTTCGGCTTCAGCGCTTTACAGCGTGCTGCTGAACCTTCCTCCCAAGCTGACGGTTGGCCCAGGCACCGGGGTGGACCAGCGGGGGGTGGCCCACAAACGCGAGGTGGTGGAACAGGCTCTGGGTCTGCACCATCATGCCCTGCATGGTCAGCCTCAGACTACCGGCATTGCTCGAACCCTGGCGGCGTTGCGCTGCCTGGGCGGTTTTGAAATAGCCGCGTTAGTGGGTGCTTACATTGCCTGCGCCCAACGCGGAGTGCCGGTTTTGGTCGACGGCTTTATCAGCACCGCAGCCGCATTGTGTGCCGTGCAGATAAATCCAGGCACGGCCGACTGGCTGCTCTTTGCGCATTGCTCTGCGGAGCCTGCGCACACCAAGGCACTGGAGTTTCTGGAAGCCGAGCCGCTGCTGGATCTGCAGATGCGCCTGGGCGAGGGCAGTGGCGCGGCACTGGCTCTGCCAATTTTGCAGGCTGCCTTGAACCTGCACAATGACATGGCCACCTTCGCCGATGCCGGCGTCAGCAGCGGGCAAAATGAATGACCTTGCTCACGCAAATTGATGTTTTGCGCCACGGCATCTGCGAGGGCGGCAACATCTTTCGCGGGTGCACGGATGTACCGCTTACGCAGCAGGGCTTTCAGCAAATGCAACAGGCCCTGGCGGATTCCGGCCATCCGTGGCAGTGCGTGGTCTCATCACCGCTCAAGCGTTGCACTGAGTTTGCCAAGTCACTTGTGCAAAGTGGCGTCAGCCGGTTTGCGGTGGATGAACGCCTGCGCGAGATGAGCTTTGGCGACTGGGACGGGAAAGAAATAGACGAGGTCTGGCGCAACGACCACAGGCGGATCAGCGCATGGAGCCTCGACCCGTCCGTTAGCCCCCCTCCCGGTGGCGAGGCCCTCGGCGACCTTGCCGCGCGCGTGCAGTCCTGCCTGGACGACCTGCTGCAGCAGTATCGCGGCCAGCGCCTGCTGTTGGTCACCCACGGCGGCGTTTTTCGAGTGCTGCTCAGCCAAGTACTGGGTATGCCTCTGGCCTGCGCCAACCGCTTCGATGTGCCATACGCCTGCCTGTCCCGTCTGGCAATTTACCACCAGCCAAGCGGCGATGTGATCAAGTTGCTGGGCCATAATTGGGCGGCCGGGATTTGCGCCAATGATTAACTGGCAGGCGCTGCTGGTGGCGCTGATGCTCATGACCCGCCTGCCAGTGCCGACTGCGTGGCAGCCCCAGCAATACCACCCGCAGTTGCAGAGCCGCGCTGTGCTGTTTTACCCCTTGGTCGGCGCTATTATTGGCGCGCTGCTGCTCGTGGTTTATGGGCTGCTGCCCAACAAACTTCACATAGCCGTACAGGCGGTGCTGTTGGTGGGGGGGTGGGTGTGGTTGACCGGAGCCCTGCATCTGGACGGCCTGGCGGACACGGTGGACGCACTGGCCGCCGCTCACAAAGATCCTGCGCGTGTGCAAACGGTTCTTAAGGACTCGCACCTGGGTGCCATGGGCGCAGCCGCCTTGGTGCTGGCCATGTTGCTGAAGGTGGCTTTGGTGACGGCGGCCTTGCAACTGGAGCTGATCGGCCTGGCCTTGATGGGGGCGCCAGTTGCTGCGCGCCTGCTGGCGGTCATTTATATGCTGCTGACGCCCTACGCCCGAAAGCAGGGGATAGCGGCACAGATTCATTTGCGCCCCTACCGAGCAGCGGTGCTGGCGCTGGCTGTTTTGGTTCTGGCCATGGCGTTTGTGACCCTGGGTTTGGCCGGCGGTTTGTTGCTGCTGGTGATGCTTGGTTTCTGGTTGTTCTACTGGCGACGCCTGTGGCTAAAAAAAGTGGGCGGGTATACCGGAGACTGTGTCGGCGCCTTGATCGAAGTGGCCGAGCTGCTGACGCTGCTGGTGGTGGTAGGCCTGTTATGATTCTGCTTAGCCTGTTACTGGCATTGCTGCTGGACCGTCTTCTGGGCGAACCGCGCCGCTTCCACCCCCTGGTGGGCTTTGGGGTCTGGGCCGCCTGGCTGGAGCGCCGGCTCAACCGCTCCACTGCCGGCATCAGCATCGCTCTGGGTGGGCTTGCCTGGCTCGCAGCCGTGCTGCCGGTTCTGCTTTCTTTTTGCTGGCTTTACCTTAGTTGGCCCGACGGCCGCTGGCTGCTGGATGCACTGGCGGGCTACTTTTGTATCGCCCACCGCAGCCTCAGTGAGCACGTCATGGCCGTCTACCGGCCGCTGGTGCAGGCAGATTTACCGGCTGCGCGGCAAGCCGTCGGCCTTATCGTCAGCCGCGAAACCGCCCATCTGGACGCCAAAGGCGTACGCAAGGCAGCGGTGGAGTCTGCGTTGGAGAACGGCGCGGACGCCGTGTTTGCGCCGGTGTTCTGGCTGGTGGTTGGCGGTGCGCCGGCTGTGCTGATCTACCGTTTGGCCAATACTCTGGACGCCATGTGGGGTTACCGCAACCTGCGCTTCAACCATTTTGGCCGCTCGGCCGCTCGCCTGGACGACGCGCTCAACTGGATTCCCGCCCGACTCACTGCGATAACCTTTGCCCTGCTGGGGCAAACCCGGGGGGCTTTACATGCCTGGCGCCAGCAGGCGCCCGCCTGTGCCAGCCCCAACGCCGGCCCGGTGATGGCGGCGGGGGCGGGCAGTCTGGGCATTGAACTGGGGGGCGCGGCCACCTATCACGGTGTGGTGGAGGCGCGGCCTGCGCTGGGCTTTGGACGGGCGCCTGAAGACCGCGATCTGCTGCGCGCCCTGGGCCTGTTGCGCAGGGCTCTGATTGCCTGGTGTGTGCTACTGGCGGCGGCGGGGGTGCTGTGGCTGATTTGAATCTGCCCGCCCACGGCGGTGATCTACAGTGGGCGCAGGCGCATTTTGGTGGCGACGCATCCGACTGGCTGGACCTGTCCACCGGCATCAGCCCCTGGTCCTGGCCGGTGCCGCCGCTTCCGGTCGGGGTGTGGCAGCGCCTGCCACCGGTGGACGACTTGGCGCTGCGCAGAGCGGCGGCGCAATTTTACGGCTGCGCTGCAGACTGCGTGCTGCCGGTACCGGGTTCTCAGTTTGCGGTTGCCAATATTCCCCGCTGCCTGCCTGCCTGCACCGTTGCTGTGCCGGACCCGGGCTACCACGAACACGCCCGCGCCTGGCAAGCGGCGGGTCACCGCATAGTGCATTACCAAAGCCCAACGCAGTTGGAGCGCCTGATCGAGGGCGGAGAGGTGCAAAGTGCGGTGGTTATCAACCCCAATAACCCCACTGCGCAGGTGATCAAGCGGCAGAAGCTGCTGCACTGGCACGCACTGCTACAGCAGCGCCAGGGTCTGCTGCTGGTGGATGAGGCTTTTGCCGAAGTGCAAGCGGTGCCGTCGCTTGCCGGTGAGATGCCCCTGCCCAATCTGATTGTGCTGCGCTCGCTGGGCAAGTTTTTTGGCCTGGCCGGGCTGCGGTTGGGCTTTGCCATCGCCTCGCCGGCATGGCTCAAGCACCTACAGCGCTGGTGCTCTCCCTGGCAACTGAGTCATCCAGCCCATTATGTGGGCGTACAGGCGTTGCTGGACCAAAAATGGCAGGCGCAACAAACGCTGCGTTTAACCGGCCAGGCGGCACAGCTGCAGGCCATGTTGCAGCCCCTGTTTGTCGGCGCGCGCATCGCCAACGGCGGCTTGTTTGTCACTGTTTCTGCGTGCGACCGGCCGCTTTACCCAGTGTTTTTGCAATTGGCACAGGCCCAGGTTCTGCTGCGTTACGGCCAGAGCCGGGACGGCGATGAGTGGTTGCGCTGGGGGCTGCCAGGCGAGCAATTTCATCGGCTGAACAAATGCGCAGCGCAACTTCGGGCGGGTCAACCCCATGTATAGATGGCTGATAGCGACTTTCACCCTGTACGCCTCCTGCGTTCATGCGCAGGTGGAAGTGACGGATTATCTTGGCCGGAAGGTATCTCTTGAAAAACCGGCCAAGCGGATTGTTGCTCTGGCCCCTCACATTGTTGAAAACCTGTTCTCTGCCGGAGCGGGCCCGCACATTGTGGGGGCAGTGGGGTACAGCGACTTTCCTGCCGAGGCAGAGAAAATACCCCGGGTGGGAGCGCTCAATGGCTTCAGCCTTGAAGCCATTATTGCGCTGAATCCGGATCTGCTGGTGGTATGGAACTCCGGTCACGGCGCCAAACTGTTGCCCCGCCTGCTTGACCTGGGGCTGCCGGTTTATGTCAGCGATCCCCGCACCCTGGCGGATGTGCCGCGCTCCATTCGAGATTTCGGCAAGCTGACAGACAGTAGCACTCGGGCGGAGCAGGCTGCGGTCCATTTCGAAAAACAACATGAACAGCTGCAGTCGGCCTACAGTCATGAACAAGGCATCAGCGTGTTGTATCAGGTGTGGAATCAGCCGCTGCAGACTGTCAATGACGGGCATATTATCAGCGATCTGATTCGTATGTGTGGCGGCAGCAACGCCTTTGCTGATGCGCCAACGCTTGCCCCCAGGATAAGCCTGGAAGCTGTGCTTGCGCGCAATCCGCAGGTCATTATTGCCAGCGGCATGGGAGAGGCTCGCCCGGACTGGCTGGACGACTGGAAAAAGTGGCCCAGCCTGGCTGCGGTCAAAGGCGATAATCTTTATTTTGTGCCGCCGGATATCATCCAGCGGCACACGGTACGCCTGCTGCAAGGCGCGGAGATGGTATGCGGCTTTTTACAGCAAGCCAGGCAAAAGGCCGGTGTTGCCAAGCGCCAGAGCTCAGCCAGGTAAACCATCCAACCCCCTGGCTGTTTAATCAACCTTGAATTGCGTAACGCTATAGGCGCGCCCGGCGTCAAACGCCATTTTTTCTCTGTCAATTACCACACTGCTGGGATAGCCCAGTTCTTCCGCGTATTCCACTTCCAAAGTCGAGCTGGTCTCGGTGCGTACCTCCTCAATCAAAGAGAAAAGTTCCGGTATCGTGGTGGGTAGAAACTCGCGTTCCGTTTCTGCCAGTTCGCGCTGATCCCGCTCTATGAAACCGGACTGCATTTCACCGTTGCGCACCACAAAGTGGACGGGACCGGAAACCACGCAGAAGCAGTCCACGGAAAGGGTGAATGAATAATCGTTGATATTGTGAGACTGCCAGATTGCTTGCTCGCCTGCCAGTTCGGCCATGGCTGACACGCGCTCCGCATTTTCGCCGCCGCAGCCGGGCAAAAAAGTGGCTGGTAAAAGTGCAACAAAAACTGCAGTCCTGACTTTGTGCCTGTTAATCATCTCAGTGTCCGTTGTTTGTGAGGGTTGGGATTATTCTAAGGCCGGACCATCAGCGCGCACAGTGTGTTTTACAACTTCTCACAATCTTCCCAGCAGACCTTTTGCTGTGGGCACTCAACGCAATAATGGGTCCGCGAACGCCAGTTGTAGGCAAGCCGCGCTCCAACGAGGGTTTTTGAGCAGGCTCATCAGATTGACGGTGTGGTCCGACTGCCCCTCAAGCGGAAGCCGGCCGGATTTACCCGGATGCTGGGCGCTCATCGGGTTGCTTTTACTGCCTGCTACGGTAACGGTCTCTAGGGTCTGTTGACGTTTCATCATCGCCTCTGTTGCACCTGAAAACGCGC
>CAYNST010000050.1:0-22080 GCA_964399955.1 uncultured Cellvibrionaceae bacterium | reverse complement strand
CAAGGCCAAGGGTGGTATCTGGGTCTCGCCTATGTGCACGGCCAGTCGGAACTGAACGGCGCGCCGGTTGACGCCTATGAGCACCGCGGTATTGGCAACTCGATTGGCGACACCTGGACCGCCAATCTGATTGTTACGCCCAGCGATCGCCTGGAACTGGGGCTGAGCGGCCGCTATGTCCAATCCCTGCAGGATCTGCCGGTGCTTGCCCGCTCGGCAGAACTCGGTTGGACGGATCCGGGACAGTCCCTGGACAAACCCCGCTACGAGCTTCTGGATGCCTACGTGCAATGGCACCCACTGCCCAGTCGCAGGCTGGAGTTGACCCTCACCGTGCAGAACCTGTTGGACCGGTTCTACCGCGATCATGCAAGTGTCGCGGATTATTCAAGCTTCCCTCCCGAAGGAGATTGGGTAGACACTGTCGGTGTCCCGGAGCCGGGCCGGGATATTCGCTTCAGCATCGCTTATCGTCTTTAACGGATCAGGGGGAGCAGCATGGACAAAACCGGTTTTACCTCCTGGGCACAGGTCGAATTGCCTGCGCCCGCCCGCACCTTGCAACGCCTGTGCAAACACTTTAGCCACAAGGTCAACGCGCACTGGGATGAGAACCAGGGGCGCATCGACTTTGCAGAAGGCCAATGCACCCTGCAGGTGGAGCAGTCGGTGCTGCACCTGCATTGCCGTGCGCCAACAAATGAATGGCTGGCAGAAATCGAACAGACAATGGAGCGCCATCTGCCACAAATGAGTAGCCTTCCGGCAGATGCCGCGCCGCTTAACTGGCAACGCTAAGGCCATTCATGCAAATTTTTTCCGGCAAGGATTACGCGCCTCTAACCGGGCGCGTTCTACCCACCTTTGTGCGCTTCACCAGCGCCTCGTTGTTTGGTCTGCTGGCGCTGTCCAGCGCGGCCATAGTCGACGGCATACTGGTGGGAAAGCTACTGGGTGCCGACGAACTGGCCGCAGTCAACCTGCTTATCCCTTATCTGACATTGGTGTTCGGCATAGCATTGATGTTGGCGATTGGAGGCAGTGTTGAGTGCGGCCACCTATTAGGCCGCAACAAAACCCTTGCGGCAAATGCAACCTTTACCCGTACCCTGGTGGCGGTGGCCGTATTTGCGGTTGTTGTCATCGTTGCGGGTTTGCTCTTCTCCAAGCCCTTGTTCCGCCTGCTTGCCGTACCTGCCGAGGTGGCACCGTTGCTGTCGGGCTACTTTCATATTCTGTTGTTGGGTGTGCCTGCGCAATTACTGTCTGTAGTGCTGTATTACTTCTTGCGCACGGCCGGCAACCCCAGGCAAGCCAGTGCAGCCTTGGTAGCTGGTGCTGCTGTGAACATTCTTGCGGACGTCTTCTTTTTGCTGACGCTGAAGCTGGACCTGCGCGCTGCGGCCTGGGCAACCGTGCTTGCGCAGTGCGTGCAATGCGCGGCGCTGGTGCTGTTTTTCAGACGTCAAACGGTGCTGGGCCTGCACCGCAACTGGAAAAATCTGAAGGCTTTTCTCTCCAGCAGTGCCAATGGCTTTTCTGAATTCATCAATGAGATATCTGCAGGTCTGGTTTTACTGGCCATTCATTGGCTGTTGAGCAGCTCCCAAGGTGCGGCAGGAGTGGCGGGTTTTGCTCTGGTCAACTACAGCCTGCTGCTCAATGTCATGACCGCCTGTGCCGTGGCGGAGGTGGTGCATTTGTTGGTCAGCCAAAATATGGGAGCAGGGCAGACACAGCGCGCTCGTCAGTTTCGGAACCTGGGCTTTGTGACCGTTCTGGCTGCGGGAGCGGGGCTTTATCTACTGGTCATGGGTTTTGGTGAAGCTTTCAGCGGCTGGTTGTTCAGCGGAGAATCCAATTCAGCCGCGCACCATGCCCGATCATTATGGCCGATGCTGGCACCGGTATTTCTACTGGCAGGCTGCAACATGGTGTTTTCCGCCTGGTTCACCGGCCTGCAACAGGCAGGAGTGTCATCGGCCATTGCGCTGTCCCGCAGCCTTACACTGCCGCTGGCCGGACTCGCCATACTGGTTTATCTGGGGGCGGGGCTCGGCGCCCTCTGGGCGCTTGCTCTTGCAGAAGCGCTGACGCTGCTGGTTGTGACCCTCTGGTTTTTTATGGCCAAGCGTAAACCTGTCTGTACACCGGTAACGCTTGCCAAACCAGAGTGTGTGTAACAAGCGTAACAAATAATGACAATGATAATCATTCGTATATAGTTGACCTACTTAACCCATTATGTAACTTATCAGCTTATCCCGTGCCTGTTCAGGTTTCGCCATAACGTGTTGAAGAAAAGCAATATAATTGTTTGCGCCATTCTTTTACTTCAGTTATGAGTACGTTCGGGCGAGATACGATTGGTTACCTCGTTATAAGGTGTTAGCTATGGTTACCTCTGCTCGAACACTTGCCGAGCTGGCGTCTTTCCATGCGTTTATCAACTGCTATTTGCGTGAAGTTGATGAGGGCGTTTGGCAAGATCCCCAGTCCGTTATCCAGCGTTATCCATTCAATTCGTTCACCGGCAGCCACTTTCTGGAATTGCGCCTGCCGCGTCAGGAATCTGAAATTCTTCTGGATGTGAGCTGCCGGTCCAAAGTAGGCCGAATTAAAATAGCCGGCGCCTACCGCATGGAAAAAGACGGCCTGCAGGTGGAAAGCTTCTGGAGCATACTGCTCTTGTTGGTGAAGGATTTGTACAGCGCTTCGCCCACCGCCACAAACGGCCTCAAGCGCCGACAACTGGAAATCACCCATCGTTTGACCGACAGCCTGCAGAACATGATTCGCTATTTGCAGTATCGTAGTCAGTCCGATTACGTGAGCCCCATGGACTTCTGCAGCAGTGAACAGGACCTGTTGTTGGGTCACTGGTTGCATCCCACGCCCAAGAGCCGGCAGGGCATTCTGGATTGGCAGCACGCGGAGTTTTGCCCGGAACTGCAAGGGCGGTTTCAGCTGAATTATTTTGCTGTGCAGCGGGAGCTGGTAGAACAGCATTCGGCTTGTGAACTATCTGCAGAAGCCATTGTAAAGTCTCTGGTCAAGGACGACGGTGTCAAGCTTGCAGACAACGAGATAATCATACCGGTACATCCGCTGCAGGCTCAGTGGTTGCTTGTCAAACCCACCGTCAAGGTCTGGCTTGCTGCCGGTAAAATTCGTAATCTGGGCCCGCTTGGGCAGGAATACTCCGCTACATCGTCTGTACGAACGGTTTTCTCTGCCGACTCCCCCTGGATGTTGAAGCTGTCTTTACCGGTCAAGATTACCAACTCACTGCGCCAGAACAAACTGCACGAAATTCGCGCAGGAGTGAAAATGGCAGGCTTGATAAAAACGCTGAAATTCAACGAGCGTTTTCCACAGTTTGACTTTATTGCTGACCCGGCGGCAATGACCGTCAAAAATTCCGAGGGTGAAGAAGACGAGAGCGGCTTTGAGTTGATCCTGCGGGACAACCCGTTTTTTGGTGGAGCGGAAAAGCAGGCAGTTTGCCTGGCCACTCTGCTGCAGGAAGCCTGGCACCCACAACAAGAACACTCACTCCTGCAGCAGCTTATCCTCAAACAGGCCGCGGACGACGGCCAGACGGTCAAATCCGTGGGCCTGCGCTGGTTTGACGCCTACTGGCACTGCGCCATTGAGCCCTGCATTCACCTCTACGATGCCCACGGCATTGCACTTGAAGCACACCAGCAGAACAGCTTGTTACAGATGAACGGCTGCTATCCGGAGAAATATCTATACCGTGACAACCAGGGTTTTTACCTGGCCGACAACATGCTGCAAAACCTGCAGCAGGCACAACCGGAACTGCAGGCAGACGACAAACTGTTCTACTCGCCGGCAATGATCGCGGACCGGTTTGGCTATTACCTGATAATCAATCAGCTGTTCGCCGTGATACATCGCTTGGACGCAGACGGTCTGGTGGCGGAGAGCATCCTACTGGCAAAGACCCGACACAAACTCAACGCTCTGCAAAGTCAGTTGACCGGCAACGGTTACGCCTTCGTCAGACGTTTGTTGTGCGATGCCCGCCTACCGGCCAAGGCCAACCTGTTGACGCGAGTGAACGACATCGATGAGCTGGACGCCGATCTGGAACTGGCCGTCTACCGCTCCATTCCCAACCCGCTTGTTGATAAGGAACCCGCAGCACGGATGAACAAGGCGGTGGACTATGCCTGAGCAAATCTGGGCGGTTACGCCATCTCAACCTTCAATAATCTTGGCCGATGAACAAATACAGAGCCCGGCATTGCAAAGGGTGGTGCGGCAAACCTTGGAAGCCGTACTTTACGAAAGACTGGTGGAAAGTGTAGAGGCGCCAGGCCCCGAAGCCTGGGGCACAACCTTTTATTTCGGCATCAATGGCAAGGGTTACAGCTGTCAAGGGCGGCGCGGTGGCTTTGACAGGCTGCGGTTGGACCTCGGCAGCCTTAGGCGCATAGGATCTCAGTCTACCCGGCTTCCCCTGCAGGAGTTTTTGGTGCAACTGGTAGAGGCCTTGCCGGGCGATGCCGAGCGCAAACAGATTCTGTTGCAGGAGTTGCAGCAGACGCTCTATTGGTGCGAGTGGAACAGCGCCAACTTGCCGACCCAAAGCCGGCACCTGGGGACGGATTATGTGCATCTGGAAACGGCTGGGCACCAGGGGCATTCCTATCACCCGTGCTTCAAAGCCCGTACCGGCTTTAGCCGCGAAGATCATCGCCGTTACAGTCCGGAAGCCGCACAGCCGTTTCAGCTGCACTGGTTGGCCGTACCCAGCGCCTGGGTGGTGGCCGGTGTGCAGGGAGACTGGTCAAGTTTTTGGTTGCAGGAGTTTGGAGCCGATCTCTTGCAGATCCTTGAGCAGCGCTGCCGGCCTCATGTCGGTCAAACGGACAACTACGTCTACATTCCGGTTCACCCCTGGCAGTGGCAGCATCGCCTGGCCAACCGCTTGCGCAATGTGTCCCCGCAAATTTTGCATCTGGGGACGGCGGGCGACCGCTATCTCCCCAGTCAATCCATGCGCACTTTGTTCAATATCACCCACCCCGGCAAAGCTCATTTGAAGATGCCGTTGGATATTGTTTGCACTTCTTCACGGCGCTATCTGCAAAGCCACGGCGTGGACTCGGCGCCAGCAATTTCCGCTTGGCTGGCGGCAATCGTGAATGGTGACGCGTTTTTCAAAGCCCACCGCTTGCTGGTACTGCAGGAATACGCCGGCCTTCGAGTGCTGGAAGAGCCTCTATTTACAGGAAGCGCCGCAGAGTGTTGCCAGCTGGGGCTGATCTGGCGCGAGAGCGTGGCGGCCCATCTTGCGGAGGGCGAGCAGGCAATCCCAATGACGGCAATTGCTGCTTTGGACGATGGCGGTCTGCCCCTGATTGACCCCTGGGTCAAAGCTTATGGGCTTGGCAAATGGTTGGCGCAACTGTGTAAAGTTGTAATCTTGCCGGTGTGGCATCTGCTGGCCAAACACGGCATTGCGCTTGAAGTGCATGCGCAAAATACTTTGCTGTTACACGTCAATGGCTGGCCCGAGCGTGTGGTGGTGCGGGATTTTCACGAGAGTCTGGAATATGTGCAGGACTTTCTATTGCAGCCGGATAGGTCGCCAAATTTTGGAGCCAAAGCCTGCTATGCCGGTGCCAAGGCCAATCAGTTTTATTGGATGGATTCCGTCGAAGCCCTGCGTGAACTTCACATGGACACCCTTTATGTGTTTCACCTGGCAGACCTTGCCGCTTTGTGTGAACGTCACTACGGGCTGGAAGAAAAAAGCTTTTGGCGTCTCATAAAAACAACGTTGATGACGTATCGCGCCGAGGAGCACTGTCCAGCCGCCCGCCTGGAAATGCTTCATTGTGACGCGCCGACCATCAAGGTGGAATCACTGCTGCGCAAAAAGCTTTGCGCCAATGCTCGGGAATATCATCACCTGGTGAGAAACCCGCTTTTCAATTTTGCCCAGCAAGAGGCGCTCTGACCGCTTATGTTATACCTTGACGACCAATTCATTCGCAAAGAAGACTTTCAGAAGGTTTGGGCCCAACTGGATAGCAATCCCACCTTGCGCGGCTGCGAGCGGCTGGCGGTCTGCACCACGGACGCATTCCTTTGGCTGGCGGTGCTGCTTTACTGTCGCCAAAGCGGCAGATCCGTAGGCCCCATAACTGCCGACACGCCACGCCTGGCGGCAGGGGAAAAGGCCCGGAAAATGGGCTGCAGCGGCTTGCTTTGGCAACACGCAGAACACATCCAGCTTCTGCCGTGCGCGCAAAGCCAAAGCGGCACACTCATCCAGTTCAGCTCCGGCACCACCGGTGCTCCCAAACGCATTGAGCGCCGCTGGGAAGACATAAAGACTGAAACACAGCGTTACAACCAGGCGCTGGGGCTGGATCAAGACGTGACGCCCGTAGTTGCCTGCCCAATTACGCACAGCTACGGGCTCATATGCGGGGTATTAGCAGCCTTTGCCCGCGACGCTGTGCCTCATGTGGTGACCGGTTGGAACCCGAAATACCTGCTGCGCATACTGCAGAGCTACGTCAAACCGCTGCTTTACAGCTCGCCCAGCTTTATTCATGCGCTGATGACCATCTGGCCAGCTGGGCAACCGCTCTACGGCGTAATGACCTCCGGCAGCGTCATGCCGGCAGCCTGGCTCAACCAGCTCAACGGCGTAGCGCTTCACATCTGGCAGCAGTACGGTTGCTCTGAGGCGGGCTGCGTGGCCCTTGTGCACAATCCTCAAGCCGCAAATGTCTTGGGTCAAGCACTTGGCCATTGCAGCATCACTGCGGGCAACTCCGTGCAGACGCCGGAAGAAATTCTGGTTCATCAGAATGGCCAGCTGATTGGCACCTGGGACCTTGGCTACTTTAACGAGCAGAGCCAACTGTGTTTTCTGGGTCGTCTGGATGACACCATTGTGGTGTCCGGTCTGAACGTATATCCACTGGAAGTGGAAGAGGCCTTGATGGCGCATCCGCAGATAAACGAAGTTGCTGTATTTCGCCGACAGGATGCCTTGGCCGGCGAAAGAGTCGCTGCGGTGTTCGCTGCATCCACCCATGTGACTCACGCGGAGATTCGTCAGTGGTGCAGCGCCCGGCTTGCGCGTCACCAATGGCCCAGTTGGAGCCTGCAGGTTCGGGAGGTGCCCCGGCTGGCCGGCGGAAAAATCAGCCGTCGTTTCCTCTCTGCTCATTTTGATCCGAGCAAAGATTCTGTGCGTCAGGCGGAGGCCATTTAGCATGAGCAACCCTCCTCAAACCCAGCTGCTGGACTGCCTGCAACCACTGCTGACCAGGCATTTCTCTCATTTGTCGGCAGCCACTTTAACGCCGGATACGCATTTGTTGGATGACCTGGGGCTGGACTCGGTTGAGCTGATGCAGATCCTGGTCCTGCTGGAAACTGAACACGGCATTGAGTTGCCAGATACCGCCCTGGATTACCAGCAGATCTCCACCGTCCACAGTCTTACTCAGTTGCTTATCAGCAAAGGCCCTGCTGCCCAGGAGGCGGAGCTGGATATCAAGGTGCACTGCGTGGTCAGTTGCCTTTGCCATCCGTTGAAGCGCGCGGGGCTGGACCACCGGCCAATGTACTTTGGCGTCTGGGATGCACCAGTTTTTGTCAACGACGCCTGGCAGCTCAGCTACCACGCAGAGGGCGTGGATCATCTGCCATTCACCTCCTGGTTTGGCAGGCTTTACGGCGTCAAGGTTCACGAGTGGTACAACCGCAGTCTGTCGAAAGAGGCCAATCTAGAGCACTTGTATGGCTTGCTCAAGCAGCGGCGCGCCAGTCAGCAGATTTTGGTAATGCTGGATATGTTCTTGCTGCCTGAGCGCGAGAACCGCTTCAACCGCGACCCATTTCCGCATTATGTGATCTTGGAGGAGATGGCGGACACCGATCAGCTGTGGATGTGGGACGCGGACTTCCGCTGGGAGGGTGCGCTTGATCGGGAGCGAGTTATGCGAGCAGTGGCATCACCTGCAGTGGCGGGCGGCTATCAATTTGATGCAGCCGGACTGAGAGAAGCACCGGCCGAGGATGTGGCCGCTTATTTTGAGCAGTGTTTCCAACTGCAGCACAATGGCCTGACCGATGCAGTAAAACGCATTGTCATGGCCCACGCCAGCGGAGCAGCTGCATCGGGCCCCGTGGGACTCGGCGCCGCCCTCAGCGAACTGCCGGTACTGGCCATCCGCAAATACGCCTACGAGCACGGGCTTGCCTATTTTTTACGTGCCTTGGGTCCACTGGGAGAATCCTTTGAGCGGTGGTGCGAAAAAATTGAAGTATTGGTGCGGGGGTTTGATCAGGTTTTATATCTAGCCAATAAATACGCACTCAATGGGGACCCTGGCAACCTCAGTATTCTCATGGCCCAAGTTGAAGAACAAAACCGGAGGGAGCGGATAATCAAGGAGGAAATACATCGCAGTTACCACGCTTGGCGAACGGCTCGCTGTTTGAAGCTTCATCAACCAACGATTGCACAGGTGGCACTATGATACAGCTTTCTCTTTGTACCATCAGTTTTCGCCATCAGCTGGTCTCTCTGCCAGAGCTTGCCGCCTTTGCCCGCCACCACCAACTGGATGGGCTGGAGCTCTGGGGGGCGCATGCCAAGAACTTGTGGGAGCAGCCCCACCTCAACGCCGAATGGTTAAGAGAATACGGCTTACACGTCAGCATGCTCAGTGACTACTTGCCGATGACCGGCCCGTTGCAGGCAGGGCGAAAAAAGCTCCAGACCCTCTGCTCACTGGCGCAGCAATGGCAGACCGGCAAGATTCGCACCTTTGCAGGTCAAACTTCAAGCGCCAAGACAAGCGGCGAGCAACGGCACGCTTTGGTCAGGCGATTGCGCTGTTACTGTCTCCAGGCAGCGGACCAGGGGCGGGAATTGCTGGTTGAGACCCATCCGAACACCTATGCCGACTGCACGCATTCAACTCTGCAATTACTGGAAGAAGTCGACCACCCAGCGTTGAAACTCAACTTTGATGTGCTGCATATATGGGAAGCGGGGGAGGACCCGGTAACGGCTTGGCGCCAACTGGCACCGCACATTCGCCACCTCCACCTGAAAAATATTCTTGGGCGGAAGAATTTGCCGGTATTTGAGCCTGCCAATATCTATTCAGCTGCCGGTTTCAGACACGGATTGGTGCCGCTTTTTTCCGGCAGCTACGATTTTGGTGAATTTCTGCAGTCTCTACCTGCAGAGACTGTTCACAGCGCCTCACTGGAATGGTTTGGAGACCGGCCCAAGCAGGTGATTGCGGAGGACTGCCGTCTTATAAATCAATTGATGGACAGAAATTTGAATCTACGCGCGGCCTCAACCGCCTGATATTAGTTTTACACTGATGGAGCCAGAAACAAAATACATTCGCTGATGTGTTCGCGTAAAAAAGCCACCAATTTTAAATATTTTGGCGTGAATGCTTGCTACCCTATTCCCGCACTTTTATTGAAAAAGTGCCAAGCAGTATGGAAATGCCCCTAGACTGATCGGCAGCATTCTTCCTCCTTGCCAGACAAAAGCGCTTGACGGCAATCGGTCACCGCTTTCGACGATGAAAAGCGTGACAATTCGGCTCAAGTAAATTGCTTGAGCAGACACATTCTCTTCAACCGGTACAAGAACTTCAAAAATACCTATACGCCAGCCGGTGTAGGGCGCACACTGGCTCCGGATAGCCCTCCGGATTCTCCAAGCCTGGGCTTCAACCACATCTGTAGTTTCTCCGAAATGCCCTTCGGTTCCCAGTGCCCGCAATTTCTTGAGGTATTCATGTTAACAGTCCTGCGTACGGCCTTGTCCACTCGTTCGCGAACGTCGCTGTGGCGCGACACCGCGCCCATTCGGGAGGAACTGTTTGGTCCCGAGCGATTGGAGCAGCACGCAAAGTCTCTGGCCCGGGCGCAGCCGGTTACGCTTCGCCCTCCGGCCGTGTGGCCGCTGCGAGCGCGCTTGAAGGATAATGCCAAGGTGCTCCTTGCCGCCTACCGTGCCAGTGCTGCCAGTCTCGCTGCGGGTAATAAGGTGGTGCCGGCTGCGGAGTGGTTGCTGGACAACTATCATTTGGTTGAGTTGCAGATTCGCGAAATTCACCAGGATCTGCCGCCCGGTTACTATCGCCAGCTGCCCAAACTGTCCGAGGGACCCTTTGCCGGTTACCCGCGAGTTTTTGGTATTGCCTGGGGCTTTGTTGCCCATACCGACAGCCATTTCGACGCGCGCATGTTGCAGCGTTTCATTGCGGCCTACCAGAGTGTCCAGCCACTGACCATTGGTGAACTGTGGGCAGTGGCGATTACGCTGCGTATTGTGCTCATCGAAAACCTGCGCCGCCTTGCTGACCAGATAACCGCCGGACGCGAGCAGCGCGCCGACGCCGACGGCCTCGCTGACCGGTTGCTGACGCCCGAACGCGACGGCACTGCACTCAATGATGACATTTCAACCCGCACCGATGAACCCCTCAATGAATTGTTTGCCGCCCAACTTGCAAAGCGCCTACGCGGCCTGGACCCGGATACCACACCGGCGGTGGGATGGCTTGATGAACACTTGCGCCAGCAGGGAACCACGCTGGATCAGGCCGTGCAGCACGCCCAGTTGCGCCAGGGTGCGTCAAATTTGACGGTACGCAACGTCATCACCAGCATGCGGCTGATTTCAGCCATCGACTGGGCCGACCTTTTTGAGTCGGTAAGCCTGGTGGATGAACGGCTGCGTGAAGGCAGTAACTTTGGCTCGATGGACTTTGCCACCCGGAACTTGTACCGCAGCGCCATTGAAGAATTGGCGCGGTCTTCTCCTCTCTCGGAGCTGGAGGTGGCAGCAGCAGCACTGCAAGCATCAAGCGGGGAGGGCTCCCGGCCCAATGCGGCCGGCCAGCTCACCCTGGATCCAGGCTATCATTTGCTGATGGACGGCAGACCCGCACTGGAGCAGCGCATTGGGTTCGTGCCTCCTCGTCGCTTGCGTTTTAGCCGATTCAACAAACGCATGGGCATGACCGGTTATCTCACCGAGATTTTGCTGGTTACTCTTGGCGTATTGGCGTTAGCCCTGTGGGCAATAGCATCCGCCGGTAGTCCGTTGTCGCTGATATCTGCTTTTGCATTTCTTTTGCTGGCCGCAATTCCCGCCAGTGAGTTGGCCACGGCCCTGGTCAACCGCGTGGTCACTCGGGGCTTTGGTGCACTGACACTGCCGGGTATGGAGCTGAAAACGGGGGTACCGGAAGAGCTGCGTACCCTGGTGGTGGTCCCCACCTTGTTGAGCAGCAAACCCGACCTGCTGGAACAGGTGGAGCGTCTGGAGGTGCACCACTTGTCCGGCGATGGTGGCGACCTTACCTTTGCATTGCTCACCGACGGCGTTGATGCCACTACAGAAACCCTCCCCAGCGACGCGGCATTGCTGGCCGCAGCCAGCAATGCCATAAAACAACTGAACCTGCGTTACGGCCCGGGCCCTGCCGGCCCGCGTTTTCTGCTATTGCATCGCCACCGCCGCTTCAACGCGCGCGAGAATATTTGGATGGGTTGGGAGCGCAAGCGCGGCAAACTTACTGAATTGAACCGATTGCTGCGCGGGGATACCGATACCTCCTTCATGGCGCTCGACGGCATTGCCCACGCGCCCGGTGTAACCGTCCCGCAACAAGTTAAATACGTCATTACCCTGGACGCCGATACGCGCATGCCCAGGGATACTGCGCTGCGGCTGGTGGGCAAGATGGCCCACCCCTTGAACCGCCCGCGCTTTGATGAGGCGCTGCAGCGCAACGTGGGCGGCTATGCCATTCTTCAGCCTCGGGTTACTCCAGCGCTGCCGTTTGGCCGTGACGGCTCTCTGTACCAACGAATCTATTCGGGACCCGCCGGCATGGACCCCTACGCAGCGGCGGTTTCCGATGTGTATCAGGATTTATTCGGCGAGGGTTCGTTCACCGGCAAAGGCATTTACGATGTGGATGCCTTTGAGGCTGCAATGGTCGGCCGGGTGCCGGAGAACTGCCTGCTCAGCCACGATTTATTTGAAGGTATCTTTGCGCGCTCCGGCCTGGCCTCGGATATTGAAGTGGTAGAAGACTTTCCCTCCCGCTATGACGTTGCGGGCGAGCGGCAGCATCGCTGGACGCGGGGCGACTGGCAACTGCTGCCCTGGCTGCTGGGTTTGCGCATAGGCGAATGCGGCACGGCAAAGCCGTGCGCCCGGCAAGCTGTACCGCCCGTGGGGCGCGGGAAAATGGCAGACAATTTGCGCCGCTCGCTATTGCCTATCTTTACCTTGGCCAGTCTGGCGCTCTGCTGGCTGTTGCCGTTGCCGGCGGCCATTGCAGGCACCTTGGTGCTGATAGCAATCTGTGTCGTGCCCGCCTGGTTACCCATTGTTTGTGGGCTGATGCCGGCTGGGCGCAACCTACGCTTGAGCAGCCACCTCGCCAACCTGCGCGATGACTTTGCAACTGCGAGCCTGCGCGCGCTGTGCACTTTTATCTTTTTGCCCGACCAGGCCTGGCGCATGGGTGACGCCATCGTGCGCACATCGATACGCATGTTCATGACCCGTGAGCACCTGCTGGAGTGGACAACATCTGCCGGTTCTACCGGCAAGCCTCGACTGACTCTGGCAGGCTTTTATAGGCGCATGGCGGGCGGCGTGCTGCTGGGCGCGATGGTCGTCACCACTGTAGTGATGCTCGCCCCCAATGCTTGGCCGCTGGTAATTCCGTTTGCAATTCTGTGGCTACTGGCACCGGCCATGGCCTTGTACGTAAGCAGGCCCGTCGCAATCGCGACGGCGGCCGTGCTCAATGATGACGAGGCGGCTCAGTTACGCCTGATAGCTCGTCAAACCTGGCGCTTCTTTGAAACCTTCGTGACGCCGGAGGACAATTATCTGCCGCCGGATAACTTTCAGGAAGATCCTCGACCGGTCATTGCCCGACGCACATCGCCCACCAATATGGGGCTGTACCTCCTGTCCTGCGTTGCGGCGCGGGACTTCGGCTGGGCGAGCACCCATCAGGCCGTTGAACGCCTGCAGCAAACCCTGAACACCATGGCAAGACTGCCGCGCCACAAGGGGCATTTCTACAACTGGTATGGGACCGAGGACTTACGCATACTGGAGCCGGCTTATGTGTCATCAGTGGACAGCGGCAACCTTGCGGGCCATCTATTGGTGGTGGCCACAGCCTGCGAGGAGTGGATGACTGCACTCATTGCGCCCTTGGCGCGGCAGGGCGTCGAAGACAGCGTGCTCCTGGCGCAGCGCAGCGCCGCCGCCTTGCCGGTTGCCTGTGCAAACAAAGGTCCGCTGATTGATAAATTGCAGGAAATTGCTACGGCTCTCAGCCACAGTGCCGGGCTTTCAGATAAAGCCGCACTGAACCGGCTGACAAGCGACGCAGTGGCGATGACGGAGACCGGCGAAGAAGGCCTAGAGGATGAGTTGGTCTACTGGGTTGTGTCGCTGCAAGTGGCAATGCAGGCCCACTGGCACGACCTGGAGCGCAGCTCGACGAACACTGAGCTGCAATCCAGCCTGGCGGAAATAGCCACCACCGCGCGCAGCATGGCCCTGGCCATGAATTTTGCGTTTCTGCTGGAGCCGGAACGCAAACTCTTGTCCATTGGCTATCTGGCGGCCGACAACTCACTGGACGCCAGTTGTTACGATTTGCTGGCATCCGAGGCGCGGCTTGCCAGCCTGTTTGCCATTGCCAAGGGTGATATCAATAGCCGTCACTGGTTTCGTCTGGGGCGCAGCGCCACCCCGGTGGGCGGGGGCTCCGCGCTGATTTCCTGGTCGGGCTCGATGTTTGAATACCTGATGCCATCCTTGGTGATGCGTGCACCAACCGGCAGTTTGCTGGCGCAAACCAACAGTTTGGTGGTGGCAAGGCAGCAGGACTATGGTCGGGCGTTGGGCATTCCCTGGGGTGTCTCGGAATCCGCGTTCAATGCTCGCGACATGGAATTTACCTACCAGTATTCCAATTTCGGTGTGCCCGGGCTGGGGCTGAAACGCGGCCTTTCAGAAAATGTCGTGATTGCTCCTTATGCCACCGGCCTTGCCACCATGGTGGATCCGGTCGGCGCACTGCAAAATTACCAACATCTGCAGTCTTTGGGCGCCCGGGGCCACTATGGTTTTTATGAAGCCGTGGATTTTACCCGCAGTCGCCTGCCGGACGGTCAGAAGTTTGCCATTGTCCGCAACTACATGGCTCACCATCAGGGCATGACCATCGTTGCCATTGCCAACGCCTTGAACCAGGGCCAGATGCGTCTGCGCTTCCACCGCGACCCAATGGTGCAGGGCTGCGAGTTGTTGTTGCAGGAGCGTTTGCCGCGCGTGGTGGCCATTGCGCATCCGCGAGCGGAAGAGGTGAGCAGCGCCCCCATTGACGAGTCGGCAGAGCTCAACAACACGCGCAGCATTGACAGCGGCTCGGCCGGCGCCCTGTCTCGTCCAATCACGCACCTTTTGTCCAACGGGCGCTATGCCGTCATGCTGACCGCCAGTGGTGCGGGATACAGCCGCTGGCGCGACATTGCGATTACCCGGTGGCGGGAGGACGTCACCCGCGATTCCTGGGGGGCATTTGTGTTTATGCGCGACAGCCTAAGTGGCGCGGTCTGGGGCACTTCCGCCCAGAGCAGCACCGCCGCCGGTTTTGATGCCATCTTTGGTGAGGACCACGCCGAATTTATCCGCCATGACGGCGACCTGACCACCGCCGTAGAGGTACTTGTTTCGGGCGAGGACGACGGCGAAGTGCGCCGAGTGTCTTTGATCAACGGCGGCCGCAATACCCGCACCATCGAGCTGACAACCTATGCGGAAGTGGTGCTCGCGGCCAGTTCCACCGACAACGCCCACCCCGCCTTTGCGAAGATGTTTGTGCAGACAGAGTATCTGGCCGACTGCAATGCCATCATTGCCACGCGTCGCCCTCGGGCACAGGGCGAACCCGTGCTCTGGGCTGCGCACTTTGCAGTACTGGAAAAGCCCACCAAGCCGGCCGTGCAATACGAGACCAATCGGGCGCAGTTCTTCTCCGGCAGCAATGGTGACATAGCGGCAGTCATTGCTGCGGGCAAACCTTTGAGCAACAGCGTGGGCACGGTTCTGGACCCCATATTTTCTTTGCGCCACAGCCTGAAGGTACCACCGGGGAAGGTGACCCGCATCGCCTTCTGGACTGTGGTGGCGGAAAGCCGCGGCGCGCTGCTGGATCTTATTGATACACATTTGGACAGCAGTGCCTTTGAGCGGGCGCGAACCTTGGCCTGGACCCAGGCGCAGGTACAGTTGCGTCACCTTGGTGTGAATGCGGAGACGGCGGCCGACTTCCAGCGGTTGGCTGCACCCATTCTCTATACCGACCCGCGCTTTCGCAGCAACTCCGCCACCATCAGCCGCGGTGCAGGTGAGCAATCGGGCCTTTGGTCACAGTCAATTTCCGGCGACCTGCCCATTGTGCTGCTGCGAATTGACGATGTGGAAGACATGGCCCAGGTCAGTCAATTGCTGAGCGCCCATGAATATTGGCGCATGAAGCGGCTGGCGGTGGACTTGGTGATCATCAATGAACGCGCTGCTTCTTATGTGCAGGATCTGCAAATAGCCATTGAAACGGCCGTTCGCAGCAGTCAGTCCCGGCACCGGTTCGGCGCGGAACTGGCTCAGGGCTCGGTGTTCACCCTGCGCACGGATCTTATTCCTCCTGCTACCCGCGATTTACTGTATTCCGTTGCACGGGTGGTGTTGGTGGCCCATCGCGGACCTCTGGCACAGCAGATAACACGCTTGTTGACCCCTTCGCAAAACCTGCCGCCAGCGGGCCGAGGGCAACAGCCGCTGCGCGAGCCGGTTGTCCCGCCGCCGGCAGCGCCGCCTGTGGCCTTGCTTGAGCGTCTGGAGTTCTTCAACGGCCTGGGCGGGTTCGACAAAGACGGCACCGAATACGTGACCGTACTCACTGCCGGCCAGCGGACCCCGGCCCCCTGGATCAACGTGGTGTCCAATCCCGGCTTTGGCTTTCAAGTGTCCACCGAAGGCAGCGGCTACACCTGGGCCGACAACAGCCGGGAAAACCAGTTGACCGGCTGGTCCAACGACCCGGTGCTGGATCCGGTAAGCGAAGCGATCTACATCCGCGATGAGGTAAGTGGCGAACTCTGGAGCCCCACCGCACAACCCATCAACGACGGCGGTGTCTATATCGCCCGTCACGGGTTTGGCTACAGCCGGTTCGAGCACCGGGCGCATGACATTGAAGCCGAGTTGCTACAGTTTGTGCCGCTCGCAGACCCGGTGAAGATCTCACGACTGAAATTGACCAACCACTCCAACCGCAGCCGCCGGTTGTCGGTCACTGCTTACCTTGAGTGGGTGTTGGGAAGTCAGCGGGGCCTCACCGCTCCGTTTGTTATCACCCACTTTGATGAAGCCTCCGCAGCATTGATGGCCCACAACCCCTGGAGTGCGGCTTTTTGCGGGCGCACGGCCTTTGCTGATATAGGCGGTCGCCAAAGCGGTTGGACCGCCGACCGCAGCGAATTTCTGGGGCGTCGTGGCCATAGCAGAGCACCTGTTGCTCTGCTTGCCGGAACGCCGCTGTCCGGTGCTGCCGGCGCAGGCCTGGACCCTTGTGCCGCTCTTCAGCGCCAGATTGAGCTGCAACCGGGGGAGACAGTGGAAGTCCTTGCCCTGGTCGGACAGGAGCGCTCCGTGGACGCTGCGCGTGCGTTGATTCATCGCTATCGGGCCGCAAACCTGGACGCCGTGCTGGCGGAAGTAGCCTTGCATTGGAATACACTGTTGCGCAGCGTGCAGGTAAAAACCCCGGACCGGGCCATGGATATCATGCTCAACGGCTGGCTGCTGTATCAAACGCTGGCCTGCAGGGTGTGGGCACGCTCGGCGTTTTATCAGGCCAGTGGCGCTTACGGTTTTCGCGATCAACTGCAGGACGGCATGGCGCTGACCTTTGCGCGGCCGGGGGATACCCGGGCACATTTGCTGCGGGCCGCTTCACGTCAGTTTGTTGAGGGCGATGTGCAGCACTGGTGGTTGCCGCACTCCGGGCAGGGCGTGCGTACGCGCATTTCCGACGACCGCGTGTGGCTGAGTTTTGCCACGGCCACCTATATCAAGGCCGCCGGCGATGAAGCCATTCTGGATGAGCCCGTCGCATTTTTGCAAGGGCAGGTCCTGGAGCCAGGCCAGCACGATGCCTTCTTCCAGCCTATAGTGGCCGACGAAGTGGCACCAATGTTTGAGCACTGCGCGCGGGGCCTGGACCAGTGCCTGAGCCTGACCGGCACGCTGGGCTTGCCGCTGATTGGTACCGGCGACTGGAACGATGGCATGAATCGCGTGGGAGAAGCCGGCCAGGGTGAAAGCGTTTGGCTGGGATGGCTGCTGGTACGCACACTGGAGCTGTTTATACCTTACGCCCGCCTGCGCGATCCGGCCCGTGCCAGTCGCTGGGCGGCTCACCGGCAGGCGACCATTGCCGCGCTGGAAGCCTCCGCCTGGGACGGCCAATGGTACCGCCGCGCAACCTTTGACGACGGCACCTGGCTGGGGTCCAAGGACAGCGATGAATGCCGCATCGATTCCATCGCCCAGTCCTGGGCGGTGTTATCCGGCGCAGGCGATCCGCTGAGGGCCAAGCAGGCCATGGACTCCGTTGATCGTCTGCTGATTCGCCCCGATGAAGGCCTTGCTCTGCTGTTCACGCCACCTTTTGACAAAACCCACCACGATCCCGGCTACATCAAGGGCTATCCGCCCGGTCTGCGTGAAAACGGCGGGCAGTACAGCCACGCCGCCATGTGGGCTATATTGGCCCACGTTCGCCTGGGGCAGGGCGATAGAGCGCATGCGCTATTCCAGCTTTTGAACCCAATCAACCACGGCAACACGGCCGTTGCAGCACAAGGCTACAAGGTGGAACCCTATGTTGTTGCAGCCGATGTCTATTCTGTTGCGCCCAATCAGGGGCGCGGGGGCTGGACCTGGTACACCGGTGCGGCGGGCTGGATGTATCGCGGCGGCATGGAGGGCATTTTAGGGGTGAAGCGGGTGGGCGACCATCTGGAACTGACACCCTGCCTTCCTGCGGAATGGCCCGGTTTTGAGGCAGAGATCAACCTGGCCGATACCCGTTACACCATCCGGGTGCAGCGGGATGACCCCGGTCCCGATGCAAGGCCCGCCAAAGCCCGCCTGGACGGCGCAGAGTTGGCTATTCAGGATGGGCTTGTGCGCTTGGCTCTGGACGGGGGAGCGCATGATGTGAGCTTGATACTTGGCACTGGGCTGGAAGCCGTGACGCCGGTGTGATGCACGACCAATAATACCCCGCCTGCCTGCCACCTCTTGGCGACGGGCGGCATGATAAATAACATAGGCGATAAATACTTAACAAAATAAGTATTGCTCGCCGGCCGGTTTTCTTTTTGGACTGGTGCAAGCCAGGTCGGCGATAAAATACAACCGGTTCTGGCGCCGATAATCGCAGGCAAATGATATTTATTTCGCACTTTGAAAAAACTGATTTCCCACCGGCTGTTGCCCGTCCTTCTGCGAGTGATAGATTGACTGCTGAGGATGTGGCAAACAAAACAACAATAACGGTTATGGAGGAAGTGCGATGCGACTACCAACAACTCTCGCCCTGGGCGGACTGTTGCTTGCCGGTTGTGGCGGTGTAAAGGATGTGGATCCGGACAAAGAGCCATTGGTTGACTACAGTCACCTGCGCCCTACGCCTGTGACCGAGCAAGCTATGGTATTGGCCGACGCCGAGGCGCTGGACCTGCACATTAAGAATGGTTTGCGCCTGAGAGTAGGCTCCAGCGGCGGTGGAGGCGGTGTTGACGGTGGCGGTGGGGGCTGGGCACCCGTGCCCGGCTCCGGCAGCAGCAGTGGCTCCGTTGCTGACAATCCCAGTAGCGGTGGCTCCAGCAGCAGTGGCTCGCCCATGCCCGGTGGCGGGGCCGAGCCACCGGATTTTACGGATACCAACGTGCACGTGGCCGGGGTGGACGAGGCAGACTACGCCAAATACGATGGCAAGCACTGGTTTGTCGCCACGCGACCGCATCTCAGAGATTTTTTTGAAGTTGAGCAGCCCGGCATTCAAATAGCAACAACAGACCCCGCCACCCAACAGTTGGAGGTTGTGACCCACTATGAACTGAACGGCGACTGGGGCGTGGCAGAAGACATGTACCTGGTGTCCGAGCAGCAAAGCACCACTCATCTGGCGGTTATTCGCCGGCAGCACAGTTATTACGACTATCCCACGCCGCTGCCGCCTGTCTTTACTTCATCTTCGTCCAGCACCGGCGGAGGCCCTGGCGCCACTTCGTCATCATCCGGTGCGGTGGCAGGCTCCGCGCCTGGATACTATTACGGGCCGCGCAACGGCCGCGTGCGCATAGAGCTGATCAATGTGCAAGATCCCGCAGCACCTGCACAGGACTGGGCCATGGAGATGGACGGCGAAGTCGTCGACAGTCGTCGCATAGGCGACATGCTCTACCTGATCACCCGGTTTGAACCCTGGCTTGCCAACCTTCAACCGGATTACGGCGACGTCGCGTCGCGCAACGCCAATGAGCAGGCGCTCTCCGAAACGCCGGTCTCTCAACTGTTGCCGCAATACGATCTGGGCGCGGGCAAGCAGCCTTTGACCGGCAACTGCTATTTGCAGCAGGGCACAGACGCAAATATGGGTTTCACCAGCCTGGTTCACGTCACCGCCGTCAATCTGAAAACCCAACAAATGGTGGGCAGTCAGTGCGTCAACGCCAGCGTCGAGGCGTTGAGCATGTCGTTGCAATCACTTTATTTGACCGGCACCGCCTGGAGCGATAGTGGCCACAAGACGGTAATCCACAAGTTTGCTTTTGCGGAGGCGGGGCCGGAGTATCAGGCAAGCGGCAGCGTGCCCGGCACCATCAACCATAACAGCGACCCGGCGTTTCGCCTGCATGAGCACGAAGATGACCTGCGCATTGTGACCACCGAATGGCAGGGGGATCTGTTGCATCGCCTGTTCATCATGAGCCAAACCGGCGATCAGCTGGATG
The DNA here is from genome assembly GCA_964399955.1 of uncultured Cellvibrionaceae bacterium. Taxonomy (GTDB): domain Bacteria; phylum Pseudomonadota; class Gammaproteobacteria; order Pseudomonadales; family Cellvibrionaceae; genus CAYNST01. Next base: position 1,911 of record CAYNST010000050.1, on the reverse strand, counting down.
TGGTGGCGCAACTGCCCAACAGCGCACAACCGGCTCCTATCGGCAAACCCGGGGAGAACATCTTTGCCGTGCGCTTTGAAGCGGAGCGGGCCTATATTGTTACTTTCCAACAGACCGATCCACTCTACGCCATTGATCTGAGCGACCGTCTGGCGCCCGTCATTATCGGCGAGCTGGAAGTACCGGGCTTTGCCACTTACATGCACCCGCTGAACACTCGTTACCTGTTCACCCTCGGCCGTGACGCGGATGAATCCGGCTTTGTGCGTGGCATCAAGGCCGAGCTGATCGACGTCTCCAGTGACGCGCCCGTCAGTGTAGGCACCTTGCTGCTGGGCAGCGCCCAGACCTACAGCGAGGCCATCCATAACCTGCGCGCCTTGAGTCTCCTGCAAGTCAGCGACGACCATTGGCGCATCGCCTTGCCCATCTCGCTTTTTGAAGAGGGTGATGACCGGTACGGCGTGGAGTGGCGTTACAACGGCTTGCAGTTGCTGGATATCAGCGGGCTGGAGGGGGAGGGTGCGGTTCTTTCCGATGCGGGTGTTATTGTGGCTGAGAGCAAAGATGCCGGATTTGATCACAGATATCAGATGAGCAGCCGGGGCGTACTGCACGGTGACGCAGTGTTTTTTGCGCACAACAACGCCTTCTGGGCCGCCCACTGGGACGCACCTGAAGAGGCAACCGGCCCGCTGGCATCGCAACTGGTCACCTGCTCTGATGAATCCGTCGATGGCATTCAGCTGGAGCTGTATATGAGCGGCTCCCGGGACAACACCTCAAGCTGTGATGCGAGTGTGACTATTCGCGATGGCGACTATGTGGAGTTATTGACTGGCCAGCCCCTGCACGACAGCCACGAGTACTGCTTTTTTAGCGGCGCAAAAGACCGGGCGGGTGACTACACATTGGAAGTCACTCATCTGGGTTATACCAGCACGGTACAAAGAATTGATGTAACCCAAGGCCGTTGCCACGTGCGTACTCAGTCACTCTACTTGGAGGCTCATCCGCTTGACCCCGAAATCTGCACTGATGTTGCCGTACCTTCACTGTCTGTGCGCCTTGCGCTGGCAGATAGCAGCCCCGGGGCCGACGCCTGCAGCGCAAGTGTCGTGGCGGTGCAGAACGATATGCGCTATGAGCTCAGAGCCTGGCAGGCGGAGTTGGGTCCAGTGACATCTTCTGATGTCTGTCAATTTACCGGCCCTTTCGAGTTGTCTGGAGAAATGGCGCTGGAAATTTCACTGGAGGGCTACGCGGACCATGTCACGACCGACATTCTGGTACCGGAAGCCAATTGCCATGTTGAAACGCAGAAGCTGTCCGTTGAGCTGGAGCCCAGCCCTTGAGGCTTGGCTGAGTTTTTGTCCACTCGCAACGCTTGCCGCCCTCCGGGGCGGTTTTTTTTGCGGCGGATCAATGCGTACCCCGGATCTTGCTGCGGGAAGCGGGTTTGCAATGCGAGCAACAATTGCCAACAATTGTGCTTTGGCGAAACAATACAGAGGACAACACCATGCCTGAAGCCAGACATTTCTGGGTAACCGGAAGGGTGCAGGGCGTTTACTTCCGAGCCAGCACGCAGGCGCGGGCCCAGGCGCTCCGGCTGACGGGCTGGGTCAGAAATCTGGCTGACGGCCGGGTAGAGGGGCTGGCCTGCGGTGATGTTGCGGCACTGCAGGCGTTGATGGATTGGCTGACCCTTGGACCAGATACTGCGGAAGTGAGCCATCTTGAAGTGCGATCCGTGGAAGCAGGGGATTTTTCACGGTTTGATATTCGGCGGTAGCAACCTTTTGCCGCCACACAGCGCAGCTGCTTTCCCTGCCGAAGCGGCAGCGTTTCCGACACCGCACGAGCGGCCACGGCTCAGCCGCAACTCAGGCTTAATGGCTTGAACTAAAC
>CAYNST010000049.1:0-23541 GCA_964399955.1 uncultured Cellvibrionaceae bacterium | reverse complement strand
TTGGCGCGTTTTCAGGTGCAACAGAGGCGATGATGAAACGTCAACAGACCCTAGACGATACGCGTATTATTGAGTCCCGCAATACGATTGATTTTATCGAGCAGGTACCCTCTTAGGATTGGACTCTGGAAAGGATGTATAACGGAAGTCGTAGTTCGAAGATAACTCATAAGTTGCCATCCATGACTGTTGAGATTGATGCAAGTCTAACCTGCGGCACCTTGCCTAGCAAGCGCTGGACTGCAGGCCTGGGCTGTGAAGCTGGGCATGCAGCTCCATTGCGTGGCACGGCCAGATCCCCCAGAATTCAGCAGCACTATGGAAAAAGGATCTGCTGGGCAGATGGCTAGTAGTGCGCAGTCAAGGGGCTAATAGCAGGACTGACTGCAACTTGTCATAGGTCAGCCACGATGCCAATAACATACCTTCGTCGAACAACGGCTCGCGTCGAAGCCTTTATCTCTCTGCCACACATAAAACCATTGCCCGAAAGCGGTTCTTTTTGATTCAAATGGTATGCCCGCGTCGGGATTGGCGCCAATCGAGCAGGGGGATGGACTCAAGCGCAGCCACGCTGCCTGCCCCTACGGGCGCGTTTGACGGTCCAGATTGCTCCTGCAATCAGTCGAACGAGGGTTCGCATCAAAGCATCCTTCATCGCCACATAAACATAACCGCCCGAACGCGGTTATGACCGAATCAAATGTTTTGCTGACATCGGAGCTATTAATGCCCATTTAAACTGACCCACCTCACCTCTGGCCATTATTCTTGACCCATCCCGGGTGGCTTTGGCCACAAAACTCTATGGCGTCCCCGGCCACACGCATTGACCGGGGGCAGATCATTGAAGGGGTGGGTTGTGATACATAAAATCAAAGCGCTATACGATCAGGGCCGAGGCCTGTCGGTCCGGGCCATCAGCCGGCACAGTTACAGCCGATAAGAGCGTCGCTGTTTGTGCGCCCCTCTGTGCGCTGTACGTTGACACCACGGTACCGTTGAACACACGGAGAACTTCTCCTAAACGGCTTCACGCCAACGCGTCGGGCCTAGCCTGTATAGGCGGTCAAATCTTGCCAGGGCAGCACAGGTTACAAGATCATTTGGCTTATCTAAGCTTTGTATAGACCTGCTCTTCGCCGCCAATCTGCTTCAGATTCCCATCCGGCAGCAACGTATATTGCAGCATTTCGCCCTCCGGATCCTTTTCGCTAGTCAGTTTGATAACCGATCCCTCCTTCAAAGCTCCGCCCGTCAGCATACTTTGTCCATTTATGCTCAGTTCTGAGCCAGAATCACCCATCTCCACCTGGATTTGCATTGGGAAGTTCATTTCAGCTGGAGCACTCCAGCTGTACACACCGTGCCAGCTTTCGGTTGATTCACCAACGGTGAACCCGGCGGCCTCGCTGGCGTCTACCTGCACTTGCTCTGCAGGAGCCTGATGTTTGGCCTGATCGGGATCTGCCAGCGCTACACCGGCCGTAAGTAGAAGTGCTGCGCAAATAGCCATATGAAGAAAACGAGTTTGCATATCGATCCTTGAAGCTTCGTGAGATTAGAGGGACATTTCGGAGGCGGGGAGCCTATAACCAAGTACCGATACAGGCAATGGGCAATGGAGGAGGTGCGTGTAGGAAATTGCCGCCACGTGCGTCGGTAGCAGTTCAAGCCACAAACGGTGATTCGGACTTCTTGGGGTGGCGCTTAGGGATGCTGCGCATTCAAAGTCACAGCTGAGTTCAGCCGTTACAATGCTGCTTTACCTTTTCGAGACACCATCATGACAGATCGAACTTATCTCGAACGTGCTCAAGCGTGGCTAGCGACCGCTGACGACCTTGACCTGGAGAGCCTTGAAGCAACCATTGCCAAGTTCGCGGGAGAGCTAAAGAAGGCATCATCAACGTCGGAGCCAAACGCGGCCAAGGTACAAGATCTTCGGGCAACGTTAGCGTATCTGAAGCAGGAGTTGGAGGTGCTCTCGGGCCCGGCTGAAGCGCCACGCCCCTCAGAAGCACCCCTGCTCGCGGTTGAGGCGCCCGAGACTGCGGTCAATAAACATGTATTCGACCCGTCGCCGCTCTTTGACATGAGCGACGAGCCCACCGCAAGTATCAGCGCCGCCGAGAAAGAAAGGCTGCTTCGAACGCTCAAGACGATGCCCGGAATAATATCGGCGGCAGACCTCGTCAGAGGCAAGAACGGCGACAATTGAATCCATCCGATGGCCAGCTGCCGTACTACTAGCCCACGACAACCCGTCTGCCCCCAGGAAAACAGTGACCTAAGGGATAAATAGTAGTACTGGAAGGCGCAAGGTCAATAGCCGCAGCCCGCAGTACAAGGGGTTCAGCGAGGCAAGAGGAACATTAGGGGAATAAAAATGGTGCCCGGGACCGGAATCGAACCGGTACGACCGATTAAGGTCGGGGGATTTTAAGTCCCCTGTGTCTACCAATTTCACCACCCGGGCCGGGAGGTACTGCCAACGGAAAAAAAGCCGAGTCGGTTAGAGCTCGGCTTTTTGAATTGGAGGCGCGGGTCGGAATCGAACCGGCGTACAACGAGTTGCAGTCGTTTGCATGACCACTCTGCCACCGCGCCTTAAGAGGGTGCAAATTGTAACGGAGTTTTTTTGCTTCGCCTAGTTATATTGCGTTTTTCTCTGCAGAAGTTGCATTTAGAATATTTATTGATCAACCCGGCTTGCCAGGCTCCGGTGGCAATTTGAAGCTGGGCCAGGCTGCGCGCAGGTAGATAAGCATGGACCAGAGCGTAAGAATGGCGGCGGCGTACAGAGTGACCAGGCCGACCAGGCGCATGATCTCAAACTTTGCCGGGTCAAACAGCAGCAGGATGACGATGGCGATGATTTGCAGCGTGGTTTTGAACTTGCCCATGCTGCCTACCGCAACCGCCTTGCGCTTGCCTAGCTCGGCCATCCACTCCCGCAGGGCAGAGATGACAATCTCCCGCCCTATGATCACCACCGCAGGCAGGGTGAACCACACCGAGGAGTGCAGCTCTATAAGCAGTGCCAGGGCCACGGCCACCATGAGTTTGTCCGCTACCGGGTCCAGGAAGGCGCCGAAGGGGGTGGTGAGCTGGTATTTGCGCGCCACGTAGCCGTCGAGCCAATCGGTGATGCCGGCCAGGCCAAACACGGCGGCGGCCAGCGGGAAGCGCCAGTCGTAGGGCAGATAAAAGATAATGGTCAGCAGCGGAATCAGAACGATCCGGCACAAGGTCAACTGGTTGGCAATATTAAACATCGAAAGCGTGGCTCTTAAATAGACTTGCCAGCAAGTTACTCGCTGTGCAAATGGCTGTAAACCTCTTGTGCCAGTTTTTTGCTGACGCCTGGAACCTTTGCTATGTCGTCCACACTGGCGCGCATTATCTCTTGTAGACCGCCAAAATAATTAAGTAGCTCCCGCCGACGTTTTGGCCCTACGCCCGGTACATCCTGCAAACTGGAGCGATTGCGCTGTTTCCCGCGGGCCTGGCGGTGTGCGGTAATGGCAAAGCGGTGTGCTTCGTCGCGAATTTGCTGCAACAGGTGCAGGGCCGGTTCGTCGGAGTTAAGCACAATCTCCTGCCCGCCCTCGGTGATCAACGTTTCAAAGCCCGCCTTGCGAGTCGTGCCTTTGGCAATGCCCAGCAGGGTTACTTCATCTATGCCCAGCTCGGCCTTGACCGCCCGGGCTTTGCTCATCTGACCCTTGCCGCCGTCTACCACCAACAGCGACGGCAAAGGCTTGCCCTCCTTTTGCAGACGGCTGTAACGACGCATTAGTGCCTGCTCCATGGCGGCGTAGTCATCGCCCGCCTGTACGTTTTCTATGTTGAAACGACGGTAGTCGGACTTGATCAGTCCATTCGCGCCGTAGACAACGCAGGAGGCAACCGTGTGCTCCCCACTGCTGTGGCTGATATCAAAGCACTCGATACGCGCCGGCGGCTCCTCCAGCCCCAGCACAGCCTGCAGCGCTTCAAGCTTTGCCCACACCGACCGCTGACTGCCCAGGCGGTTGGCCAGGTTCTGCCGGGCGGCCTCCAGGGCCATGGCCAGCCACTTGGCCCGGTGGGTGCGCACGCTGGTGTTGATATCCAAAGTCTTGCCGGCGGTCTCGCGCACAGCGGCGGCAATGGCCTCGGCGTCTTCCACCGGATGGCTGATAATCACTTCTGCGGGCAGGTCCAGTTTCTCCAGACTCAGATAAAACTGTGACAAAAAGTGACTCAACAGGGTGGGTTCGTCCTCGCCCAGGTGATTTTTGGGAAAATAACTTTTGCTGCCCAACATGCGCCCTTTGCGGATAAAAAGCACATGGATGCACACTTCCCCGGCGTCGGCGGCGCAGGCAATGACATCGGCATCGCCCTGCCCGCTCTCTACCGCATGCTGGGCCTGAACCCGCCGCAACGAAGTGATCTGGTCGCGCAATTCCGCCGCTTTTTCGTAGTTCATGGCTTCGGCAGCGCTGGTCATGTCCTGCACCAGCTCGTTGTGCAGTGACTCATTCAAACCCTGCAGGAACATTGCGGTGTGCCGAACATCCACTGCATAGTCCGGATCGGAGACCAAACCTACACAGGGTGCCGTACAGCGGCCAATCTGGTATTGCAGGCATGGGCGGCGGCGATTGCGAAACACGCTGTCTTCGCACTGGCGTACGCGAAAGGTTTTTTGCAGAAAGTGCAGGCTCTCTCGCACCGATGTGGCGCTGGGAAAGGGGCCAAAATAGCTGCCTTTGCGCGTTTTGGGGCCACGATGCAGAGTCAGGCGCGGGTACTGGTCGGTGTCTGTGAGCAATATGTAGGGGTAGGATTTGTCATCGCGCAGCACGATGTTGTAGGGCGGGCGCTGGGCCTTGATCAGATTTTGCTCCAGCACCAGGGCTTCGGCTTCGCTGTTGGCGATGGTCAGCTCGATGGAGTCGATGCGTTTGACCAAAGACTGCGTCTTGGGGCTGAGGCCGGACCGGTTGAAATAACTGCTGAGGCGGTTCTTGAGGTTCTTGGCCTTGCCAACGTACAGGATGCGGCCTTCCGCATCGTACATTTGGTACACGCCGGGCTGACGAGTCAGATTTTTCAGAAAGCTCTTGTGGTCGAAAGCCGCAGGGGCGGCGTCGGTGTCTAAGGGATTGTCTGTAACCATTTAACCGGAGGTTGCACCTCTTACTCTAGCCCGTCAACGTCCAATATCCTGTGCTTTACCGCAAGCAATGTCAGTTCGACATCGCTGTGGATACCCAGTTTCTCAAAGATGCGGTACCGGTAGCTGTTGACCGTTTTTGGACTTACGCAAAAAGTGTCGGCAACGGTTTGCACCCGCGCGCCATTGGCTATGAGGATAGCGGTTTGCAGCTCTCTTTCCGACAAGGCCGCAAAGGGCGAGCCGCTGTCTTTACTACCGCTAAAGCTGCGCAGCGCCAGCTGCTGGGCAACGTTGCTGCTCATGTAGCGGTTGCCGGCCATGACGGTGTTGATGGCGTCGATCATCTCGTCAAAACTTGCGCCCTTGGTCACATACCCGCATGCGCCGGCCTTCATCAGGCGCTCCGGGAACATGTCGTCGGACAGGGACGTCACGGCGATGACCTTCACCCGCGCGTTGTGCAGTAGAATTCTGCGCGTGGCCTCCATACCGCCCATACCGGGCATTTTGACGTCCATAAGCACCACATCGGGGTGCAGATCCCGGGCCATGGTCAAGGCTTCTTCACCGCTTTTGGCCTCGCCCACTACGTCAAATCCGGACACATCCGCCAGCATGCGGGCAATACCCATGCGTACCAAATCGTGATCGTCCGCTACCACTATCTTCACCACTGGCTACACTCCTTAAATCGCGACAGAGACTTGTTGTTGCTGAGCCCGCCACTATACAGATCCGTTCCGTATCGGCCTCACCCAAGCCGTGGCTCAGGCTGTCAATCAACGCTAGGCCACGATTATAAGCCCTATCGCCCCCGCCTGTGTGCGACATCCGCCCGGATGACCCGCCGATATGTGAGGTTTATTCGCCCGCCACAAGCCTTTTGGGTCTTGGGCAGGCTGTGCTGCCAGTTTTTTTGGGTATCGCCGGCCATGATCAGCAGGTCTCCGTCGCCCAGTTCCAGCGCACAGCCCGGATGGGTCACCCCGCTGTTGGCTTTGCAGCGCAGCAGAAAGCGTCGCGGCTGGCCCAGCGACAAAGAAGCTATGACCGGCCTGTCACCCAGCTCCCGCTCGTCGTCCGCGTGATAAGCCACGCTGTCGCGGCCGTCTCGGTAGAAGTTGGCCAATACGCTGTTGAATTCACTGCGGCAGGCTCGTTCCAGTTGCTGCTTGAGCTCCCACAGTTCGGGGGGCCAGGGCAAGGGCCTGAATCCGCGACCGGAATAGCGGTAATGGGCGTCGGCGTCACCTACCCAGGCCTGCAGCCGGGGGATAGGGATACTGCGGCCAGCCATAACTATCTGCGGCTGGTTCCAGGGCAGGCTCTGCGCGAGGAGGTGATACAGGCTTAGACTGGCCTCTGCACTCAGCCACTTGCGCAACAGGGTAACCTGCGCCCCGGGCAGGTCCAGCGGCTCGGCCGCAGCCGCATCAAACAGCGTCTGTTGCTGCACTGCCGTTGGCCACAGAGGTAAGGGCCCCCACCGCCGACAAGGGGCGGGCGGCGGGGTGTGTCCAGCCGGGAAGCTGCGGCTCCATCTCCAACTCAATGTTAAAGCGTGCCTGAATGTCCAGCCGAATGGCCTGCGCCAGCGCCAGAACCTGGTCTGCGGCACCGCGCTGCGGGTTGGTGAGCACCAGAGCCTGTTGGGCGTGCACGGCGGCACCCTGGACGCTTTGCCCCTTCCAGCCGCTGCGGTCTATCAGCCAGGCTGCAGCCAGCTTGAAGGTTTGCGGGTCTGGGGTGGCAAACGCCACTGCGTCCGGGTATTGGGTTCTGAGCGCCTGCAACTGAGCCGCGCTGATAAGGGGATTTTTGAAGAAGCTGCCACAGTTTGGCAGCACCGCCGGGTCGGGCAGCTTGCTGGTGCGCAGCCGACACACGGCGTGGTAGATATCCACCGGGGTAGCGCCGGCGCAACCCGCCAGGGCCTCCCGAAGTGCCGGGTACTCCAGCCGGCTGACCGGCGTGCGGCTTAGCTCCAGGGTCACCTGGGTGATGATCAGCCGCTCGCGCTGGGCATTCTTGAAGACGCTGTCGCGGTATGCAAACTGGCAATCTGCAAAATCAAACAGTCGCGTTTCAAGTGATTGCCGGTCCAGCGCCTCAAGCTGCACAAAACAATCCGCCAGTTCAACCCCGTAGGCGCCGATGTTCTGCACCGGTGCTGCGCCTACGTTACCCGGGATCATCGCCAGGTTCTCCAGCCCGTAAAGGCGCTGGCGCAGGCACCAGTCGACCACGGCATGCCAGTTTTCTCCGGCGCCAAATCTCACCTGCACCCGCCCGCCCTGCTCAGACACAATTTGTCGCCCCAGCAGGACCGGAGCCAGTACCAGGCCCTGCAAGCGGCATGGCAGCACCACATTGCTGCCGCCGCCCAGTATATGTACCGGCAGAGATCGTTGCTGCGCCCAGCCCAGTGCGGCGCGAAGGACGTCAAGCGTGTCTGCCTGGCAGAAGTGCTCGGCCACACAGGGCACAGCCAGGGTATTCATTGCCTGCAGGCAAAAGGCGGAAGACAGCCTCACGCCTGGGCGTGCTCGCGCAGAATGTGGTCCAAAAGGCCCCGGGCCGCGTCCTCCACCAGGTCCAGCACCAGCTCAAAACCGGACGCCCCGCCGTGATAAGGGTCTGGCACTTCATGGAAATGGCTGTGGCGCGCAAAGCTTAAAAACAGACCCAGGTGGCCTTTGAAGGACGGCGGCTTGAGTGCCTGCAAGTCGCGAAGGTTGGCCTCGTCCATGGCCAGTATGTAGTCAAACTCGGTGAAATCCCCCAGTTTTACCTGACGGGCGCTTTGGCCGCTCAGATCGTAGCCCCGGGCCAATGCGGCCTCCTGGCTGCGCGAGTCCGGCGGTGCACCTATATGCCAGTTGGACGTTCCGGCAGAGTCCACCTGCACCCGGTCGCCCAGGCCCTGTTGCTGCACCAGTGCTTCCAGCACGCCGTGGGCGGTGGGAGAACGGCAAATATTGCCCAGGCAGACCATTAAAACGTTAACTTTTTTCATTACGACCCTTTTGTATTCACCGAAAGCCGCCTGGTGTACGGCAATGGGTGCATTGATAGCCAGCAGAGCTTGGACGGTTTACACCGCCGCCAGTTGCACCCGCAACCGCTCCAGATCGGCGGGCGTGTCCACACCGCCCGGCACGGGCACACAGGCAGGTGCCACATGAATGCGGCGGCCGTTGGCCAATATCCGCAATTGTTCCAGTTTTTCCGCCGCCTCCAGCGCTGCGACCGGCCATTGTACAAACTCATGCAACAGGGCCACACGATAGGCATACAGCCCTATGTGCCGCTGGGCCAGTTGGTCTCTGGGTAGCTGGGGCTGCTGTGCGTCAAAGGAACCGCGCAGCCAGGGGATGGCGGCGCGGGAAAAATACAACGCCATATTTTGGCTGTCGCTGACCACCTTCACCACGTTGGGGTCAAAACACTGGGCTACATCGGCCAGGGGTTCGCTTAAAGTGGCGGCACTGGCTGCCGAATGACACGCAAGATTGACGGCCACCTGATTGATGACCTCTGCGGGAATCAAGGGTTCGTCCCCCTGAACATTCACCACCAGATCGTGGTCCGCCCAACCGCGCTTTGCCGCAACCTCCTGCAGGCGGTCGGTGCCGGACTCGTGCTGGTCGCTGGTCATGCAGGCGGTGCCGCCAAAGGCCACCACCGCATCATAAATACGTTGGTCATCGGTGGCCACGGTAACCGTTTGCGCTTTGCTGCGGCTTGCCGAGCGGTACACCCGCTGGATCATCGACTGGCCGGCCAGATCCAGAAGCGGCTTGCCGGGCAGGCGAGAAGAGGCAAAACGCGCGGGAATGACAACGTGAAAAATCATAGGTGAGGGCATCGGGATATCAGTTGTTGCTTGAGGTAATTCAGAAAACTGCCGGGCAGAACGGCCTCTACCGACAGGGCCCACCAGTTGTCCTGCGCAAAATCCTGGCATTTGACCGCGTCTTTGCAGGTCATTAGCAGAGTTTTACCCTCGGCAAAGGCAAAATCTGCGCGTTGGTAGGCCTGATGATCGGCAAAGGCGCGGGTTTCCGCAAGGCTGCCCAAGCCGGCCAGGGAGTCGAAAAACCGCTGCGGATTGCCAATGCCGGCAATGGCCACGGCACCGGCAATGTCCAGTGCACCAAGCGGGCGCGTCTCGCCGGTTTTGACGTTCTGCCAGGCAACCGCCTGCAGGTGCATGGGCACGACGCGCTTGGGCGCCACGTAATGGCTGTGGGTTTTGTCCCCGTGAACAATAATCCAGTCCACCTCCGCCAGGCGGCCGGCTTTCTCCCGCAAAGGCCCCACAGGTAAGCGCCAGCCATTGCCCAAGCCACGCTTGCTGTCTATCACCGCAATCTCAACGTCCCGTGCCAAGCGGTAATGCTGCAGACCGTCGTCGCTCAAAATGAGGTTGCAGCCTCGTTGATCAGTCAACAAACGCGCGGACTCTACCCTATCCGGCCCCACGGCCATGTCGCAGCCGGTGGAGCGAGCTATCAGCAAAGGTTCATCGCCAACGTCTGCGGCCTTGTGGTGAGGCTCCAGCAGCAGGCTGTGCTGCAATTTGACGCCGTAGCCGCGCGCAATAATCCCCGGTCGCAGACCGGCGGATTGCAAATGCCTGGCCAAGGCAATGATGAACGGTGTCTTGCCGGTGCCGCCCACACTGATGTTGCCCACCACCACCACGGGAACCGCAAGTTTCTGGCGGGTAGACTGCAGCAGCAGGCGCCGCGCCGCAGCGGTGACCGCAAAGGCCGCACTGAGCGGAGAGAGCAACAGGAGCCAAGTGGGGCGCGAGTACCACTGGCGCTCCACACTGGCACGCAGATGTTTGCCCCCGTCTATTCCTGAGTCTCCGGGCTGGCAGTGGTCATGCTGAGGTTTACAAACCCCAGCCTGCCGGCCGCATCCATGGCCGTGACCACCGCTTCATAGGGGACCTTGGCATCGGCGGTAATAATGAACGGCAGCTGATTGTTGCCATCGCTGACGCGCTCGATTCCGGCCATCAGAGTTTGCAGCCGCGAGTTGGCCAAAGACTGCCCGTTGATGGAGTAGGCTCCGTTGGCATCTATGGTGATTTCCACCGCCTCGGACACCGTGGGCGGCGCATCGCCTTCGGCTTGGGGCAACTGCACCCGCAGCTGGGTTTCACGGGTGAAGGTGGTGGACACCATAAAAAAGATCAACAGTAGAAAAACCACATCGATCAGGGGCGTGAGGTTGATGCCTTCTTCATTTACTTTCTGTCGTCGAAACTGCACAGGCGCCTCACTGGTTGACTTTGAGATCCACTTTCCGTTCGCTGTGCAGAGCGTCCACCAACTTCACGGCCTCTTGCTCCATGGTGACCACAATGCCGTCCATTCGGCGCTGGAAATACCGATGGCTGATCATGGCCGGGATGGCTACGCTCAAGCCTGCCGCAGTGGTGATCAGGGCCTGAGAGATACCTCCGGCCAACAGGCCTGCGTTGCCGCTGCCCTCCAGCATGATGCTGTTGAACACTTTGATCATGCCTATGACCGTTCCCAGCAGACCAAGCAAGGGCGTCACTGCAGCAATGACGCTAAGAACCGCCAGGAAGCGTTCCAACTCGTGAATGACCTGACTGGCTGCTTCTTCGATACTGTCTTTCATCACATCCCGCCCATGGCGGGAATTGCTGAGCCCCGCTGCCAGAATGCGCCCAAGGGGCGACGATCGACGGAGTTCTTTGATGCGGTCGCCGTCAAGCTGGTTGTTCTGGATAAGGTTCCAGACCTGCCCCAACTGGTTGCGCGGCGCAATCTTGCCCGGGTCAAGCGTCCAAAACCGCTCTACGGTTATGGCAATGACCAATACAGAACACAGAATGATTGGCAGCATCAACCAGCCACCCGCCATAATTATCTCAATCACCGGCTTCTCCTGCTCTCTTATTTTGGTGGCGTGTAACTTTTCAGCTCAACCCGTGCCTGTTCAGATTGCGTCCGAATTTGTGCAGCGCAAGGCGAAAAATGCGGGTTTACACGTGTAAAAAAACCATTCTTTAACGCAGCTATGGGCACATTCGGGCTTAAGCTGACTGGTTACGGTGGCGTATCATACCTATTTTTTTGAAGGTGCGGCAGGGCTTGTGAACCAAGGCTTGCGCCGGTCTCTGCGGGTGAGCTCTATTTGCACCGGCGATGCGTCAAACCAGGAGAAGATCACCGCCCCATCTTTTGCCGTGTTAAGCATAGTCGAACCCGCCTGGTCGTACCGAGCAATTACTTGCTCTGCCGGGTGGCCAAAGCGGTTGTTGTGACCGCTGCTGAAAATCACCCAGCGAGGCTTGACCCGATTGACGAACGCCAGGCTAGAGGAGCTGCCACTGCCGTGGTGGGCAGCAATCAGTACGTCTACCTGGGGCAGGTCGGCCAGCAGGAGACGCTCCACCGAGCGGTCGATATCGCCGGTAAATAGCAAACGTACTGTCTGCTCTGCGTGCTCAAACTGCACCAACAGCACACAGGAGCTGTTATTGCCTTCCCGGTCCGGACGCTCCGGCCACAGCACTGCATAATTCACCGGCCCTTCCTGCCACGTTTGTCCGCGCAGACAGGCAGACGAGCGGGCGGCGCTCACCTCTACCGGCTCACCGTACAGCAGTTTGTCTATCGTCATCCGACTCGCCAAACCCAGGGCGCCACCGCTGTGATCAAGGTCGTTGTGGCTTAGCATCAACGACAGACGGTGGATGCCCCGCCGCGCCAGATAGGGCGCAACCAACTGGCTGCCGGCGTCAAACGAGTCTGAAAACCGGGGGCCGGCATCGTAGACCCAGGTTGCCTCGGGCGTCTCCAACACCGCCGCCAACCCTTGCCCCACATCCAGCACACTCAGCCGCACCGGTGGTTTAGTGGGATGATAGGCAAAGAGTACCGCGACGAGAAGCAGCACGCCTAATGAGCGCAGGCGCAGGCCGGCGGGGCTCAGCAGCAGCAACGTGGCTGCAACAGCCACACCGTAGCTGACCCAGGTGAGCTCTGACGACGGCCACCATACCGCCTGACGCCCCGCAGCCAGCCACTCCAGCAGTTTGTACACCAGCGCAAAGACCGCATCCGCAGCCGCCAGCAAGGTGGACTCCAGCCCCAGGGTCAAAGTCTTTGACAGCGCGGCAACAAACAGCAGGGGAATGACCAGCAAAGACACCACCGGCACCACCAGCAGGTTGGCCAGCGGCCCCACCAAACTGACCGGCTGGCCCAGGGCAAGCAGGGGCAGAAACAGCGCCAGCGCCAGCACCGCCTGAGCTTTGAGCAGCCCCTTGAACTTGCCATGTTGCCGGCCACGCAAGGTCAGCACCAGGGTGACCACCGCCAGGAATGACAGCCAGAACCCGCTGCTGATCCACGCCAGTGGCTGGATCACAACGACCGCCAGCAGGCACACTCCCACCACGGTCACAGCACTCAGGCGAACCCCGGCCGCAAGCGCCAGGTTGATGCAGACACAGGCTATCAAAGCCCGCACCGTAGGCAGCGCAAAGCCTGCCAGCGCGGCGTAACCGGCAGCAGCTGCCACCGACAGCAGACAGGGCATGAAGAACAGACCGCGAGCATAGCGCCGCAATGCCGGCGCCAGAGCAAGACGCTTTATCACAGCACCCAGGGCGTAACCCCATGCGGCCACCAAACCAATGTGCAATCCCGAGATTGCCATCAGATGCACGGTACCGGTCCGCTGCAGCAGGTGCCAATCGTCGGCTGAAAGGCCGCTTTTGTCGCCTACCAGCAGTGCGGAAAAATAGCGCTCAAAGTCCAACGCAGGTCCCGTTTGCAACAGGTCCTGTTTGAGGTCGGCGCGCACAGCGGCCAGATTTTGGCTTTGCCCCATCAAGACCGGCCGGCCTCTGACCGATGCACTGGCAACGATGCTCTGGCTCAAAAGCCAGGCCTGATAGTCGAAACCACCTGGATTGACCAACCCGCGCGGGCGCTTCAGCCGCAGTTCAAGCTGCCAAAGCTCTCCCGCATTGATCGTCTGCTGCGGCCGAAACCAGCTTACCCGCAGCAATTGCCCCGCCAGATCTGGGCAAGGGTCGCCGGCCTCGCAAGACAGCTCCAGGACTTTCCCCAGGAAGCGGCTGGCGTGGTCGCGCCGCTCCGGAATGGACTCCACCCGCAGCACAGCCGAGTAGCTGATGCCTTCATGCGCCTCGGCGATCTGACTGTTCACCACCCGCTGCAATTGCCAACTGCTGTAAGCCGCGCCCAACAGCAGCAGGGCCAGCCACAAGGCCGCAAGCGTGCGGCAGCGCCAATGCAACAACAAACTGACAAGCGCCAGGCTGAGGGGCATCCAAACGTGGATCAGGGACGGATATAAAAAGACCAGGCCTGCGCCCAGAGGGGGTAGGAAGATGTATGGCACAAAGCACTCCCTGCTTCGTTAGTCTGCCACCGTAACAGTGGGGTCCGTTAGCGTGCTTGCCACCAGCAAACGTTTGCTGCGCTAAGCTGTCTTAAAGACATGATCAATCTCTGATCAACCGCCTGCAGCTTGCGCAAACACTGTCTTCACACGCCAGAATCGGCATAATAGCGGATCCTTTTTATAGATGAACAGAGTCGTAGATGCCTCGTAGGCTGCTAAAGCGTTGGTCACCCGACCCGGAAAAACTCTGCAGCTCCCGCAGTCTGAGGTTTTTGGGCACTCTGCTGCGCGACCCCAATTTGTTCCACCTCAACCGCCGGTCGGTGACGCTGGCTTTTTTTGTAGGCATCTTCATAGCCTTTGTGCCCTCGCCCGGGCAGTTTCTGATGTCGGCCATTGCCGCCATCATCTTGCGTTGCAACCTGCCCCTGTCGGCTGCGCTGACCTGCATCAGCAACCCTTTCACCTTCCCGGTCATTGCCGTAGCGGCCTATCGCCTGGGGGTGTGGATGCTGGGCATTGATGCCGCGCCCTTTGCATTTGAACCCAGTTGGGACTGGTTTGTCACCACCATGCCTCGGGTCTGGAGGCCAATGTTGTTGGGCTGTCTGACCATGGGCATTACCTTTGGCAGCCTCGGCGCGTTGATGATCAATTTGCTCTGGCGCTGGCACGTGGTGAAACGCTGGCAGCAGAGGCGCGTGCTGCGCGCCAGTCTGCGCGCCGGTTAACGGTTATTCATAGCGCAAGGCCTCAGCAGGCTGCACCTGGCTGGCCCGCCAGGCCGGGTAAAGCGTGGCCAGGAAGCTCATGGCCAAAGATGTGCCGGTCACCAGCAACAGGTCGGACCAGAGCACCTCGGTTGGGAGGTAAGTCAGTGGGTAGACATCGGATTTCAAGAATTGCACCCGAAACACAGACTCCACCACCCGCACCACATCTTCCACCACCAGTGACAGCGACAACCCAAACAGCACACCCAGTGATGTGCCAATCAGGCCAATGGTGCAGCCCTGCACGATGAAAATGCGCATGATGTCGCCGGTCGTGGCCCCCAGAGTGCGCAAAATGGCAATGTCCCCCTGCTTTTCCACCACAACCATGATCAGGGTGGAGATCACGTTGAAGGCGGCAATTGCGACGATCAGCGACATCAGCAAGGCGACCAAGCGTTTGGACATCTGGATGGCATGATACAGATTGCCATGGGTGTTCACCCAACTGGTACCGTAATAACCCGGGCCCAAACGGTTCAGGGCCTGCCAGGCGGTAGTGCGGGCCTGAAACAGGTCGGCCACCCGCAGCCGCATCCCTGACACAGCCTGCGGCGTAGCGGTGAGTGCGGCGGCCGAGGCAAGATCAGTTATTGCCAGGGCGTTGTCCAGTTCCGTGTCGGTTTGCAGAATGCGCAACACCTTGAAGTACTGCACTTTCGGCGCCGCCCCCTGGCTGGAATTAGGCGCCACCATCATCACCTCGCCGCCCTCGACTGCGCCAATTTTTTGCGCTATGCCCGCCCCCAGCACCAGTCCGTGCGCCTCCGGCAGCATGGCGCTGAGCACACCCGCAGGCAAAAACTCCTGAATGCGGGACACGCGCATCTCTTGCTCCGGGTCTATGCCAAACAGCAGGACCGGCTCTGCGGTTTGGCGCACCACAACCAGCGCATTCACCTGCACAAAAGGTGCGGCAGCCTGCACCCCCGGCTGGGCCTCCAGCATCTGTTGCAGAGCGGGCCAGTCGTCGACCCCGGCCCGTTGATAAATGGCCGCCTGTGGCACCAGTCCCAGTATCTTCAGCCGCAGCTCCCGGTCGAAGCCGTTCATGATAGAGAGCACGGCCAGCAACAGACCCACCCCCACAATCAGCCCCAGAATGGAGATGCGCGACAGGAAAGCGACCAACTGGTTACTGTTGCGGGTACCGGTATAGCGCAGACCTATGTAACTGAAAACATTCATCACGCCTGCTCAACCCGTTCCAGTACGCCGTCGCGCAACTCCAGTATGGCATCCATGGTAGCGGCAAAAACCGGGTCGTGGGTTACCACGATGAACGCGGTGTCGATGCTTTGGCTCAACTCCTGCATCAGCCCTTGTATGGCCGCCGCATTGCCGCTGTCGAGGTTGCCGGTGGGCTCGTCCATCAGCACGCAGTCGGGTTCATTGGCCAGCGCCCGCGCAATTGCCACCCGCTGCCGCTCACCGCCGGACAATTCGGCGGGCTTGTGTTGGGCCCTGGCACCCAGCCCTACCCTTTCCAGCAGCGCCTGGGCGCGGGCCAGGGCCTGGCCCGCCTGGGTGCCGCCGATGCGCAGGGGCATGGCGACGTTTTCCAGGGCCGAAAACTCGCCCAACAGGTGATGAAACTGGTACACAAAGCCCAGGTGCTGGTTGCGCAGACGTCCGCGTTGGTTGTCCGACAGCGCAGAAAAGTCCTGTCCCAACAGCCGCACTTCTCCTTGGTCCGGTTTGTCCAGCCCCCCCAGCAGGTTGAGCAGTGTGGATTTACCCGAGCCGGATGCTCCCACGATGGCGATGCGCTCACCGGCAGACACCTCCAACTGCAGCCCCTGGATGATGCGCAGGGTCTGCGGCCCCTGTTGATAGTTTTTTACCAGGTTCTTGCATTGCAAAACAAAGGGCATGTGAGCCTCGTTTTAATTCAGATATTGTAACGCAGGGCTTCTGCGGGCTGGATTTGACTGGCGCGGTAGGCCGGGTAACAGGTGGCCAGCAGACTGATGACGAACGCGCCCAGGCACACCCGCACAATGTCTCCGGCTTGAACCTCTGAGGGCAAGGCGGTAACAAAATAGACGGTGGGATCAAAAATCTGTGCGCCCAGCAGTTGCTCTGCCCAGGCCACCATGGCACCCAGATGGGTGGCCACCACCAAACCCAGCGCGGCCCCGGCGATTATACCGCTAACCCCCAGCGCTACCCCCTGCACCACAAACAGCCCCACCACGCCGCGTGCGGGCAGGCCCATGGTTCTGAGAACGGCAATATCCGAGCGTTTTTCGGCGATCATCATGATCAAGGTGGTCACTATATTGAACGCCGCCACAGTAATGATGATGCTCAGCATGACGCCCACTACCGTCTTTTCCATCTGCACGGCCTGGAAAAGGCTGCCCTGGGTTTCACTCCAGTCCCGCCCGGAGTATTGCTCGCCCAGTTCGGCCTCTATTTGCCGCAAATCGGCGGGCGCACGATAGATATCGTCAAAGCGCAGGCGCACCCCGTCGACGGCGTCGCCCCGGCGGAACAGGCGCTGGGCGTCCTGCCAGTGCACCAGCGCCAGTTCCTGGTCCAACTGGGCACCCACTTCAAAGATGCCCACCACCGTAAAACGGCGGGCTCTGGGAAATATGCCCGCCGGAGTGACCGCCACCAGTGGCAGGGTGAGATTGACCTTGTCACCGACCCCCACATCCAGGTAGCGCGCCAGCAGAGCGCCCAGTATGACGCGGTACTCACCCGCCTGCAGTGCATCGAGTTGGCCGGCCAGCATGTGCGCGTGAACCTCTGATACGTCGGGTTCCAAGGAGGGTTCTATGCCGTGGATCTGCACACTGTGCACGCTGCCGTGAACGTCTGCCATGCCGTAACCTTGCACATAGGGAGCAGCCCCCAGTACCTGCGGCATAGCCTGCAGGCGCTCAACCAACACAGGCCAGTCCACCAAAGGTTGCTGGGAGGTGATTGCGCCGTGGGAAACAACCCGGAGAATACGCTGCTTCAGTTCCCGGTCAAATCCGTTCATCACCGACAGAACGACAATAAGCGCAAAGACACCCAGTGCCATTCCTATCAGAGAAAACAAACTGACGAAGGAAATAAAGGAGTTGCGGCGTTTGGCGCGGATGTAGCGCAGACCGATATAAAGAGAGATTCGGTTGAACATGGCCAGCAGTTGACTCGATTAAAGGGGTTAACATGGGCATTGGCCAGGGCGCAGCCCAAGCCACAGGCCAGTCTCCGGGGTCCGGGGCTGCCGATTTGCGCCGCCGTCTACCCAGGTGCCAGCGACAAAAGATGTGACTGCGCGTCAAAGCCCGGCAACGCCGCCGGGGTGATGTGCCAAGAGTTGGGCTATTATAGGGATAAAGAGCGTCTTCGGGTGGAGTGCATGGCAATCGACAATGTTGCGCAGGAACGGCGGGATCATTTCCGCGTGCATCAGAACATCTTGTTTGACTACAAACCGGTGGACATTCACGCGGTGCAACAAAAGTCACCGGTACAGGCGATGGATGCAGAATCGGAGATGGCCATGGTTACGGCTCTGCAGCATATAGACCGTCAGGCCGCTGCGAGTCTGACAGATATTGCGCAAAAGGACCCGCTGATGGCGGACTACCTGGCACGCCTGAATCAAAAAATAGATCTGATTGCCAGACAAAACGTGTTTGCCAATGCCACGCAGCGACAGGCAATGCGGGTAAGCCTGTCCGAGGGCGGGGTAGCCTTTGATTGCCAGCGGGCGCTCTACAAGGGCAACTTTCTGGTGCTGAGAATGATTTTTTTACCCAGCTATACCCCCGTGTTAGTCTTTGCCCAAGTGATCCGTTGCGATGTATCGGGCAACGGCTTCCGCGCGGCCACGGAGTTTTACCAGTTGAGCCACCAGGACCGACAAACACTGGCACGTGAAGTGTTCAAAGCTCAAATTCAAACACGAAATCGCCTTGCATCTTTGGAGAAAAACGATGAACCCACAGAATAACTCCTGCCAGGCCCTGCTCACCCGGCGCAGTTGGAGGGCCATTCCGCTACTGGCAATGGCGCTGGCCTGTGCGCCCGCACTTGCAGAAACCGTAGCGGTGCCACTGGGACAGCAGAGCCAGGCGGCCAATGTAGACAAACCGCGCAGCGGCGTTACCAAGGAGGCGGTGACGTCTCGGTTTGGAGAGCCGCTGCAACAGGCGGGCCCTGTTGGGGAACCGCCCATCTACACCTGGGATTACGATAAATTTACGGTTTATTTTGAAGGGGACCGGGTGATCCACGCAGTGGTGAAGCACCAGGCTCAAGCGGCGCGCTGAAAGCTTGACCGCCGTATTCATCCCGCCCACAGGGGGCGGGAGTAACTATTCAATGCCTCGAATGTGCTGAATAGTTGAGGGCCGGGCTGATGGGTTTACAACCGGTGCAGCCGGTTAAGCCCGTTGAGAGCGGCCACCCGGTAGGCTTCTGCCATGGTGGGGAAGTTGAAGGTTGTGTTGGTGAAGTAGTGAATGCTGTTGGCCTCTCCCGGTTGACTCATAATGGCCTGTCCAATGTGCACAATCTCTGAGGCCTGAGCGCCAAAGCAGTGAATACCCAGAATTGCCAGGGTATCGCTGTGAAACAGAATTTTCAGCATGCCCACCTCGTCGCCGCTGATCTGCGCCCGGGCAATGTCCTTGAAAAAAGCCCGCCCCACTTCATAGGGTATTTTGGCAGCGGTCAGCTCGGCCTCGGTTTTGCCCACCGAGCTGATCTCCGGCAGGGTATAAATGCCGGTGGGGGCGTCGGTAACTTGACGCACCGGTTCGCCGACAATCGCCGCTACCACTGCCCGCCCCTGATCATAGGAGGCGCTGGCCAGGCTGGGCCAGCCTACTATATCGCCGGCGGCAAAGACATTTGGCTGCGCAGTGCGGTACTGCTCGTCTACCTCGATATTGCCACGGCTGTTGGCTTTCAGGCCTATGTTCTCCAGCTTTAGCATTTCCGAATTGCCGGAGCGGCCGTTGCACCAGAGCAAGGCGTCCGCCTTGATACGCTTGCCGGAGGTCAGCTTGACCACCACTTGCTTGTCGTTGGCTTCCACACTGTCCAGTTCTTCAGAGTGACGGACCAATACACCGCGATCGCGCAGGTGATAAGCAAGCGCATCGGAGATTTCCCCGTCCAGAAAGGTCAGCAGGTGGTCGCGATTGTTGACGAGATCCACCTTGATGCCCAGGCCGCTGAACATGGACGCGTATTCACAGCCAATCACGCCCGCGCCAAAGATGATCAAGGTGCGCGGTGTGTAGGCCATGTCAAGAATGGTGTCACTGTCGTAAATACGAGGGTGAGAGAAGTCGACGTTTGCCGGACGATAGGGTCGCGAGCCAGGCGAGACGAGGAAGTTTTTGGCAGTGATTCGTTGAACCGTGCCAACCGATGAGCGCACTTCTACCTGGTTGGCGTCCGCAAAGCTTGCAATACCGGCATGTACCGACACCCGATTGCGCATGAAAAATGACTTGTGCATGGCCAGGCGCTTGGGAATGACCTTCTTGGCGGCATCGAGGATTTTGGGGAAGGAAACCGGCTGTAGCGAAGTCATTTGCAGTACTTCCGGCTGCTGCCGGTACTGGATGACCTGGCGTACTGCATGACGGATGGACTTGGACGGGATGGTACCCTTGTGGGTGGAGTTGCCGCCCAGCGTGCCCATATCGTCCACCACCCCAACGGTCAGGCCAAACTTGGATGCTGCCATGGATGCAGCTTCACCTGCCGGCCCCGCGCCAATGACCAGAAGGTCGTAGTTGTAATCTGCCATCACTGCCCCTTTTTTGATTTAGCGACTGCGGACGCCGCTACCGGGAACCGGCAACGGTATCCGCATGCTTCATACTTTTACCCGTCAGACACAAAGTGGCTGATCACACACGAATTGGTGGTACTGGCTCCGCCAAGATTGGTAAATACGCAGCAGCGGCAGAATTCACCTACCGCTGGCATCGTAGAACAGCCTGGCCTGCCCGCCGTCAGCCAACTCCGGTGCAGGCTTCTCTTTGTCGCATTTGCGTGGGTCGTCGCCACAGATGACGCAGGCCGCGCCCAACCCCAAGGCGTTGATCCCGCCGCAGGACCCTTTGATGGGCTTGCCTGCTATGATTACTCCAATCGCCATGCCGGTGATTACCAGCAGCAAGAGCGCAAAGGCCAGGAACATCGTTGCCATAAAGCCACCTATCTAGTTAGAGAACCGTATTGTCAGACTTCTTTGACCTGCAAGGCGCGGCATGAGTCAATCACCGCCTGTGTAATCGTCAAATGCCGCACTGCTGCGGGTTTCAAAGCCGTCTCCGACACGCACAATAAAATACGCCATTATCCCCTGTCGATCGGCAATCTCCATGGCCCGCTCCGGCGCCAGTACGTTCAGGGCCGTCGCCCAGGCGTCTGCCAAGGCACAGGTTCTGGCCAGCACCGTCACCGAGGCCAGGGCATGATCCACCGGCCTGCCAGTGATCGGGTCAATGGTATGGGAGAAGCGTACGCCGTCAACTTCATAATAGTTGCGGTAGTCGCCAGAGGTTGCCATACCCATGTTGGTTAGCGCCACCGTCTGCGACGGAGACTGTGGCGCGGCAAAGAGCTTGTAATTGGGCATCTCTATGCCGATGCGCCAAGGCTCTCCACGAGGAGACAGGCCCCGCAGGCTTAACTCCCCTCCCACTTCCACCATCACATTGGCAAAGCCTTCCTCTACCAAACGGTCCGCTAGTAGGTCCGCCGCATAGCCTTTGGCCACTGCCGACAAATCCATGGTAAGCCCTGTCGGCTTGCGCAGCATCCGCTTTTCGTGATCCAGATGTATCTTTTGGAAACCTGTATTGGCTTTTACTGCGGCAATATCCTCTGCCGAAGGCGCCCGCCGAGTTCGCTCTCCCGGACCAAAGCCCCAGAGGTTGACCAAGGGCGCCACGGTGATATCGAAAGCGCCGCCAGACGCCTGGCTCACCTCCTGACTAAGCGCCACCACCTCAAACAAAGGCTTGGACACCGCTTGCCAATCCTCCGATTCACTGCGGTTGAGCCTGGAGAGTTCGGAATCCGGCTCGTAGGTGGACATGCTGGCGATGATGCCATCAAAGACCTGTTCCGCCAGCGCTTTAACCTGCGTCTGGTCGGGCAGTTGGCTGCGCGGAGCGGCCAGCTTGACATTGTAGAAAGACCCCATGGTCTCGCCAGAGACATTCAGCGTGTGCAGCCCGGCGCCTCTGTCGCAGCCAGTGAGATGCAGCAGTACCAACAATGAAAAAAGCGAGGTCAGCAGAGCTGCCCTCGCTTGCATGGCTCGGTTCAGCATAATCCGGAGAGGCCTATGTTAGCCGCCAAAGTCATCAAGCAGGATATTGTCGTCCTCAACGCCCAAGTCCTTCAGCATTTTGATGACGGCGGCATTCATCATTGGCGGCCCGCACATGTAGTATTCGCAGTCTTCCGGCGCAGGGTGATCCTTGAGGTACTGTTCGTACAACACGTTGTGAATGAACCCGGTCAAGCCGTTCCAGTTGTCCTCCGGCTGAGGGTCGGACAGCGCAACGTGCCACTCAAAGTTGGGGTTTTCGGCCGCAAGGGTGTCGTAGTCCTCTTTGTAGAACAGCTCGCGCAAAGAGCGGGCGCCGTACCAGAAGGTCATTTTGCGGTCTGTCTTGACCCGTCGCAACTGGTCAAAAATGTGTGAGCGCATGGGGGCCATACCGGCACCACCACCAATGAACACCATCTCGTTCTTGGTTTCGCGGGCAAAAAACTCACCAAAGGGCCCATACACGGTCATTTTGTCGCCGGGCTTCAAGTTGAAGACGTAAGACGACATCTTGCCAGGCGGCAGGCCTTCTGTGCGCGGCGGCGGCGTTGCAATACGTATGTTGAACTTGACCACGCCGCGCTCTTCCGGGTAGTTCGCCATGGAATAGGCGCGAATAACCGGCTCTGTGGTTTTGGACTCCAGCTTGAAAAAGCCAAAGTGCTCCCAGTCGCCACGGAATTTTTCCTCAATGTCAAAATCGGAATATTTCACGTGATGGGGCGGCGCTTCCAACTGCACGTATCCACCGGCGCGGAAGTTGACGTTTTCGCCTTCCGGCAGACGCAGTGTCAGCTCTTTGATGAAGGTAGCAACATTGGGGTTTGACTCAACTGTGCATTCCCACTGCTTAACGCCGAATACTTCCTCCGGCACTTCGATTTTCATGTCCTGCTTCACCGGCACCTGACAGCTCAAGCGCCAGCCTTCTTTTTCTTCACGATTGGTAAAGTGGGCTTTCTCCGTAGGCAGCATGGAGCCGCCGCCCTCTTCCACTATGCACTTGCACTGGGCGCAGCTTCCGCCGCCGCCGCAGGCAGAGGCCAGAAACAGCCCGTTGCTGGAAAGGGTGTTGAGCAATTTGCCACCGGCCGGGGTGACAAGTTCTTTTTCATTGTTGACCAGGATCTTAACATCGCCGCTGGAAACCAGCTTGGCACGGGCGCTCAGAATAACCGCCACCAGCGCCACAACGATGATGGTGAACATCACCACACCGAGTATGATTTCGATATTCATGATTTTGATTCTTCCTCGTGATTAGATGTCGATACCGCCGAAAGACATGAAGCCCAACGACATCAACCCCACGGTAATAAAGGTGATGCCCAGTCCGCGGAGGCCTTGAGGAACATCGCTGTATTTAAGGCGTTCGCGAATGCCCGCAAGAACCACAATGGCCAGGGCCCAGCCAACACCGGCACCGGCACCAAATACCACACTCTCGGTAAAGGTGTAGTCACGCTCAACCATGAACAGCGAGGCACCCATGATGGCGCAGTTCACGGCGATCAAAGGCAAGAACACGCCCAAAGCGTTGTAAAGCGCCGGGAAGAATTTATCCAGAATCATTTCCAGGATCTGCACAATCGCTGCAATAACACCGATATAGGTGACCAGACCAAGAAAGCTGAGATCAACATTTTCCAGCCCCGCCCAGGCCAGTGCGCCTTCGTCCAACAGGTAGCTGAACAGCAAATTATTGATTGGGACGGTGACCACCAGAACAACGGTCACGGCGATGCCAAGACCAATAGCGGCGTCGATTTTTTTGGAGATGGCGAGAAAAGTACACATTCCCAAAAAGTACGCCAGCGCCATATTTTCGATAAAAATCGAACGAATAAATAAACTGAGCAAGCCTT